>JAEZMT010000249.1 GCA_023442085.1 Pseudomonadota bacterium | reverse complement strand
AATAAAAATGTGACGACGGATTCGCTCACCGCCGTCAAGCGTTGGGGCGACCTGTGGCTCAGGCTGCGACGCGATGGATGGCTGCGGCGATGTCGTCCGAGGTCATCTCCCATTCGTTGGCGAAATTAGCCACCACGTCGCGCATGAACTGGTCATGCAGCGCATAGGCACGCCTGTCGTCGCCGAGATGGTCGGCGAGAAGCGCGAGCGCGAGCTGGGCGGGGGCCTGCCCCTCATAGCTCCACTCGAAGCCGTCGCTGCTCAATTTGGCGATGTCGGTGCGCTGCGGCAGCGGCTTGCCGTCCACCGTCACCGCGATGCCGTCGATGGTGCGATCTCCCCGATAGGTCTTCATGCGTCCTGCCCTGCCTTTTATTTCCCGTCCAATTGGGATTGCACTGATATGTTACATGAGCAGCAGGAGCCGTTCAACGGCCCTGCGACGCGAAAGCCGCGCGCGCGTCGTCACGCGCTCGGGTAAGGTTCGCGCTTTCAGACAGGGGATTGCGATGACGACGACGATCTATGGCATCAAGGCCTGCGACACCATGAAGAAGGCCCGCGCGTGGCTTGATGGAAAGGGCGTCGCCTACGCCTTCCACGACTACAAGTCGGCCGGCATCGATACGAAGACTCTTCAGGGTTGGGCGAGGAAGGTCGGCTGGGAGAAGCTGCTTAACCGGGCCGGCACCACCTTCAGGAAGCTACCGGATGCCGATAAGGCAGATATCGACGAGGCCAAGGCGCTGGCGCTGATGCTGGCGCATCCCTCCATGATCAAGCGCCCGGTGCTGGAGCACGGGCGCGATCTGATCGTCGGCTTCAAGCCGGAGGAGTATGCGGCGCACATAAAGTGACGCGCGGCGAGATGAGGCCGGTCGGCGCCGGCCTCCCGATCGCTCCCGCCCTCAGGATGCCTCTGCCGCCGGAGGCGTCTCCACCGGCGCATTCAGCGCATCGGCGAAGCTGGTGAAGAACTGGTCGGACAGCTTCTTCGCGGTCGCCTGCACGAGGCGTCCGCCGAGGGAGGCGAGCTTGCCGCCGATCTGCGCATCAGCAACGTAGGTGAGGATTGTGTCGGCGCCATCCTCCGCCAGCGACACCTTGGCCTCGCCCTTGGCGAAGCCGGCGATGCCGCCATTGCCCTGCCCGACGATGCGGCAGCCGACGGGCGCCTCCATGTCGGTCAGTTCCACCGAGCCGGAAAAGGTGGCGGATACCGGCCCCACCTTCACCTGCACCTTGGCGGCATAGGCATTGTCACCGGTCTGCTCCAGCTCCTTGCAGCCCGGGATGCAGCGCTTGAGCACCTCCGGATCGAGGATGGCTTTCCACACGGTCTCGCGCGGGGCGCTGATGCGATATTCGCCGGTCAGTTCCACGGGATGGTCCTCCCCTTGTTCTCGTTCGCGCGCGCCGGTCTGAGGCGGCGCCGCTCAGACCGCACAATAGCGGTCCTGGATGTCCTTGTCGGCGAGGAGTTCAGCAGCGCTCGACTGATGCACCAGCTCGCCCTGATCGATGATGATGGCGCGGCTCGCCAGATTGAGCGCCCACTCGACGTTCTGCTCGACCAGCAGCAGGGTCGTGCCCTGATCCCTCAGGCGCCGGAAGAGCACGCCCATCTCCTCCACCAGAACCGGCATGATGCCTTCCGATGGCTCGTCCAGCAGCACCATCTTTGGCTTCGAGATGATGGCGCGGGCGATAGCGAGCATCTGCTGCTCGCCGCCGGACATGGTGGTTCCCTGCTGCTCCAGCCGCTCCTTGAGGCGCGGAAAGCTCTTGGCGATCTCGTCGATCGCCTCCCGCTCGTCCGTGCGCGCGGCGGCCACGAGGCCGAGCTGCAGATTTTCCCGCACGCTGAGGCCGGGGACGATGCGCCGCTCCTCCGGCACATAGCCGAGGCCGAGGCGGAAGCGCGCGTGGGCGCCGAGCGGCAGGAGATCCTTGCCGTCGAAGGTCACCCGGCCTTCCGCGCGCGGCATCAGCCCCATGATCGCCCGGAGCGTCGAGGTCTTGCCCGCGCCGTTGCGGCCGACGAGGGCGACGATCTCGCCCTCATCGATGCTGAAGGTCAGGTCATGGACGACGTGGCTCGGCCCGTACCAGGCGTTGAGCTTCTGGACCTCAAGCATAGCCATCGTTCTGCCCCAGATAGACGCGGCGGACTTCGGGATCGGCCTGCACGGCGGCTGGCGTGCCGTCGGCGATGAGCCGGCCGTGATGCAGCACGAGGATCCGGTCCGACAGGCCGAGGATCATCTTCATCTTGTGCTCGACGAGGAGAATGGTGCGGTCCGCCGCGAGGCGCTCGATGAGCGCCACCATCTCCTTGGTCTCTTCCGGCCCCATGCCGGCAGTCGGCTCATCCAGCAGCAGCAGCTCGGGGTCCGCCACCAGCGCGATGGCGATCTCCAGCGCCCTCTGCTCGCCATGGGCCAAGTCACGGGCGCGGCGGGCGCGGCGATGGGTGAGGCCCACTTCTGCAAGAGCCGCATCCGCCTTCTGCACCAGCTCCGGGTAGCGGTCGCGATGGCTGAACACGTCATAGCGCGTCTTCAGCGCCTGCGCGGCCACCCGGACATTTTCCTCCACCGAAAGCTCGGGGAAGAGGTTGGTGATCTGGTAGGAGCGCGCGATACCGAGATGGGCGAAGCGGTGTTGCTTCAGCCCCTTCAGTTCCTGTCCCTTGAAGCGGATGGAGCCGGTGGACGGCTGGAGCACGCCGGACAGCACATTGAAGAACGTGCTCTTGCCGGCGCCGTTGGGGCCGATCACCGCCGTCACCTTGTTCCGCTCGAAGCTGGCCGAAATGCCGGCGAGCGCGACGAATCCGCCGAAGGAGCGGCCCACGTCGGTCACTTCCATCAGCGCGGTCATGACGCCCTCCTGCGGCGCACGATCTGGATCAGGCTGCCCCAGATGCCCTTGGGCAGGAACAGCACGAACAGGATGAAGACGATGCCGACGATGAGCTGCCAGTGGGAGGTCCACAGCGAGGCGACATCCTCGATGAGCAGGAACACCAGCGCCCCCACGAACGGCCCGAAGAAGGAGCCCGCCCCGCCCAGCATCGTCATCATCACCACGATGGACGAGGTGTGGACGCTCAAGGCATCGAGCGGCACGATGGAGAGGTGCAGGGCCGAGAGCGTGCCAGCGAGGCCGCACAGGGCGCCGGAGAGGACGAAGGACAGGAGCTTGGTGCGCTCCACATCGAAGCCGCAAGCGCGGGCGCGGGTCTCATTCTCGCGCACCGCCTCGATGGCGGCGCCGAAGGGTGAGTTCAGCACCCGAGAGACAAACCACAGCGCCAGCGCGGCGAAGAACATGATGAAATAGTACTTCGCCAGCGGATTCAGGAGGTTCACCGAGAAGCCGCCGATCAGGTCGGCCTTGGCCACGGTGAAGCCGCGCAGGCCGTTCTCGCCTCCCGTCCAGCCGGAGGCCTGGAGCGCGACGTAATAGACGAGCTGCGCCAGCGCCAAGGTCACCATGCAGAAGTAGATGCCGCGCGTCCGGATGGAGAGCGCGCCGATCACCGCGGACAGCAGGCTCGCGC
>JAEZMT010000288.1 GCA_023442085.1 Pseudomonadota bacterium | reverse complement strand
GAACATCCGCTCGCGGGCGTCCGCGCTGAGCGGGCAGAGCCCCAGAATGGTGGAGAGGGCGAGACCCTGAGCCGAATAGAGGCGGCTGAGGGCCTGCTCCGGGTCCGCCGCCTGCTCGCGGATGAGCGCGAGGGACGCCTGCTCGCGCTCCTGCAGCGGGTTGAGGAAGGTCGGATCCTCGGCGATGGCGGCGAGGATGGCGGAGGTGATCGAATTGGCCCCCTTCATCACCTCGCGATAGGCGGCGATCTGCGCGGCCAGGACCGGCTCGGCATAGTCCGCCCCATGCGCCTCCCGGAACGCCTGGGCGAAGCTGTCGTAATGGTCCGCCTGCTGCTCCAGCAGCGCCGCGAGCACGGCCCTCTTGGTGGGAAACTGGTGCAGCAGCCCGCCCTTGCTGACGCCGCTCTCCCGGGCGATGGCATCGAGGGTCAGGCGGCCGGCGCCGTCGCGGGCTATGATGGCGAGCGCCGCCGCGATGACGGCGGACTTCGTGCGCTCCGAACGCGTGGCGTTATCCATGCCTCAGGCTGCCGCCCCTGTCGTGGCGCGAAAATACATCGCCACAACAGGACATACCGTCGATGCCGCCGGCGAGACAAGTCATTCCGACACCACCGCAAACAGGCCGTGGCGCGTGCTCTAGCGCCCGCCCATCACGTACTCGCCGCGCTCGTGAACCGTGTTGGCGCGGCCCACCAGCAGGGTCTCCAGCGGGCCGATGCGCTTCTGGTCCTTGTCCTTGTAGGGCAGGGAATGCAGCACGTAGCGCATGGCATTGATGCGGGCGCGCTTCTTGTCGTCGGACTTGATGACCGTCCAGGGCGAATCCGCCGTGTCGGTGTGGAAGAACATGGCTTCCTTGGCGCGGGTGTAGTCGTCCCACTTGTCCAGGGAGGCGAGATCCACGGGCGAAAGCTTCCACTGCTTCAGCGGATGCACCTTGCGCTCCTTGAAGCGGCGGCGCTGCTCGTCGCGGCTCACCGAGAACCAGAACTTGATGAGGTGGATGCCGCTGCGCACGAGGTTGCGCTCGAACTCCGGCGCCTGACGCAGAAACTCGCGATATTCGTCGTCCGTGCAGAAGCCCATTACCCGCTCGACGCCGGCGCGGTTGTACCAGCTGCGGTCGAACATGACGATCTCGCCCGTGGTGGGCAGGTGCTCCACATAGCGCTGGAAATACCACTGGCCGCGCTCCACCTCGCTCGGCTTCTCCAGCGCCACCACCCGCGCGCCACGGGGATTGAGGTGCTCCATGAAGCGCTTGATGGCGCCGCCCTTGCCGGCCGCGTCCCGCCCCTCGAACAGGATGATGACCCGCTGGCGGCTTTCCTTCACCCACGACTGCAGCTTCAGAAGCTCGGTCTGGAGGATGAACTTCTGCTGCTCGTAATCCCGCCGCAGCATCTTGTATTTGAAGGGATAGCCGCCGGTGCGCCAGTCGTCGGAGAGCTCGTCGCTGGTCACGCGCGGCTGGCCCGCGGGGGTGCCTGCGGGCTTGGGCAGGCCGAGGGATTTGCGCAGCCGCACGGCGTCGTCCGGCGCGGCACCCGCGAGAATGGCGGCTATGCCGGCCTTCACCTCGTCCACGCCCGCCGCCGCGGCAGGCTGGGGCTCTTCGAGGGAGGCGGAGAGGGCGGCGACGGCGGACAGCTCCGCCTCCTGTGCCGCCAGCTGGCGCTCCTCGGCCAGCGAGCGTTCCATCTCGGCGGGAATGGCGTCGGTGCCGGCCGCGGGCGTGAGATCGTCGATGCTGGCCATGCTGTGCTCCTTCGGCGCCGAGGCGCGCGCCATCCGCGGCTGAAAAACCGCGTGAAATCATGAGCCTTAGCCGGCTGAGGAGCGTTGATGAAGATCAAGGAGCGGGGGAGGTAGGGGGCGGCTGACGGCGCGGTCTCGCCTCTCCCCTCTCCCGCAAGGGAGAAGGCAATCCCTTCCCCTCACTTCGGGGCGAACTGCCCGTAGAGGTGCTTCACCACTTCGGTGGCGGCGTCCTCGGCGGTCTGGCCGGGATAATTGGCCACCACCTCCACCGAGAGGTCGCTCGCCGGCTCCACCAGGATCTTGGCGAAGTTCATGCTGTTAGAGCCATTGTGGGTGAGCACCGGCGTCTTCGTCCAGTCGAGCTTCACCACGCCCCAGCCAAAGGCATAGTCGCCGGCGGAGGGGGTGCCGGGAGGCGGGTTCTTGAAGGGCGGGGTGGTGACGTGGGGCTTGTGGATGACGGCCAGCGTCTCCGGCGAGACGATCTTGGGACCGCGCTTGCCCTGCCCGGCGTTCCAGTCGCCCCAGCGGGCGAAATCCAGAACAGACATATGGCCGATGCCGGCAGGACCGATCACGGGCGGGATGTCCGCCGACGGACCCCAGGCCATGGCCGTGGGGGTGCCCTTGTCGTCCAGCATGTGGCCGATGGCGGCATCATACTTGCCGAAGGTGGCCTGCGGGCCGAACCCGGCGCTCTTCAGGCCGAGCGGCGCATAGATGCGCTCCTCCACCAGGCGCTCCCACGGCTTGCCGGAGACCTCCTCCAGCATGGCGCCGGCGAACGTGTAGCCGAGGTTGGAATACTGGAACGGCGAGCCGGTCTTGGGCACCTCCGGCGCGTTCTTCTTCCACCGCTCCAGCGCGTCGATGCGCAAGGCCGTGGGCGTCTTCTCGAAGCCCACCGCATTGAAGTAGATGGCGATGGTGTCCGCATTGTCGGAGGGGATGCCGCTGGTGTGGGACAGAAGCTGCTCCAGCGTCACCGCCGCGAGCTTCGGGTTCATGTCCTTCACCTTGCCGCCCAGCACCTCGCCGAGGGTGCTCGACCACTTGATCCTGCCTTCCTCCACCAGCGTCCCGGCGATGGTGGCTGTAAAGGCCTTGGTGTCGGAGCCGAGGTGGAAGCGGTCCTCCACCGTCACCGGCACATCGATGCCGATGGCCCGCTTGCCCGCCGCACCCGAGGCGACGATCTCGCCCGATCGGGTCACGGCGGCCGCCAGCGCCGGCAGTCCGTATTTGGCGCGCACGCCTTCGAGATAGGAGTCGAGATTTTCCGCCGCCCGGACAGGCGCGGCGCAGGCGAGCACGGCGGCGCAAGCGAGCGCCGGAAGCCCCAGCGCAAGCCGGCCCAACGGGTGAGAGAAGACCGATCCCGACCGCCCGATACCCATGCGCGCTTCCCCCATGGTGCTCCGCCGTCAACGCGGCCAAGCGTTGCCGTATCAACGCAGGCGGAGCCCCCTTTTGGCAAGGGGGCCATTGGGCGGAGGGAAAGGTGGGGGCCGGTGGATCAGGCCTTGTATTCGTAGAGCAGCCGGGCGCGGATGGTGCCTTCGAGCGCGCGGATGTCGGCGAGGATGGCCTGGCTGTCCACGGCGGAGGCGTCCGCGTCGAGCACCACATAGCCGATGTCGGCATTGGTCTCGTAATACTGCGCCGCGATGTTGACCGCGTGGCGGGCCAGCACCTCGTTGAGGCGGCCGAGCATGCCGGGCAGGTTGCGCTGCACCTGGATGAAGCGGGTGCCGGTGGGACGCGCGGGCAGCTGCACCTGCGGGAAGTTCACCGCGCCCATGGTGGAGCCGGTGTCCGAATAGTCGAGCAGCTTGCGCGCCACCTCGGCGCCGATGCGCTCCTGCGCCTCCTCGGTGGAGCCGCCGATGTGCGGCGTGAGGATGACGTTGGGCAGGCCCTGCAGCGGGGAGACGAACTTCTGGCCGTTGGCGCTGGGCTCCACGGGGAACACGTCCACCGCCGCGCCGCGCAGGCGACCTTCCTTCAACGCGTCGGCGAGGGCGTCGAGGTCCACCACCGTGCCGCGGCTGTTGTTGATGAGATAGGCGCCCTTCTTCATGGCGGCGATCTCGGCGCGCCCGATCAGTCCGTGGGTGGCGGGGGTCTCGGGGACGTGCAGGCTCACCACGTCGCTCTGGGCGAGCACATCGGCCATGGTCGCCACCGGTTCGGTGTTGCCGTGGCGGAGCTTGTCGGTGTGATCGTAATAGATCACCCGCATGCCCATCGCTTCGGCGAGGTTGGAGAGCTGCGAGCCGATGTTGCCGTAGCCGATGATGCCCAGCGTCTTGCCGCGCACCTCGTGGCTGTCGGTGGCCGACTTGTCCCAGAGCCCTTCATGGGCGGCGGCGGAGCGGTTGGGGATGCGGCGCAGCAGCATCACGATCTCGCCGATCACCAGCTCCGCCACGCTGCGGGTGTTGGAGAAGGGGGCATTGAACACCGGGATGCCGGCGATGCGGGTGGCGTCGATGTCCACCTGGTTGGTGCCGACGCTGAAGCAGCCGATGGCGATGAGGCGGTCCGCGGCCTCCAGAACATCGGCGGTGATCTGGGTGCGCGAGCGGATGCCGAGCAGGTAGACGCCCTTCAGCGCCTCCTTCAGCGCCTCCCCGTCCAGCGCCTTGGGCAGGCGGCTCAGGTTGGTGTAGCCGGCGGCGAGCATCATCTCCACGGCGCTGTCGTTGACGCCTTCGAGGAGCAGCACCTTGATCTTGTCGCGGGAGAGGGAAAGCTGGGGGGCATTTTGGGTCACGGGGCGCGACGTCCTTCGGCGATCAACAGGCGAACCCGCGCGGACATGATCTGCCGCACATGAGGCTCGGCTTGAAATGGCGGTTGCCGGGCGGCGGTCGCGGCCCGGCGGCGGCGCGAAAGTAGCGATTTTGCCGCCCCAGTCCAGACATCGCGCGCCTTTGCCGCGGCTGGGGCTTGACGATGGGGCAGGGGTGGGGCGGCTCCGTGAGGCGGGATCGCCCCCTCAATCCTCGCGCGCGCCGGCGTGGAAGCGGTCGGTGACCGCCAGCACGCCATAGGCGGCGACGAAGATGATGTTGGCGACCACCAGCCACTTCACCTGCGTCTCGCTCACGTCCGTCTCCAGCCGCATCAGCGCCTTGAGCAGCGTGATGCCGGTGATGGCCATGAGCGAGGCGAACA
>JAEZMT010000285.1 GCA_023442085.1 Pseudomonadota bacterium | reverse complement strand
GCAGCCCCCGCCGCAACCCTGTGAAGGAGAACCCGTTGGAGATCGACATTCCCGAGGTGAAGGCCGAGGTGGAGGCCGCGTTCGCGCGCTATGAGGCCGCGCTCGTCGGCAACGACGTGGAGACGCTGGAAGCCCTGTTCCATGATGACCCCCGCACGATCCGCTTTGGTGGTGGCGAGAACCTCTATGGCATGGACGCCATTCGCGCCTTCCGTCGCGGCCGCTCGCCCGTTGGCCTTGCGCGCAGCCTCGCGCAGACGGTGATCACCACCTACGGGCACGACTTCGCCGTCGCCTCCACCCTGTTCTATCGCGACAACGCGCCGGGCAAGGTCGGGCGCCAGCAGCAGACCTGGGTGCGACAGCCGGACGGCTGGCGCGTGGTGGGCGCCCATGTCTCCGTTATCGACGAGCCGACGGCGTAGCGCGCCGCCGGCTTACGACGTTTCACGGATTTCGCCTCAGGCGGGAATCCCGGTAAAATCCTGCACATGACCCTGTTCGCGCCATCTCCACTGAAGACGTCGGATCCCGCGCCGCGCGTGCGCAAGCGCCGCACAGTCGGCCGGCCAGTGACGCGCACGGAGGAACTGCGCCTGCAGATCGCCGACGACATCGTGCGGGGACGCCTCGCGCCCGGCACGGCGCTGGAAGAGGTCGATATCGCAAAGCGTTACGGCGTCTCCCGCACGCCGGTTCGCGAGGCATTGCGAGACCTTGCCGCTTCCGGCCTCGTGGAAGCGCGGCCCCACCGCAGCGCGCTCGTGGCCCAGCCCTCTCTGGAACGGCTGCGCGGCATGTTTGATGTGATGGCAGAGCTGGAAGCCCTGTGCGCCGGCCTGAGCGCGGTGAACATGACGCCGGCCGAGCGGGCGGGGCTCGAATCCATCCATGCCGAGCTGGCCGACCTCACCCGCAGGGGGGACGAGAGCAGCTACACGCTGCTGAACGAGCGATTCCACACCACGCTCTATGCCGGCAGCCACAATGAGTATCTGACCGAACTGACGCTGGCGACCCGCGCCCGCCTGCAGCCGTTCCGCCGCGCGCAGTTCCGCACCCTTGGGCGCCTCGCCCGCTCCTATGAGGAGCACGACAGGGTGGTTCGGGCCATCCTGCGCGCCGACAAGGGGGAGGCCGCGCAGGCCATGCGCGCGCACATCCTGACCGTCGAGGATGCCTACGAGCGCTACGCCGAGATGCTCTGAGGGCCGCGCCTATTCCGCCGCGTCTGCGTCCGTGAGGTTGTCGAGGCCCTGGACGATGTGCTGCGCCAGAGCATCGGCGAGCGGTGACGGCTCGTGCCGGTTGCGCAAAAGTCCGATATCGCAAGGGGGTAGGGGGGGATAGCCTTCTGCCGCGCCAAGCACGCGCATCCCCGTCCGCAGCGCCGATTCCGGCAGAACCGATACCGCAAGGCCCGAGAGAACTGCCGCGACCACCGCGCCGCAATTGGGGCTGGTGTAAAGGATGCGGTGCCCCCGCCCGGCCCCCGCCAGGCGCGAGACGGCGATTTCCCGCCACTGGCAGGTGGTCCGCCCCAATGCCAGCGGCACCGGCGTTTCCAGATGCGCCGCATGGCGGGCGGAGGAGACCCAGAGCAGGCGCTCCCGGCGGATCACATGGGCGTTGCGCGAGGTGATCTCGGTGGCGGTGATGATGGCGAGATCGATGGTGCCGGCGGCAATATATTGCACCAGTTCGGCTGTCGGTTCGCAGATGACGGTCAGCTCGACCGACGGATGCGTGCGCGAAAATCGCGCCATGATATCAGGCAGATAGCGATCCGCGTAATCGTCCGGAACGCCGAGGCACACGCGCCCCGAGAGCTCCGCGTCGGCGAAGCTGGAGACGGCCTCCATGTTCAGCTTCACGATGCGCCGGGCGTAGTCCAGGAGGCGCTCGCCGTCCTCGGTCAGGCGGGAGGCGCGGCCGTCGCGGACGAACACGGGGCGGCCGACCCGCTCCTCCAGCCGCTTCATCTGCATGGAAACCGCCGACTGGGTTTTGTGGACCACCTCCGCCGCCTTGGTGAAACTGCCCGTTTCCGCAATCGCCACAAAGGTTCTCAGCTGGTCGGGGTCGAGCATGGCCGTCATCGTCGCGCTCCTGAGGGGCTGCCCTGCGCCGGCTGCATGGGCCGGCCGCCCCGTCGCCGCAATCATCACACAAAACGATACGAGAGATGAAAAACATTCGCTAGCGTGATTTGTGCGAAGCATCCAGAAAGGTCCTGCCGATTGGATGCGGCGCGAAATCGGGTGGTTTCACCGGGGTGTCAGGGGGCTTATCGGGCCCGTCGGCACATGCCGGGTGTGTTCAGACCATCACGGCCCCGGAAAGGAGGGTCGGCGGAGCGCATCCAGGCAACGGAGATGAAGATGACGTACCATGGTGAAACCCGCAGGACCCCCTTCGCCCCCGCCGGCGAACTCGTCGCCGCTTTGTGCCTCTCGGCCGTCGGCGTCGCGGCCAAGGGCTTGCAGTCGGTGAAGACCATCGGCCGCGTCATGGAGCGACGGCAGATGATGGCCGAGCTCTCCCATCTCGACGATCACATGCTGCGCGACATCGGTGTGACGCGGGCGGACCTGCGCGATGCCGCCGCCACCCCGCTGTTCGAGGATCCGACCCAGACGCTGGTAACCCGCGTCCGGGAACGCCGGGCGGCGGCGCGGCTGGCCGCGTGGCGGGGCAACCCGGCTGACTGATTGAACCTGATCCGGCGGAAGCGCCCCTCGATTCCGCCGTTCCTCGACCCGCGCCGACCGCAACCGGCGCGGGTCGATTTTTATCGGCCTGGCCCTGCTTGTCTTGGCCTCACTTTCCGCGGCTCTACTTGCCGCCGCCCGATGACTTGTCGCTGTCGGCACGGCCGATGCGGGGGCGGTCCGGCGGGAGGGTCTCGGCCTCCTGCACATTCTGCATGTTCTGCGCGGCCGCGCTCATGCTCTGGGTGGCGGCGGCCATGGAGGCGGCGGCGGAGCGCATGATGTCGAGCCAGAAGTCGGGCACGCTGTAGGCCTGCCGGCTTGCATCCGCCGCGCCGGGCTGCGCGGGGGGCGGAAAGGGCGGCGGGAAGCCCTGGGCGAACATCTGGGCGAAGAAGTTCTGGAACGGCAGCAGCGGCGCGGGCGGGGGCTCCGGCGGCTTCTCGCGGGTGGGCGGCACGCCGGCCTGGGTCATCGTCTTGGTCATGGCGTTCACCACGTCCTGCCATGCGGTGGCGGGGTTGCGCTGGGGCGCGGGGGCCGGGGCGGCGCGCTGGAACATCATCTGGGCATAGGCGTCGGCCCAGGGATTGCCGGTGGCATAGGGCCGGCCGCCCTGCTCGGTGGCGGTGCTGGTGAAGGCCAGGAACGCATCGATCCAGGGATTGCCCGACGAGATCGGCGCGATCTTCTGCTCGGTCTGCCCGGGCATGCGGCTCAGCATGGCGGCGAGCATCTGCTGCAGGGCGCCGGAGGCGGCCAGCGACTTGGCGAGCCCGCCCACGACCAGCGTGGCGTAGGTGGGCATCACCTGCTTCACCATGGCCATGCCGAGGCCGGTGGAGGAGGCCACATGGGCTGCCACCGCGCGGCTGACTTCCGACGAGCCGAAGACGGTGTCGAGCGCCTCGGACCCGGCGCGGGTCAGTTCGGCCGGCGCGGCGGGCTGGGAATAGAAGGCGCCATAGGGGCCGCTGGTCATCAGGGCCATCAAGGCGGCGAGGGATTCGGGGGATTGGGAGGCCTGCTTGAACGCCTCGGCGAACGCGGGCATCACAGCCTCGGCGACCTGCTGGGCCTGCTGCGCGGAAAGGCCGTACATGCGGCCGATATTGTCCATGGCCTGCCCGCCCTGGGCCGCGCGCAGCATTTCCACAAACTGATCCATCCACCGACTCCGTCCGATTCCGGACCTGCGCGGGCGAAGGCGTCCGCTCCGGCTTCTGCCCGAAATCTTGGCAGGAGCTTACGCCATCGTCCTGCCGAAATCACGACATGCTTCGGTTGGATCAGGGGAATTGACGGGATGGGGGACCGGATGCGGACGGTCCCGGCGGCGGCCGATGGAACCCCTCTCCTACGAGGGGGAGAGGTCACCCAGAGAATTCGGTCTCGTGGCTGAGGATGTCCTGCGCTTCCGGATTGAGCGGGCGGGCGCGGCGCTCCGGCTCGGTGAGGGGCTCGGGCTCCACCTTGGGGCGGGCGAAGGCGTCGCCGCCGGCGAACAGGCCGTCCTGCATCTGCCGCTCCAGCCGGGCACGGTCGCGCTCGCGCACGTCGGTGATGCGGGCCTCGGCGGCGCTCTCGCTCACGCCGAGCGCCTCCAGAGTGCGGGCGCCGAAGGAGAGGGCCGATTCGAGCGTCTCGCGCAGCTCGAAATCGACGCCGAGGCGGACCAACTCCATGGAGTGCACGCGATCGAAGCTGCGCACGAACAGGCGCGGCCCCTGAATGGAGGCGCGCACGATCTCCACGATGCGGTTGGCGTCTTCCTTGTTGTCCACGCAGACGCAGATCACTTCCATGTTCTCGGCGCCCGCCGCGCGGAGCACGTCGAGCCGGGTGCCGTCGCCGTAATAGATGTGAACGCCGAACCGGCCGGCGCTCTGGATCATCTCCACGTCCTTGTCGATGATGGTGACGCTCACGTCCTGCGCCAGAAGGCACTGGGAGACGATCTGTCCGAACCGGCCGAAGCCGATGACCAGCACGGAGCCGTCGGCATCGGTGAAATCGTCGGCGGGCGGCTCGGGCGCGGCCGGAGTGAAGCGCGGCAGGAAGCGCGAGACGCCGGCGAACAGCAGCGGGCCAAGCACCATGGTGAGGGCGGCCAGCGCGATCAGCAGGTCCGCCTGCTCGTTGCGCAGGATGCCGTTGGCGAGGCCGAGCGGGAACAGCACGAAAGCGAATTCGCCGGCCGCCATCAGCGCCACCGCGGCGCGCAGGGAATCGCCGGGGGCGATGTTGTCGGCGCGGAACACCAGATAGACCACTACCGACTTGATGACCGCCACCGCCAGCGCGCCCACCACGAGGCGCGGGATGTGGTGGAGGATCACGTCGATGTTCAGCGTCATGCCGATGCTCATGAAGAAGATGGCGAGCAGCAGGCCGCGGAAGGCATCCACATTGGCTTCGAGTTCGTGCCGGAAGGTGCTTTCGGACAAAAGCAGGCCGGCGAGGAACGCGCCCATGGCGGCCGACATGCCGGCCATTTCCATGAGGCCCGCGGCACCGAGCACCACCATCAGCGCCGCCGCCGTCATCGCCTCGCGCGCGCCGGAGCGGGCCAGCACGCGGAACAACGGATTGAGCAGATAGCGGCCGGCCACCACGATCACCGCGATGGCACCCACGGCCATGGCCGCCTGGACCAGCGTGCCCTTGGGATCGTGGATCTCGCTCTCCCCGCCGGGCGCGAGCAGTGGCACCAGCGCCAGCAGCGGCACCACGGCGATGTCCTGGAACAGGAGAATGGAGAAGGTGCGCTGGCCGTAAGGGCTGCCGAGGTCGCCGCGCTCGCCCAGCAGCTGGAGCGCGATGGCCGTGCCCGACACCGACAACGCGAGGCCCGAGATCACCGCCGCCGCGACGCCGAAGCCGAGGCCGAAATAGGCGAGCAGCGCAAAGGCGAGGGAGGTGAGCACGAGCTGCGCCGTGCCCAGGCCGAAGATGTAATGCCCCATGGAGAGCAGGTGCGAGGGCTTCAGCTCCAGTCCCACGAGGAACAGGAGCATGACCACGCCCAGCTCGGCGACGGTATGCACCACCGCGGGGTCGGCCACGTTGATGCCGATGGGGCCGATGGCGATGCCGACGAGCAGGTAGCCGACGATGGGTGAGAAGCCGATGCGCTTGGCGACGACGACGGCGAGTACGGCGGCGCACATGAAGGCCAGCGCTGCACCGAACAAGGCGTGTTCATCGACTGGCATGCGCGACGTCCTCCCCCACCGCTGCGATCCTTGACGGATCGGAATGGCTTCCGCAACGGCTGGTTTCAAGCAAACTCAACGCCACCCGTCCCCCGGTGGCGCCCCCAAACCGCTCATGACGGGCGAGCGTGTCGAAACCATGCCGTCCGGACGGCGCCGGGATGGCCGTCCGCAAGTCAGCGCAGCGCGGCGGTCATCAGCGCGGCGTGGCGACCATCAGCGCAGCACGGCCATCACTTTAGGGCGTCGAAGCCGGGGCCGAATCCGTTGAGGCTGAGCGGCACGCCGATGCCTTCTTCGGGGGTCTGGAAAATGATGAAGGTGGCGAGCTTGCCGGTCTTCAGGCGGCCGACGAGGGTCTCGTCCATCACCACCTCGGCGACGCAGCCGTTGGGCAGGCAGCGCACGAATCCCGCGCGGCCGATGTCCTGGTCGTCGATCTTGAGGCCGAGGCCGGCGGGCAGCAGCACGCCGAGCGGCGCGAGCACGCGCAGAAGACGGCTCTTCTGGTCCGAGGTCTTCAGGACGATCACGGTAAGGCCGACGTTGGGCCGGTCCTCGGCCTGCACCGACTGGAGCAGCACGCACTGCTCACTCTGCGCGCCGGGCGGCGTATCGCAGCGGATCTGCCATTCGCCGAACACCGACTTCACCACGCCCTGGGCCGCCGCCGGCGTCGCAGCCGCGATCAGCGCGACCACGAGGGCACCGAGCAGCACCAGCGCGCGCCCCCCGGCGCGATGCGTTCCGGTACCACGCGCCGCCGCGCGATCGGTCTCAGTGGCAGGAAGAAGTCGGAACGACAGGACCATCGCAAGCTCCGGCAGGGTCCGGCGGGGAGGCCGGACGATCCTGCCTTATCTGATTTCGTGAACCAATGCCTTAATGCCCAACGCATCGCGTCAACAATGGGGCAGGATCGCTTCTGCGGGGGATGGCGGGGAGATTCTCTGCGGCCCTCATTCCGCTGGGTCAGGCCGAGCTGCCGCTGCGTCGGGACGCGCGCCATATTGTCCCCCGTGCCGTCGTCCACCGGCCCGAGCAGGGCCTGGGGCGGAGCCTGCGTAACGCTTCAAAACCAAGGCGGGGCGAGGGCTCGCGGCGGGGGGGCGAACGACCGGTCGGGGCGCCTTCCGGACCGTTCGACTTAATGTCGCATCGGCGACCAACCCGGGGCGATTGCAAGGCGAACCCAATTGTGTTTGATGGATTCTAGGGAGAGTGCCTGCCCAAAAACAGCGCAGTTGCACGCGACTGCCAAAACGGGTTTCGCACTCGGACAGGGCCTCGTGACGCGCCCCCACGGCGCGCCGGCGGCAGGGAAATTCCGGCGGTTCTCCGCCGGCCAGGGAGATGGGTAGAAGATGATGTCGCTCATTCGCACCGCGGCCCGTATGCGCGATGCTGCCCTCGCCGCCGGCGTGTTCGCCACGGCGATGCTCGCGAGCGCGGGGGCGAACGCCCAGATGGGCCAGCCCGCCCCGTGGCAGATCAACCTTCAGGATGCCGTCACGCCGGTGATGGAGAACATCCACAGCTTCAACGTCCTCCTCGTCACCATCATCACCGCGATCACGCTGTTCGTGCTGGTGCTGCTGGTGATCGTCGCGGTGCGGTTCAACGAGCGCGCCAATCCGGTGCCCTCCAAGACCAGCCACAACACCATGATCGAGGTGGCCTGGACGGTGGTGCCGGTGCTCATCCTGGTGGCCATCGCCATCCCCTCGTTCCGGCTGCTGCACCTTGAGCTGAACATTCCCAAGCCCGACCTCACCGTGAAGGTGACGGGCCACCAGTGGTACTGGTCCTACGAATATCCCGACAACGGCGGCTTCGGCTTCGATTCCTACATGGTCGCCGAGAAGGACCTGAAGCCCGGACAGCCTCGCCTCCTCGCGGTGGACAATGAGGTGGTGGTGCCGATCAACAAGAACATCCGCATCCAGGTGACGGCGGCGGACGTGATCCATTCCTTCGCGGTGCCCTCCTTCGGCGTGAAGATCGACGCCATGCCGGGCCGCCTGAACGAGAGCTGGTTCAAGATCACCCGCGAAGGCATCTATTACGGCCAGTGCTCCGAGCTGTGCGGCCGCGACCACGCCTTCATGCCCATCGCCGTGCGCGCCGTGAGCGAGGCCGACTTCAACGCCTGGGTTGCTCAGGCCAAGGCCAAGTTCGCCTCCGCCAAGGATGCCGAGGGCAAGTTCGCTGACGCGGGAAGTCTCGCTGACGCGGGCAGCCTCGAGGGCGCCGCGACCGCGCGCTGATTTCAAAGGGTCCGCCCCGCGCGGGCCTTCAATGCTTCCCCGCGCGGCGGACGGCCGGGCGGTTTCCAGGGTAGATGCGGCGCGGCGGGACGGGGCCGGCGCCGGGAACACGAGGAAAGCGGGAATGGCCACCGAGGCAGTCACCCACAGCCATCACGACGATCACGACACCCACGATTCGCACATCCCCACGGGTTGGAAGCGGTGGGTGTTCTCGACCAATCACAAGGACATCGGCGTGATGTACCTGATCTTCGCCATCGTGGCGGGGATCGTGGGCGGCGCCCTGTCCATCGGCATCCGCATGGAACTGCAGGAGCCGGGCCTGCAGATCTTCAAGGATCCGCAGACCTTTAACGTGTTCACCACCGGCCACGGCCTCATCATGATCTTCTTCATGGTGATGCCCGCGCTCATCGGCGGCTACGGCAATTACTTCGCCCCGCTGATGATCGGCGCGCCGGACACGGCGTTCCCGCGCATCAACAACATCGCCTTCTGGCTGCTGCCGCCCGCCTTCATCCTGGCGCTGGCCTCGCTGTTCGTGGAAGGCGCGCCGGGCACCAATGGCTTCGGCGGCGGTTGGACCATCTATCCCCCGCTCTCGTCCAAGCTGGGCCATCCCGGCCCGGCCATGGACCTGCTGATCTTCTCGCTGCACGTCGCCGGCGCGTCCTCGCTGCTCGGCGCCATCAACCTCATCACCACCATCTTCAACATGCGCGCCCCGGGCATGACGCTGCACAAGATGCCGCTGTTCGCCTGGTCGCAGCTCATCACCGGCTTCCTGCTGCTGCTGTCGCTGCCCGTCCTCGCCGGCGCCATCACGATGCTGCTGACGGACCGCAACTTCGGCACCACCTTCTTCGATCCGGCCGGCGGCGGTGACCCGATCCTGTTCCAGCACCTGTTCTGGTTCTTCGGCCACCCCGAAGTGTACATCCTGATTCTGCCCGGCTTCGGGCTGATCTCCCACATCGTGTCCACCTTCTCCCGCAAGCCCGTGTTCGGCTATCTCGGCATGGCCTATGCCATGGTCGCCATCGGCGTGGTGGGCTTCGTGGTGTGGGCGCACCACATGTACACGGTGGGCCTCTCCTCGGGCACGCAGTCCTACTTCGTGGCCGCCACCATGATCATCGCGGTGCCCACGGGCGTGAAGATCTTCTCGTGGATCGCCACCATGTGGGGCGGCTCCATCCAGTTCCGCACGCCCATGCTGTGGGCCATCGGCTTCATCTTCCTGTTCACCGTGGGCGGCGTGACCGGCGTCGTGCTCTCCAACGCGGGCATCGACCGCTCGCTGCACGACACCTATTACGTGGTGGCGCACTTCCACTACGTGCTGTCGCTCGGCGCCGTCTTCGCCATCTTCGCGGGCTGGTACTACTGGTTCCCGAAGATGTTCGGCTACATGATCCCCGAGTTCTGGGGCAAGCTGCACTTCTGGGTCACCTTCGTCGGCGTGAACCTGGTGTTCTTCCCGCAGCACTTCCTCGGCCTCGCCGGCATGCCCCGCCGCTATGCGGACTATCCGGACGCGTTCGCCCACTGGAACTTCATCTCCTCGATCGGTTCCTACATCTCGGGCATCGCCGTGCTGATCTTCCTCACCGGCACCGCGCTCGCCTTCCTGCGCAAGGAGAAGGCGGCGGACAATCCGTGGGGCGAGGGCGCGACCACGCTGGAGTGGACCCTGTCCTCTCCGCCGCCCTACCACCAGTTCGAGGTCCTGCCCCGCATCAAGTGAGGCAATGGAAAAGCTCCGGAGCCGCGGGATACCGCGGCTCCCGCGGCTCTTCGGGCCGCCATCGTTGAAATCTGAACGCGCCTTTCAGTACCGCGTATCAAGATGTCCGGAGTAACCGAATGAGTGACGAGCGTGCCAGCCTGACCGGAACCGACCCCTACGCTTTGGCGTCGGGCGCGGTCGCGTCGGCCGGCGAGGGGCTGGCTGCTCCGCGCGATTATTTCGAGCTCCTGAAGCCGCGCGTGATGTCGCTGGTGATCTTCACGGCGCTGGTCGGTCTCGTGCGCGCGCCGGGCGACGTGCATCCCGTCATCGCCTTCACGGCCCTGCTCTGCATCGCCGTCGGTGCGGGCGCTTCCGGCGCGCTCAATATGTGGTGGGACGCCGACATCGATGCCGTGATGACCCGCACGCGCGGTCGTCCGGTGCCATCCGGCCGCGTCACCGGGCACGAGGCCCTCGCCTTCGGCCTCACACTGTCCGCCTTCTCGGTGGTGGTGCTTGGCCTCCTGGTCAATGCGCTCGCCGGGGCGCTGCTCGCCTTCACCATCTTCTTCTACGTGGTCATCTACACCATGTGGCTGAAGCGCTCGACGTCGCAGAACATTGTCATCGGCGGCGCCGCCGGCGCCTTCCCGCCGCTGGTCGCCTGGGCCGCCGCGTCCGGCACGGTGTCGCTGGAGCCGGTGCTGCTGTTCGCCATCATCTTCTTCTGGACGCCGCCGCACTTCTGGGCGCTGGCGCTCTACCGGGCCGACGACTACGCCCGCGCCGGCGTGCCGATGCTGCCGGTGACGGCAGGTCCGGACGAGACCCGCCTCCAGATCCTGCTCTACACCCTCTTCCTGGTTCCGCTGGCCGCTAGCCCCGCCTTCCTCGGCTATGCCGGCCTCGCCTATGGCGCCGTCTCGGTGCTGGCCGGGGCCTGGATGATCGTCCTCGCCGTGCGCGTCTTCCGCGTGCGTGAGGGTGAGGCGGCGGTGAAGGCGGCCAAGAGCCTGTTCGGATTTTCCATCGTGTATCTGTTTGCATTGTTCGCGACGCTGCTCGGCGAGGCGGTCATCGGTGGCCTGCTGCGATGAGCGGTGAGAAGAAGGAAAAGCCGCGCCCTCCCAAGGAGGACGGCGTGGTGCTGACGCCGGAGCAGCTGAAGCGGCGGCGGGCGCGCAACATCGCGATTGCCTCCGTGCTGGGGTTCCTGGCGCTGCTGTTCTACGTGGTGACGATCGTGAAGCTCGGTCCCAACGTGCTCAACCGCCCGCTGTAGGGCAGGGGCATCGGGGACAGGCAGGGGATGGGGTCCGGGGGCGACTTCTCTCGCAGGAGAGACCGGACGCGAGGACGAGGAATGGACAAGGCGAACGACAAGATGGCCGAGAACGCTCCACGCGCCGCCCGACATTGGGTGGTGGCGGCCGCGTGCGTCGGCTTCATCGCCGCGATGGTGGGCGTGACCTACGCCTCCGTGCCGCTTTACGCCATGTTCTGCTCGCTCACCGGCTTCGGCGGCGCCACCCGCGTCGGAGCGACGCCCACCGGCGCTCCGCTCGAGCGTGAGATCACGATACGCTTCGACGCCAACGTCTCTCCCGGCCTGCCGTGGACCTTCGCGCCCGTCGAGCGCGAGATGAACGTGAAGATCGGCGCCACGAGCCTCGCCCATTACACGGCGCTGAACCGCTCCAGCGACGACACCCGCGCCAACGCCACCTACAACGTGTCGCCGCCCCAGGCCGGAGCCTATTTCGTGAAGCTGCAATGCTTCTGCTTCGAGGAGCAGACGCTGGCCGGCCGCGAGAAGATGGACATGCCCGTGGTGTTCTACGTGGACCCGGCCATCGCCGACGACCCCGACCTGAAGACGCTGAAGGACATCACCCTGTCCTACACGTTCTTCCCGGCGAAGCCGGACAGGCCGCAGGTCCGCGCCGACGCGGACACGCTGAACAAGGTCCGCGCCGACGTGGACAAGACGGGCAAGGTCCGCGTCGATGCGGACGGGGCGCGCAAGCCGCTCTAGCGCGCGAAAGATCACCGCCCCGCGGGGCATGACATCAGGGCGGCTTCGCCGTCCTGGACAGCAATAGGCTCCCCGGCGTGACGCCGGGCGGGCGGGACGAGACAGGGAAAAGGGGAGGCCGGTTCGCCATGGCCGACGTACATATCAAGAAGCACGATTACCACGTCGTGGACCCGAGCCCGTGGCCGATCATCGGGTCGGTCGCGGCGCTGATCCTCACCTCGGGCGCCGTGGTGTGGATGCATGGCGGCACCTCGCTCGTCATGATCGTCGGCTTCCTCGGCGTGCTCTACACCATGTTCGGCTGGTGGCGGGACGTGATCCGCGAGAGCCGCGCCGGCTTCCATACCCGCGTGGTGGTGCTGGGCCTGCGCTACGGCGTGATCCTGTTCATCGCTTCCGAGGTGATGTTCTTCGTCGCCTGGTTCTGGGCCTTCTTCGATGCGTCCCTGTTTGCCGGCGAGGCCATCAACTTCCAACGCATGGAATTCACCGGCGGCATGTGGCCCCCCAAGGGCATCGAGAGCCTCGATCCCTGGCACCTGCCGCTGCTCAACACGCTGATCCTGCTCACCTCGGGCACGACGGTGACCTGGGCGCACCACGCGCTGGTGCATGGCGACCGTCAGGGCCTCAAGTGGGGCCTGTGGTGCACGGTGATCCTCGGCGTCCTGTTCTCCATCTGCCAGGCCTACGAGTACCACCACGCGCACTTCCACTTCTCCGGCAACATCTATGGCGCAACCTTCTTCATGGCGACCGGCTTCCACGGCTTCCATGTGATCGTCGGCACTATCTTCCTCGCCGTGTGCCTGATGCGCACCTACATGGGCGATTTCACCCCCCAGAAGCATTTCGGCTTCGAGGCGGCCGCCTGGTACTGGCACTTCGTGGACGTGGTGTGGCTGTTCCTGTTCACCTTCATCTACGTGTGGGCGCAGGGCGGACACGCCTGATCCGAAGGCCCTTCGCGCCAGAGACAAGCATCAGGCCGGCGCACCCACGCGCCGGCCTTCGCATTTCGGCACCGGAGGTGCCCCGTGACGCTCGATCCCTATCACGCGCCGGTCTCCCCCTTCGCGGCGGGCCTCTCCTGCCGCTGCCCGCGCTGCGGCCGTGGTCCCCTGTTCAAGGGCTTTCTCGATCTCGCGCCCGCGTGCACCGCGTGCGGCCTCGATTATGACTTCGCCGATGCCGGCGACGGCCCGGCCGTTTTCGTCATCCTCTTCGCAGGCTTCATCGTGGTGGGGCTCGCCTTCTGGGTAGAGGCGAAGTTCGAGCCGCCCATGTGGGTGCATGCCCTGCTTTGGATCCCGGCCATCCTTGTCGTCACCCTCGGCCTGCTGCGGCCGCTGAAGGCGCTGATGGTAGCCCTGCAGTATCGCAACAAGGCCTCCGAGGGTCGGCTGGATCAGTCCGGCCCGTGACCGGCACGCCGACGTCCCCCGCGCCTGCGCCTCCGTCGTCGCCTGCGCCGCGCGGACGGGGCCTCCTTCTTTTGGTCCTCGCCTGCGCCGCCTTTGCCGTGCTCATCGGCCTCGGCACGTGGCAGCTCAATCGCCTCGCCTGGAAAGAGGCGCTGCTCACCCGCGTCGAGGCGCGCGTTAACGCCGCCCCCGCGGATGTGCCACCCCCCGCCCAATGGCCGGCGCTGACCCGCGAGGCGGACGAATATCGCCGGGTGAAGGTGCGCGGCACCTTCGATCATGCCAGGGAAGCGCTCGTCTACACGGTGCGTGGCGATGAGGCCTCCGGCCCGGTGAAGGGGCAGGGCTTCCTGGTGGTGACGCCGCTGATTCGCCGCGACGGCCCGCCCATCCTCGTCAATCGCGGCTTCGTCCCGGCCGACCGACGCGATCCGGCGACGCGGGCGGAAGGGCAGGTCACCGGAGAGGTGGAGGTGGTCGGCCTGCTGCGCTTCCCAGAGGAAGCGAGCTGGTTCGTGCCGGCCAACGATCCCGCGCGCGGCAGCTTCTACCGCATGGAGCCGGCCGAGATCGCCGCCGCGCGGGGCGTCGCGGGCGCCGCGCCGTTCCTCATTGATGCCGATGCGACGCCCGTGCCCGGCGGCCTGCCCATGGGCGGCGGCACGCGCATCGCCTTTCCCAACCGGCATCTGGAATATGCGCTCACCTGGTACGGCCTCGCGGCGTCGCTGGTGGGCGTCGCCATCGCCGTCTTCATCAGCCGGCGGCGCCGCGCATCCTGACGTGAGCCGGGCTTGACGCCAGAGCACGCGCCGATCTGATTGCATCGCCATCTGATCGGATCGCGCTCTGGGCGTGGCCGATCTGCAACGCCCAGCGGGGATCGTTCCGTCGGCCTTGACCCAACGCTCGGTTAACCCTCACCTTGCACAGGCGGATTTGCCGGCTTTATTGCCGTGCCCGCTGCCCCGGTTTTGGCAATTCGTAAAGCCGCACGGCCGCAGGGTGGCCGCAGGTTCTTTCAGAGGTCGCCCAATGGTCGTTTTCCCGCAGCTGCGTTCCCTCCTCCTCGCCACGGTGTTCGCCGGGGGAGCGTGCGGCCTCGCGCATGCGGGCGACCTGTTCACACCGCCGCCGGCGACGCCCGTCCCGCCCTCGGCCAATGAGGACTGGTACCTGACCATCGGCGGGTCCGTCTCGGCGGATCCGAGCTACCCGGGCGCCGACAATTATTCCTTCCGCCCCGGCCTCATCTTCTCCATTCGCAAGGCGAGCCAGCTCAACGTCTTCCGTAGCGTGGACGACAACCCGTCCTTCGCGCTCTTCGACACCGGCAATTTCCGCATCGGCGCCGTGGGCCGCATCGACTGGGGCCGGGATTCCGACGAATCCTATCGCCTCACCGGTCTCGGCGACATCGATGCCTCGGTGGAAGCGGGCGCTTTCGCCGAGTGGTACATCACCGACTGGCTGCGCACACGCGCCGAGCTGCGCTACGGCGTCGGCGGCTTCGACGGCATCCGTGGCCTGCTGGGCGCGGACGTGATCCTGCCCTACGGCCAGTGGCGCTTCGCCGTCGGCCCCCGCCTCACCTATGGCGGCTCTGGCTACATGAGCACCTATTTCGGCGTCACGCCGCTGCAGTCGGCGCTCGCCACGGCGCTCAACAATCCGCTGCCCGTCTACAACGCCTCGGCGGGCTTCGACATGGTGGGCGCGGTGGCGCAGCT
>JAEZMT010000180.1 GCA_023442085.1 Pseudomonadota bacterium | reverse complement strand
CGCGCGCTGCTGGAGCAGCCGGACCTCGGCATCGACGGCTTCATCGGGCCGGGGCATGTCTCCATGGTCATCGGCACGTCGCCCTATCGCTTCATCGCGGAAGAGTTCGGCCGGCCGCTGGTGGTGTCGGGCTTCGAGCCCATCGACCTGCTGCAATCCCTGCTCATGGTGCTGCGGCAGATCGAGACCGGGAAGGCGCAGATCGAGAACCAATATGCCCGCGTGGTGCCGGAACATGGCAATCCGGCTGCGCTTCGGGCGGTTCAGGAGGTGTATGAGCCGCGCGAGACGTTCGAGTGGCGCGGCCTCGGCTCCATCGCCGGCTCGGGCGTGCGGCTGACGGCGCCCTATGCATCCTTCGACGCGGAAAAGCGCTTCGCCGTGCCCGACATCAAGGTGGCCGATCCCGCCCAGTGCCGCTGCGGCGAGGTGCTCACCGGTGCCGCCAAACCCTGGGCCTGCCCCGAGTTCGGCAAGGGCTGCACGCCCGAGACTCCGCTCGGCGCGCTGATGGTTTCTTCCGAAGGTTCTTGCGCGGCTTACTATCAATATGGCGGTATACGGGGAGAGGCCGCATGAACATCTCGACCGCCATCCCCGTCGCAACCCCCGCCGCCGCGCGCCGGCGGCCGATGACGCAGAAGACCGTGACGCTCGCCCATGGCGGCGGCGGCAGCGCCATGCGTGACCTCATCGACGACGTGTTCCTCTCCGCCTTCTCCGGCGAGGGCCGCGCCGCGCCAGAGGATCAGGCCCGCTTCGATCTCGCCGCCCTGATGGCGCGGGGCGACCGGCTGGCCTTCACTACCGACGGCTTCGTGGTGGACCCCCTGTTCTTTCCCGGCGGCGACATCGGCAAGCTCGCCGTCTGCGGCACGGTGAACGACCTCGCGGTGGGCGGGGCGACGCCGGTGGCGCTCTCCTGCGCCATTATCATCGAAGAGGGGCTGGAGGTGGATACGCTGCGCCGCGTGGTCCATTCCATGGCCGAGACGGCCCACGCGGCGGGGGTGGACATCGCCACCGGCGACACCAAGGTCGTGGCGCGCGGCGCCTGCGACAAGCTCTTCATCACCACCACCGGCATTGGAATCATCCGCGCCGGCCTCGACGTGGGCGTGACGAAAGCGCGGCCCGGCGACAAGGTGATCGTCAACGGCCTGCTCGGCGACCACGGCGCCGCCATCCTCAACGCCCGCGGCGACCTCGCGCTGGACACCGCCATCGAGAGCGATTGCGCGCCGCTGAACGGCCTGATCGACACGCTGATTTCCGCCGCCCCCGGCCTTCGCATGATGCGGGATGCCACCCGCGGCGGCATCGCGGCGGTGGTGAACGAACTGGCCGAGGCGAGCAAGGTCGGTATCCGCCTCGACGAGCTGAGTCTGCCCATGCGGCCGGAGGTGATGGGCTTCTGCGAGATCCTGGGCCTCGACCCGCTCTATCTCGCCAACGAGGGCAAGATCCTAGCCGTGGTGCCCGCCGGGGAGACCGAGGCGGCGCTCGCCGCGCTGCGCGCCCATCCGCTCGGGCGCGAGGCGGCGGTGATCGGCGAGGTCACGGGCGAGCGGCCGGGCCGGGTGGTCATGAGAACGCGCTTCGGGGGCGAGCGCATCGTCGACATGCTGGTCGGCGATCAACTGCCCCGCATCTGCTGAACCTTTTTTCGAACCTTCAAACACCGGGGAGAACATTATGCACCGCACCCTTCGCACGGCAGTCGCCGCTGCCGCCTTGACCCTCCTGCCGCAGTTCGCCTTCGCCCATACGGGCGTCGGCGACGTGCACGGCTTCAGCCACGGCTTCGCCCATCCCCTTGGCGGCCTCGATCACCTGCTGGCCATGGTCACGGTGGGCATCTTCGCCTGGCAGCTGGGGGGACGCGCCGTGTGGGCGGTGCCGGCCACCTTCGTCGGCCTGATGGCGGTCGGCGGCGCGCTGGGCATCTCCGGCATCGACGTGCCGTTCGTGGAGCTGGGCATCGCCCTGTCGGTGATCGTGCTCGGCGGCGTGGTGGCCTTCGGCGTCAAGGCGCCGCTGGCGACGGCCATGGCCATCGTCGGCTTCTTCGCCATCTTCCACGGCCACGCCCACGGCGCGGAAATGCCGGCGGATGCCTCGGGCGTCGCCTATGGCCTCGGCTTCATGTCGGCGACCGCGCTGCTCCATCTCGCAGGCCTCGGCCTCGGCATGGCCATCGGCCGCTTCGGCGAACTGCATGGCGACAAGTGGGTGCGCGGCGCGGGCGCGGCGGTGGCGGTGGCCGGCGTCGGCATCCTCGCCGGGCTCGTCTGAGCCCGCGCGGCGCCTGAGCGAACCAATCGGCGCCGGTCGCAGGCCGGCCCCGATGGTGCGCGCCCTCCAACATGCTATAGCGCCCGTCCGACACGCTTGAGGGGCCGGACGGGTGCTGTACGACGAAGCGTATCTGGCGCGGACCGACCAGATGGTCCGCGCCCATCTGCCGGACTGGGGCCTGCCGCCGGACGCGGCGCTCCAGCTCCTCTCCATCTCCGAGAACGCCACCTTCCGCGCCACCGCCGGCGCGCAGGACATCGTGGTCCGCGTCTACCGGCCGGGCTATCACGACGCGGCGGAGATTCGCTCCGAGTTGGCCTGGATCGAAGCGCTGCGCGCCGACGCCGTGGTGCCGACCCCCGCCATCATCCCCACCCGCGACGGCCGCCTCCTGAATGAGGTGAGCGCGGACGGCGCCCCGCGCCGGCTGGCCGCCTTCGCCTTCGTGCCCGGTTCCGAGCCGCAGGAGGGCGCGGACCTCGCCGGCTGGTTCCATCGCCTCGG
>JAEZMT010000164.1 GCA_023442085.1 Pseudomonadota bacterium | reverse complement strand
GCCGGTCGATGGCGATGAGGGAAAATGTGGTTATTTGTGCATCTTGCCCAATTTATGGTCTCGATTTCCAACATTCCCTAAAGTTACAGTCGTATCACTGTCACGGTCCCGATCCAAAAATGCGCCGCGCCCAAGTCCGATGCGACGCAGCGGCGCCTCCCTCGGGAGTTCTGTCACAAGGCTTACCAGCTGCCGATCGGCAGCCGGAGATGTTCGCCTCCTCGATGCCCCCATCGCCCTGAGAGGAAAGAGATGTCGGTCATTTCAACATTTCCCCACATTTCCCGGCGCGGCCTTCTTCTCGGTGCGGCGGCCGCCACGGTGACCGGCCTCGGCGGCCGTACCGCCTCCGCTGCGGACAAGGTGAAACTGCAGTTCATGTATCCGGTGGGGGTGTCGGGTGACATCAACCGGATCGTGACGGGAATGATCTCCAAGTTCAACGCTGCCCATGAGAACATCGAAGTAGAGGCGATCTACGCTGGCAGCTACGACAACACCGAGCAGAAGGTGATCACGGCCCTGGGCGTCGGCGACCCGCCCGCCACCTGGCTGCCCATCAACTCGGCGCTGCAGACGTTCCTCGGTCTCGATGCCCTCGCGGACGTGACGGGCAAGGCCAAGGCGACCGACATTTATCAGGACTTCCTGCCCGGCTTCCTCGAGACCTGCGTGTCCGACGGCAAGCTCTACGGCCTGCCGTTCCAGCCGTCGACGCCGGTGCTCTACATCAACAAAGCGGCATTCAAGGCGGCCGGCATCGAGAAGGCCCCGGTCACCTGGACCGAACTCCTAGACGTCGCCAAGGCCCTCACCGTTCGGGAGAACGGCGAACTGAAGCGCTGGGGCTTGACCATCGGGGGCGGCTGGCACGACTGGATTTTCGAATGCTATTGCCGCCAGAACGCGCTGGTGCCGTGGACGAAGGACAAGGTTCTGTTCGACAAGCCGGAGGCCGTCGACGCGCTGGAATTCTGGGTGAAGATGGTTCAGGCGGGCGTGATGCCACCGGCCTCCACCTGGGAAGGCTCGGCGAACGACTTCATGGCCGGCCGTACCGCGATGCTCTATCATTCCACGGGTTCGCTGACCAACCTGCGCAAGTCCTCGCCTTTCGAGGTGGACGTGGCCTTCATGCCGAAGAACAAGACCTTTGGGGCCTGCCAGGGCGGCGGACCCATCATGATCGCCAAGAAGCAGACCGACGCCCAGATCGAGGCCTCCTGGACGTTTGCCAAGTGGATGACCTCCACCGACGTGCAGTCGCAGTGGGGTCGCGACACCGGCTATCTCGCCGTGCGCAAGTCGTCCTGGGAAACGCCTGAAATGAAGGCGTATCTGGAGCAGGTGCCGCAGGCCAAGGTGGCGTTGGAGCAGGCCGCCTATGCGGGCGCGTTCCTTCAGGTGCCGGGCTATCACAAAGTCCGCGAATATCTCAAAAGCGCCCTCGATCGCACGCTCGCCGGCTCCATCAAGCCGGATGCGGCATTGAAGGAGGCGGCGGACAATTCCAACCGCGAGATCCAGCGCCTGTTGCGCCGGCGCTCCTGACACGATCGACGCGCGCCCGTCAGGCGCCAGCTTCTGTTCGTTCAGCCCTGCAGGAGGATCGGCATGGTCACAGGTCACGCATTGCGAGCCCGCGTTTCGGAGGCCGGGCTGGCCTATCTGCTGCTTCTGCCCTCGCTGATCTTCCTCTGCGCCTTCACCTATTGGCCCATCGTCCGGTCCATATGGTTCAGTTTCCATGACGTCATGCTCGGGTCCGACAAGATCTTCTTCCTCGGACTCGAGAACTACCAGCGCCTGTGGACGGACGGCCTGTTCTGGAAGTCGCTCGGCAACACGGCCTTCTACACGCTAGTAACCATTCCCAGCGCCATCGCCTGCGCCCTCCTGCTGGCGGTCGCCCTCGACAGCAAGCTGCGCGGCATGACCTTCTACCGCTCAGCATTCTTCTATCCGGTGATGATCCCTTCGGTGGCTGCCGGCATGGTCTGGGTGTTTCTCTATGCCCCGGGCTACGGGCCCATCAACGATGTCCTTGCCTTGCTGGGTCTTCCTAAACTGGAGTGGCTCTACAACAGCAACACCGCCATGATTGCGATCATCATCATGAGCATCTGGAAATATTCCGGCTACTTCATGCTCATCCTGCTCGCGGCACTCCAGATGATCCCCGACGACCTCTACGAAGCAGCGCGGCTGGACGGCGTCTCCGCCTGGCACCGCCTGGTGCACATCACCATCCCGCTCATTTCGCCGACGCTCTATTTCGTCATCATCATAGGGCTTCTGCACTCCTATCAGATCTTCGACTATGTCTACGTGATGACGCAGGGCGGACCGGCGGACGCGACCAACGTGCTGACGTTCTACATCTACCAGAACGGCTTCCAGTATCAGGACATCGGATACGCCTCGACGCTGGCAAACGTACTGCTGTTGTTCGTGGGCGGCCTCATCACCCTCGTGGCGCTGGTCTTTGGCCGGCGCGTCCATTACCTCGGGCGTTGAGGCGGACCATGGCGACCATGCAGGATCCTATTGAGATGTCGGCTGCCGCCGGTGGTTCCCGCAGCTTTTCCGGCATCATCGCTGCCTTGAAGAAGAACTGGCTGCACTTCGTTCTGCTGCCGCTGCTCGCGCTGTGGGCCAGCCCGCTGGTATGGATCGTGGTCACCTCCCTCAAGACGCGGGTTGAGGTCTTCGACCCCAATGCCGGCTTTCTGCCCGCCGTGGCGCAGTGGAGCAATTATCCCGCCGCGCTGGCCGTTGCGCCCTTCGGCACTTATCTCATCAATTCGATACTCGTGACAGGCGGCATTCTCGTCTGCGAGCTCATCACGATTACGCTCGCGGCCTATGCGTTCGCGCGGCTGAACTTCCCGGGGAAGAACATACTCTTCACTCTGTTCCTTCTGCAGATCATGTTTCCCATCTACGCCACGTTCCTCACCAATTTCGTGACGGTGCGGGAACTCGGCATCCTGAATTCGCTGCCCGCCCTGGTCGTGCCCTTCGTCGCCTCGGGCTACGGCACCTTCATGCTGCGCCAGGCGTTCCGGCAGCTGCCCACCGAGCTTGCCGACGCGGCACGGCTGGACGGCTGCGGACATCTCGGCATCCTGTGGCACGTCTATCTGCCGCTGGTGAAGCCGACGCTCGTTGCCTTCTCCATCATCGCCGTGGTGACGCACTGGAACGACTATATGTGGCCTCTGCTCGTCACCAATTCGGAAAGCGTGCGCACGTTGCCCATCGGCCTGGGGCTGCTCGCCAAGTCCGATAGTGGCGCCGACTGGACGCGTCTTATGGCGGCGACGGTCGTGGTGGTTTCGCCGCTCCTGATCTTCTTCGTCATTTTCCAGCGCCGCTTCGTGGACAGCTTCATGCACGCGGGTCTGAAGTAGAGGTTGAGCATGGCCGAAGTCGTTCTTCAGGGGGTCAGTAAGTCCTACCAGGGCCGAGCCACCGTGCACGGGCTCGACCTTGCGGTGGCCGACAAGGAATTCATGGTGCTAGTTGGCCCGTCCGGCTGCGGCAAATCCACCACCTTGCGCATGATCGCGGGCCTCGAGGAGATCACCTCGGGCCGGCTGCTCATCGACGGGCGGGACGTGACGCACGCCGAGCCGCAGAAGCGCGACATCGCCATGGTGTTCCAGTCCTATGCCCTCTATCCGCACATGTCTGCCTACCAGAACATGGCATTCGGCCTCTTGAAGACGTCGAAGCTGCCCAAGGCGGAGGTGGACAAGCGCATCCACGAGGCCGCGGAGATCCTTCACATCACGCACCTTCTGGACCGCAAGCCCAACATGCTCTCGGGCGGCGAGCGCCAGCGCGTGGCCATCGGCCGGGCGCTCGTGCGCCAGCCCAAAGTGTTCCTGTTCGACGAGCCGCTGTCGAACCTCGACGCGAAGCTGCGTACCCACATGCGGGCCGAGCTGAAGCGCCTGCACCGAGAGCTGGGCCTCACCGTCATCTATGTGACCCATGACCAGATCGAAGCCATGACGCTGGGAACGCGGGTCGCGATCCTCTCCGAGGGGCGGCTGCAGCAGCTCGGCGCGCCCATGGAGCTTTATCTGCGCCCGGCCAACACCTTCGTCGCCACCTTCATCGGCTCTCCGGAGATGAGCCTCCTGCGCTGCGCGCTACTGCCCAATGGAACGGGCAGTGTCATCCAGCATGCCTCTTTCGGCGCCCACGTGCCGGCGCGCGCGGATGTCAGCGAGGTCTTCCTCGGGGTCCGCCCGGAAGAAGTCCTCCTCGGCGCCGCCGACGGCACCGCCATGGCGCACGGGAGGGTGGAGCGCACGGAGCTCATCGGATCGGAGGCGCTGACCGAGATCCTGGTGGGCGACGATCGCTTGATGGCCCGAACGGCGGTCATGGCCGCGCCGGCCATCGGCGCGACGGTGGGTGTGAGCTTCGACATGGCTCGCGCCCGCCTGTTCGACGCGGCCTCCGGCCGCTCCCTGCCGCATTAGAAGGCGAGACGCTCCATGGCCCAGACCGTGCGGCAACAAGAGATCGTGGATCTGCTTCGCGAACGCCGTTCCGCCACCATCACCGACCTCGCCGACCATTTCGAGGTGTCGGACGAAACCATCCGGCGCGATCTCAGGGCATTGTCCGAGGCCGGCATGGTGGACAAGTTCCACGGCGGCGTTCGTCTCAATGTTGCCGATTGGGAGGCCCCGTTCGACCGCCGCCTGCGGGAACAGGCGGCAGCAAAGCGTCGTATTGCCCATGCTGCGGCGGATCTGGTGGAGGAGGATGCCACGATCCTGCTCGATAACTCCTCCAGCTCCTGCTTCCTCGCGCAGGCGCTGGCGCCGCGTGCGCGGCGGCTCACCGCCATCACCTTCTCCGTGGAGGTGGCGCAGATCCTCTCCTCCGCCGGCCGGCACCATCGCGTGATCCTGCCGGGCGGGGAGCTGCGTGCCGAGGACCGCACCATCGTGGGCCCATCCGCGATCGATTTCGCCTCGCAGTTCACGCCGAGCCTGTTCGTGATGTCGGTGGCCGCCGCCAGCGCCTCGCGCGGCTGCATGGATTTCGACCTGTTCGAGACGGAATTCAAACGCGCCATGATCCCGCTTGCAGACAAGGTGATGCTGCTGCTGGACAGCTCGAAATATGCCAAGCCGGGCCTCATCCAGGTGTGCGAGTGGAGCGCCGTGGACATCCTCGTCACCGAGGAGGGACCGCCCGCCGCCGTCCGCGCAGAGCTGAAGCACGCCCGCATCGTTCCCGCCCCGCCGCTCACGGAGAATGGCGAGGGCCATGGTCGCAGGGCCGCTTATGCCGACTAGTATCCCCCCCGAAATCGTCGCATTCGCAAACCAACTGGCCGACATCGCGCGGCCATTGGCGATGGAGCACTTCCGTACGCCTCTCGGCATCCAGTGGAAGGCGGACGCGAGCCCTGTAACGATCGCCGATCGCACGATCGAGCGTGCGCTGCGCGCGGCCATCGCCGGGCGCTTTCCCGCCCACGGCATCCTTGGCGAGGAGGAGGAGGCCGTTGGGCTGGAGCGGGATTTGCTCTGGGTGGTCGATCCCATCGACGGCACCAAGAGCTTCGTCACGGGGCTGCCCCTATTCGGCACCCTCGTCGCCGTCGTCTCAGCAGGGCGACCCCAGGTCGGCATCATCGAAATGCCGGCTCTCGGTGAGCGATTCGTCGGGGCGAAAGGCGAAGGCACGCGTCTCAACGGTACTGTGTGTCGGACCAGCGGCGTGACGCGGCTCGGCGATGCGCGGCTGTGCGCCACCGCGCCCGACATGTTCGACGGCATCGAGGTAGCCGCCTTCTCCGCGTTGGCCGACAAGGTCGGCCTGCGACGCTTCGGCGGCGACTGCTACGCCTATGGGCTGCTGGCCTGCGGCCATGTGGACCTCGTCGTGGAGGCGAGCCTCAAGCCCTATGATTTCATGGCGCTGGTGCCGGTGGTCGAGGGGGCCGGCGGCGTCATTACCGACTGGGACGGAGCGCCGCTCACGCTCTCCTCAGACGGTAGGGTGATTGCCGCTGCCAACGGAGCTCTTCATGCGCAAGCCCTCGCTTTTCTAAGCGCGACTCGCGAACCAGACTCGCGGCTCGCCGGTTGAGCAACGGATGCCCCTTTCAGGCACCCATACTGCAATGCAATATAGACGGCTTATAGTCTGAGATTTCGTTTTGGCGTGCGAGTGCTGACTTCGCCCGCGCCGCATGAGGTCATGTGAAAGGAGGTCGCCATGAGCTCCTCTGTGAGTTTTTCCCTCACCCTGATCGACCTCGCGGGTTTCGCGGCGCTGCTGTTGTGGGGCATACACATGGTCCAGAGCGGCGTGATGCGAGCGCTCGGGCCGCGGCTGAAAATGGTGCTCGGCCGCGCGCTGGCGGGACCGCTCAAAGGCTTCTGCGCCGGCGCCCTCGTCACAACCCTGCTGCAGAGTTCGACCGCCACCGCCCTCATGATTTCCGGTTTCACGGCTGCGGGCCTGGTGGCGCTGGTGCCCGCGCTGGCGGCCATGCTTGGCGCCAATATCGGCACCAGCCTGATCGTCCAGGTCCTGTCGTTCAACGTCGCCGCGCTCGCGCCGGCGGCGATCCTCGGAGGGCTCATCCTGTTCCGTCGCGGCGGCGGCACCAGCATGCGCGACCTCGGCCGCGTGATGATCGGGCTAGGCCTCATCGTGCTGGCGCTGCACGCCCTCGTGGACCTGCTGCGCCCGCTCGAAGACGCGCCAAGCATCCGGATGCTGCTCGGCGCCCTGGCGACCGTGCCGGCGCTGGACGTGATGCTGGCGGCCATCCTGACATGGGCGGTGCATTCCTCGGTCGCCGTGGTGCTCATCACGGCCTCGCTGGCGGCGCAGGGTGTGGTGCCGCCCAATGCCGCCATTGCCCTCGTGCTGGGGGCGAACCTCGGCAGCGCCATCGCGCCTGTTGTGGAAGCGATGGGCAGGGACGATCCCGCTGCCAAGCGCCTGCCCATGGGCAATCTGATCAACCGCGCCGTCGGCGTCGCCGTGGGCGTGGCCCTGATCGAGCCCATCGGTCGCCAGATGGTGCTGTGGCAACCCGACCTCGCGCGGCTCGCCATCGACTTTCACACGCTCTTCAACATTGTCACTGCGCTCGTCTTCCTGCCCCTGCTCGGTCCATTCGCGCGGCTGCTTGAGCGGCTCTTTCCCGACCGCGAGCTCGCCGACGATCCGACCCGCCCGCGTTACCTCAATCCGGCAGCGGCCGAGACGCCGGTGGTGGCGCTGGGCGCTGCGACACGCGAGGCGCTGCGCCTTGCCGACGCGCTGGAGGAGATGCTCGACACCGCGGCGCGCGCCCTGCTGAGCGGAGAGCGGCGGCATATCGCCGACACGCGGCATGGGGACGACGTTCTCGATCGACTCAACCGGGAAATCCGCTCCTATCTCGCCTCGATCGATCCAGACGATCTGTCGTCTGCCGACAGGCGGCGCGTGGAGGAGATCCTGACCTTTTCCGCCAATCTGGAGCAGGCGGCCGACGTAGTGTGCGGAAGGCTGATGGCCGAGGCGGGCAAACGTCTCAAGCGCGGCATTTCCTTTTCGACGGCGGAGGAAGGGGAGATTGCCGCCCTCATCCAAAGGCTGAAGACGAACGTGCGCCTCGCCGCCTCCCTTTTCATGACTGCCGATCCCCGCGCGGCGCGCCTGTTGGCCATGGAGAAGGCCGCCTTTCGGGAGAGCGAGACGGCGGCGGCGCGGCTGCATTTCGATCGGCTGCGCCATGGTCTTGCCGCCCAGGCCGAAGCGAGCGGGCTCAGCGCCGACATCGTGCGCGACCTGAAGCTGGTGAACTCCCATGTGGTGGCGGCAGCCGCCTATCCGGTTCTCGCCCGCTCGGGGGAGCTGCGCGACAGCCGGCTGGCTGAACCTGGCGCTGCCCTGAGTGGTGGATAGAAAGCGTCGGCGGGGGTGGGGAGCATCATCAGGGTGCGCAGCTCGGGGTACTGCTCAAAACCGGACAGCCGGGAACCGGGCCCTCACCCAACAATGGTTCGCCGGATTAATTTCAACGCGGCAAATGCTCGATCGGCGGTAGCCGAAGGCAATTCGCATCGGAAGCGGAACAATACGCGCTGCGCGGAGTCTCCTCACCGCCTTCAGGCCCACCGATGGGGACGGAAAATGCGCTTTGCCGTGCGATCAAGCCTCCAGTACGACGTGAAGTCGCCCGCCGTTTTCATTCTGAACGTCGAGGCGGCCGCGCTGCATCGCCAGCGGATCATCGTCGAAAGCCTCACCCTCAATCCCGCCTTCCCCATCGAGCGCTTCGCGGACGATGAGGGGGGAAGCCGGTTCATCCGCGTGAATGCGGAGCCCGGGCCGTTTCACGTCAGCTATCACGCGGTCGTCGACGTCGACATGATCGACGACGCGCCCGAAAGCATCCAGGAAATGCCGGTGGGCGATCTGCCGCTGGACATCATGCCTTATCTGTATCCGAGCCGCTTCTGCCAGTCGGATCTGCTCGGCCGCTTCGCCCGTCGTGAATTCGGAGATATTGAGCCCGGCCACTCCCGCGTGACCGCCATCTGCAACTGGATTCATGACCACGTCGACTACGTGCGCGGATCGAGCGATTCCCAGACGTCGGCCTACGACACCATGGTTTTGCGCGCCGGCGTGTGCCGTGACTTCGCGCACCTCGGAATCGCTTTCTGCCGCGCGCTGAACATTCCCGCCCGCTTCGCGAGCGGCTACGCGTGGCAGCTCGATCCGCCGGATTTCCATGCGGTGTTCGAGGCCTATCTCGGAGGGCAGTGGTATCTCTTCGATGCGACGCGGCAGGCCGCGCTGCAGGGTCTGGTTCGCATCGGGGTCGGTCGCGACGCGTCGGATGCGGCGTTCGCGACAATCTATGGAGATGCTGAATTCAAGGGCATGTCGGTCGGCATCGATGCGGTCGATGGCGATGCCGAGACTGAAGAGCCAACCACCCGCGCCGTCGGTGTCGCGTAACGAATGATGGCGCGTGGCGGTACAGAGGCGCGATCTCCTTCCGCCTCAAGCGGCGTCCGCCGTGGGGGGTTGGGGACGCCTTGACCGCGCGAAGCGGCTATTTGGCCTCTTCGCCGCCGGACACCACGCCACCACCCGGCGCACTGCGCCGCAGGCGGCTAGGGGAGGTGTTGGTCCAGCGGCGGATGGCGCGGCTGAAACTGGCGTTGGAGCCATAGCCCACCTCGGCCGCAACCACTCGGATGGCGCTGTCGCCAGCCGTGAGGCGGGCGATGGCCTGCTCGGCCCGCACCTTGTCGATCAATCCGGACAGGCTCGTGCCTTCGGCCGCCAGCCGCCGTTGCAGCGTGCGGCGGCTCATGAACGCGAGGTCGGCGATGTTGGCGAGGTCGGGCTCCGCGCCCGCCTCCATCAGGGCCGGCAGGATCGTGGTGATGGAGCCGGCCAATGTGCCGTCACCGCGGATCACGGCCGACCCAGCAGGCACGACTGCATCGGCAAGCTGGCGGCCATTCAGATAGGGCCGGTCAAGAACCGCGTCTGAGAAGAGCATGGTCACGGTCCGGTTGGCCGCCGGAGCTGTCTCGCATCCGAATTGGGCGCTCATGCCCTCCACGCCGTGACGCGGATGAGGGGTCAACTCGACCCGCTCGACGAATGGCCCCGCATGGCCGGTACGCAGGACCACGGTGCGGATCAGCGCCGCCACATATTGCTGCACGAAACACAAATGCTCGGGGTCGACCGGCACACGGAAGGCATGGCGCACCGCGCCGCCCCCGGGACAGGCCGCCAAAGTGAACAGCTCATGCGAGCCGTGGTGCTGATAGGCGCGCTCGACCTTTGTGAAGGCCTCGCGCGGCGTGCGGGAGGACATGACCAACTGGCCCAGCAGACCCAGTTCCTCGATCCCGGCATGGGCGACCATTCGGCCGGGCACGTCGTGGCCCTCGCGCCGGACAACATCCATCAGCAAGCGTATTCCCGCCATCAGGGGGATCGGACGTTCACGATCATCGATCAGGCCGGACGGCAATCCGGCAGCACGGAGCATCGGGTCGAGCGGATGTCCGCCATCGCGCAGCCAGACCATGATCGGTGCGATGGCGCCCGCGCGCACCAGGGGCAGAGTGGTGGTCACGAACGAACTTCTCTTGCTCTCTTTGCGCCGAATAGGCTCCACCCTTGCGCGCCCGGCACCGGGTGGGGCGGTCTCCGCTCAAGCTGATCCGTGGCTGGAGTGTTCACACGCTTTCATCGTGGCGTTCAAGATCAAATCCGGCCAGGCCTGCGGATCCAAGTTCAAACTCGCGCGAATTGGAGCGAGATGACCAAACGTCAATGATTGCAAGGAGGCACGCAAGAAGCCGCAGCCCTCCTGGTCGGCTCCGGCGCGGGCCGTCCAGCCGTGGCGTTGGAGACACACTTCGTCGCGATCAGCGCGGGCGGGGCAGTTATGGGCTCGCGGCTGCGCTAGGATGCGACCAATGGCGGGCGGGGGGCCTGCCGCAAACGCCGCCAAAGGCAAAGTTCGAGACGGGGGAATGATGGTCCGGGGGCATCAACTCGAAGCCAAGGTCGAGGATCGCGCCGGTGCGGGCCGCAGCGTCAGGAGGGGCCTTCGCCGGGCGACGGGGCTGCGGGCTGCGATCGCCCTGCTGGTCGCCGGCGCAGTGCTGGCCATGGCGCCGCAGCGGGCCGCCCGCGCTGCGGACCTGGGGGTCGCATCCACACCGGCGCCGCAGCCTCACTCGGAGTCGGGCTGGCAGTATCAGGCGACCCTTTACCTCTGGGCTACCGGCATCGACGGCGACGTCGGCATCCGCAACCTTCCGCGCATCCCGGTCAACATCACCTTCGGCGACGTGATGGAGAATTTCCGGGGTGCCATCATGGGCAACTTCCTCGCGAAGAAGGACAATTGGACCCTTTTCGCGGACGTGTTCTGGTCGCAGCTGGGCGGCAGCAAGACCCTGTCGACCGCTGGCGCGCCGGTGGTGGACTTCACCCAGCGCCTGTTCATCCTGTCCGGCGCGGCCGGTTACCGGCTGCCGGTCGGTGATGCCGATTTCGATCTCTCCGCCACCGCCGGCTTCCGCTACCAGCGCCTGTCGGCTAACACCTCCATCACCTCCCTTCTCGTGCCGTTCGCCTTCTCGGAAGCCGACAGCAAGGACTGGCTGGACCCGACCTTCGGCCTCGCGCTCCAGTGGAAGCTGAACAAACAGTGGTTCGTGAACGCCCTCGCGGATGTCGGCGGCTTCGGCCTGCCGGCGAGCTCCAAGCTCTCCTCGCAGGGGCTCATCGCGGTCGGCTACAACTGGAATGACTCGTGGTCGACGGCGCTGGGCTACCGGGCGCTGTACACGGATTACCAGTCCATCACCTCGCCCACCCGAGATTTCCGTTACAACACCACCATGCACGGGCCGTTCATGAGCATCGGCTACCATTTCTGAGCCTCACGTCCGCCCGGGTGCCAGCGTGGCGCCCGGGCGCTTTCCGCCGCTTTCCATCGCTCCTTCTCTTGCGCTGCAGCGAGACTTGGTCTAGCTAGCCCGGCCTTCCGCACCCGCATACGGCAAGGAGGCCCGATGACCGCCTGCGGCCTCGATTTCGGCACCTCCAACACGACCCTCGGACTGAACGGCCCGAACGGCCCGCGCCTCGC
>JAEZMT010000147.1 GCA_023442085.1 Pseudomonadota bacterium | reverse complement strand
GGAAGGCCTTCAAGGCCGAGGTGCGGGCCATCCGCCGGGACGGGGTGGCGGAGACGGTCTCCGAGGTCGCGGAGGGGCGCGCCGGTGTCGCGGCTGCTGTGCTCGTCAACAAGCAGGTCATCGCCGGGGTCAGCCTCGTGCTTGCGGCCGAGGACCTCGCCGGCGCCTCGCCGGCCATCCGCGCCGCGGTCATCGATGCGGGACGGCGGATTTCGGAGGAGATCGCCGGCAGCGGCACGTGGGTGGCGCGGTAGTTCGGCCCTTGAAACGAACCTGGGCGGCTCCATGTGCTGGAACCGCCCCGGTCGGACTTCAAATGTCGTCGCTCACACCAGCGCGCGGGGATCGTGCCGGGCGAGGCGGGAGAGCAAATAGTCCACTTCCGCCCGCGCGGTGGCGGAGAGGGACGAGCCCGGCTTGCGCTGGGCATCGGAGGCGATGAAGCCGCGCTTCATCATCACATATTTGCGCACCGCGAGGCCGACGCCCTGCTGCTGCTCATAGCGCAGCAGCGGCAAATGGGCGTCGAACAGGTCGTGCGCCGCCTCCCGCTCGCCGGCCTTCTGCAACTTCACGACATCGCCCAGCATCTCGGGGAAGGCGTAGCCGGTCATGGCGCCGTCCGCCCCGCGCTCCATCTCGAAGTCGAGGAACAACGCGCCGTTGCCGGTGAGAATGGAGATGGGGCGCATGGAGCCTTCCTTCTGGAAGGCGCGCAGCGCCGAGATCTTCTCCAGCCCCGGCCAGTCCTCGTGCTTCAGCATCACGCAGGAGGGGTTCTCCTGAACGATCTGGCGGATGACCTTGGGCGTCATCTGCACGGTGAGGGTGAGCGGATAATCCTGGATGACGAAGGGGATATCATCGCCGATGGCCTCGATGGCCTGCCGGTAATAGCCGGTGATCTGGTCGTCCGTGCGCAGGCTTGGCGGCGGGGCGATCATGACGCCGGCCGCGCCCTTGTCCATGGCGGCCCGCGCCAGCCAGCGCATGGCAGCGAGGCCCGGCGCCGAGACGCCGACGATGACCGGCAACTGGCCGAAGCCGGCGATGAAGCGCGCGGTGACGGCGAGGGATTCCTCCGGCTCCAGCTTGGGCGCCTCACCCATGATGCCGAGCACCGTCACGCCGGTGGCGCCGGCGGCGAGATAGCGCGCGATCAGGGTGTCGAGGGAGCCCTCGTCGATCTTCCCCTCCGCCGTGAAGGGGGTGGGGGCGATGGGGAACAGGCCGGAGGCGCTGGCGTCGAGAAGCATGATAAAACCGATCAGATGCTGGCGATGAGGCCGCCATCCACGCGGATGACCGAGCCGTTGACATAAGACGAGGGCGTGCCGGCGAGGAAGGCCACCACGTTGGCATATTCCTGCGGGTCGCCGTAGCGGCCGACGGGGATGGAGGCCGTGCTTTCCGCCGATACTTCCTCCACGGAGCGGTTTTCGCGCTCGGCCTTCTTGGCGTCGAGGAACTTGATGCGGTCGGTGGCGATGCGGCCGGGCAGGATGATGTTGGCGGTGATTCCGTCGCGCGCCACCTCGCGGGAGAGCGTCTTCGACCAGCCCACCAGCGACAGGCGCAGCGCGTTGGAGATGGCGAGGTTGGGAATGGGCGCCACCACGCCGGACGAGGTGGAGGTGATGATGCGGCCCCACTTGCGCGCGCGCATGCCGGGCAGCACCCGGTCGGCGATGGCGATCACCGAGAGCACCATGTCGTTGAAGCTCTTGGCCCACAGGGCCGGGTCCTGGCCGGCGGCCGGGGTGGGGGGCGGGCCGCCGGTGTTGTTGACCAGCACGTCCACCGGGCCGAGCTTCGCCTCGATCTCGGCGATGCGCGCATCGATGCCCGCAAGGTCGGAGAGGTCGAACTTCAGCGCCATCGCTTCTCCGCCAACGGCCGCGATGCGCTCCGCCACCGCTCCGGCTGCGGCGAGGTCGATGTCGCCCAGCGCGACCTTGGCGCCTTCCGCCGCCAGCGTCGCCGCGATGGCGCTGCCGAGCCCGCCGCCCGCGCCGAGCACGAGGGCCGTCTTGCCTTTCAGTCCGAGATCCATGGGTCTTCCTTCGTCTTGTCGGCGCGGGGGGTCAGTCGGCGATGGCCAGCCGGCCGGAAGCCGCCGTGCCGGCGGTGCGCGCGAGGTAGTCGGCCTTGCTGTACTGCATGTGATCGACGCAGAGCTGCGCGAGCGCCCAGCTGTCCGTGCCCTGCAGCAGCTCGATCATGATATCGTGCTGGCGGCGGGAGAGCTGGAGGCCGGCGTGGTCGGCGAGATTCTTGGCGCGCATGGGCAGGGTATAGCCCATGTAGTCGTGCAGCGTGCGCACGAGATAGGGATTTCCGCAGCCCGAGAACAGCGTCAGGTGGAACAGGTCGTTGGTCTCGTGGATGCCGCGCAGGTTGCCGGCGTCGGCGTTGCGGCAATAATCGGCCTGGATCTCCTTGAGGCGGACGATCAGCTCCGGCGGGGCGGGCAGGGGGATCATCAGCGCCGCCTGCCGGGTGAGCATCTCGCGCACCGCGTAGATCTGCTGCACCTCCTGCGCCGAATAGGAGCAGACGGTGGCGCCCACATTCTTCTCGCGCCGCACCACGCCGGTGCGCTCCAGCTGCACCAGCGCCTGACGGATATAGTGCCGCGAGGCGCCGTAGCGCGCCATCAGCGTGTCTTCCACCAGCCGCGAGCCGGGGGCGAAGCGGCCGAAGATGATGTCATCTTCCAGCCGGCGCTGCACCTCGGCCTGCTCGTCGGCGCGGGATGCGGGTAGGGACGCTTCGCTCATGCGGCGCTCCTGTTCGCCGTCTCGAAGCCGGAGAGGCTGTAGCAGTCCTCCACCAGCCGCAAGGTCTCCAGATTGTCCTCCGGCGACGTCTCGAAGGGCGCGCCGCTCTCAAGGCACGCGACGAAATGGGCGATCGTCGCGGCATAGGAGCCGAGATAGGTCGCCTCGGGATCATAGTCCAGCCGCTCCGGCGCCGGGCCGGCGAGGGAGAGGCTGTTTCCGTCCAGCCGGAGCGTGCCGGCGTCGCCGAGAATGGTCAGCCGGTCCGCCTGCTGCGGCGGCACGCCATAGGCCGCAAAGCTGGCGAAGATGGAGACGCCCGCGCCGTTCGCGGTGGAGAGCTGGATGACGGCGCCGTCCTCGCCCCGCATGGCGGTGCAGGTGCGGCTGAGGGCGGCAGCCTCCACCTTCAGCGGGCCGAGCAGCATGCGCAGCGTGTCGAGGTGATGGATGAGCACCTCCGCCACCAGCATGCGGCGTTCCTCGCGCATGAAGGGCTGGCGCTCCAGCGCCTGGAACCGCCCCTCCGCATCCGGCACCGTGCCGGAGGTGACGAGGGAAAGGTGGGCGGCCCGCACCATGCCGATGCGGCCGGCGCGCAGCCATTCGGCGGCCTGCCGGTAATAGGCGCGGAAACGCCAGTTCTCATGCACCATCAGGCGCACCCGCCCGCCGATGTCCGCCACCAGTTGCTCCGCTTCGGGAAAAGTGGGAGCGAGGGGCTTCTGGCAGAGGATGGGCAGGCCGTGGCGCGCGGCGAGGCGGGCGAGTTCGGCATGGACGGCGCGGGGCGCGGCGATGTCCACCGCATCGAGGCCGCCCGCGTCGAGCATGGCTTCGGCGCTGGTGAAGATGGCGGGGATGCCGAAGGCGCGCGCCCGCTCGGCCGCGCGCTCGGCGGACGGGTCGGCGATGGCCACCACCTTGGCGGCATCGCCCAGCGCGGCCCAGCCCTTCAGATGATGCTGGGTGACCCAGCCGGCGCCGATGAGCCCGACGCGGAGCGGCGCGGCCATCAGTGCGTCCTCCGCTGCACGGCGGCGCGCACGGCGGCGGCGCCGGTTTCCAGCGGGGCGATGGCGTCGCCCGTCTCGGCGTCGAACAGATAGGCGGCGTCGGCCCTGAAGAAGAGCTCCACCGTTTCGTCCGGCGTGGCGGTGACGTGGCGGGGCAGGCGGGCGGTGATCTCCCCGCCGCCGGGCAGCTCCAGCAGCAGCAGCGTCTCCGCGCCCAGAGGCTCCACCGCGATGGTGCGCCCGGTGACGCGCCCGCCCGGCGCGCCGTCGAGGGCGGCGGGATCGATGGCCATGTCCTCCGCGCGCACGCCGAGCGTCACCTTGCGGCCGTCCCGCGCCTGGAGCACGCCGTCGCTCCAGCGGGCGAGCGGCGCATCGAGCGCGGGGCTCGTCGCGCGGCGGGTGGCGGCGGAGAGCGTCGCGTCCATCAAATTCATGGGCGGCGAGCCGAGGAAGCGGGCGACGAACGTGTTGGCCGGCTGCCAGTAGACATCGAGCGGCGCGCCGATTTGCGCCACCTTGCCGGCGTTCATCACGCAGATGCGCGTGCCCATGGTCATCGCCTCCACCTGATCGTGGGTGACGTAGATCATGGTGGAGCCGAGGCGGTGGTGCTGCTTGATGATCTCGCTGCGGGTGTTGACGCGCAGCGCCGCATCGAGGTTCGAGAGCGGCTCGTCGAACAGGAACACCTGCGGCTCGCGCACCATGGCCCTCCCCAGAGCCACACGCTGGCGCTGGCCGCCTGAGAGCGCACTGGGCTTGCGGGTCAGCAGCGGCGCGAGGCCGAGGAGCGCCGCCACGTCCTTCACCCGCCGCTCGATCTCGGCATTGGGAATGGCCCGGCGACGCAGGCCGAAGGCGAGATTGTCGGCGACGCTCATGTGCGGATAGAGCGCGTAAGACTGGAACACCATGGCGATGTCGCGGTCCTTGGCGGGCACGTCATTCACCACCCGCCCGTCGATGGAGAGCGTGCCGCCGGAGATGGTCTCCAGCCCCGCGATCATGCGCAGCGTCGTGGACTTGCCGCAGCCCGAGGGGCCGAGCAGCACCATGAATTCGCCGTCGTCGATGGTGAGGTCCACGTCCTCCACCACGACGGGGCCGCCGCCACCATAGCGCTTCACGATCTTGTCGAGTTTCACCACTGCCATGGCAGCCTCACTTGATCGCGCCGGCGGTCATGCCGCGGATCAGCTTTTCTGAGAAGAAGACGTAGACGACGATGACCGGAATGACCGAGATCATGACGCCGGTGGCGATCATGCCGATGTCCTGAAAATGGTCGCCCATGAAGGCGCGGATGCCGATGGGCAGGGTGCGCTTCTCGGGATCGGTGATGAGCACCACGGCGAACAGGAACTCGTTCCAGAGCTGGATGAAGTTCAGGATCAGCGTGGTGGCGATGGCCGGCATGCCCACCGGCAGCACGATGCGCCAGAAGATTTCGAGGTCGCCGTAGCCGTCCATCTTGGCCGCATCGAACAGGTCCTGCGGAATGCGCGCGAAGAAGCCCTCCAGCAGATACACCGTCAGCGGCAGCTGGAGAGAGATATAGACCAGCGCCAGCCCGAACAGGCTGTTGTAGAGATTGTAGTCCACCAGGATCTGATACAGCGAGATCAGGGTGATCTGCGGCGGGAAGATGATGGACGAGAACAGGATTCCGTAGATGATCCGGTTGCCCCGGAAGCGGTAGCGCGCCAGCGCATGGGCCGCCGCGGCGCCGATGAGGGTGAGCACCGCCACCGCGCCCACCACCACGAGGGTGGAGTTCCAGAAATAGGTGGCGAAGTCGGAATCCACCCAGGCGGTGCGGAACTGGTCGAGGTGCATGGGGCTCGGCCAGGCATAGGGATCGGCGCTGATCTCCGCCGTGGTGCGCACCGACATGGTGGCGAGCCACAGGAAGGGGCCGAGCTGGTAGATGGTGTAGACGCCCAGAACCAGCGCGAGGATGCCCCGCGAGAACAGGCGCGGCAGCGGCGCGCGGCCGGCGTTGGCGGCGAGGGTTGCGGCCATCTCAATACTCCAGCCGCTCGCGCGAGCCGAGCACGCGGTTGAGGATGATGACCGCGGCGCACACCACCAGGAACCACACCGTGGCGATGGCGGAGGGATAGCCGAGGTCGAAGGTGTTCCAGTTGAAGGCGCGCTTGTAGACGTAGGTGGAGACCGTCTCCGTCGCCCACAGAGGCCCGCCCTGGGTCATGATCCAGACGAGATCGAAGACTTTCATCTTGCCGATGAAGGACAGGATATAGAGCGACAGCAACGTCGGCCGCAGCATGGGGATGATGATGTAGCGCAGCTTGGCGCCCCAGCCGCAATTGTCGAGGTCGGACGCTTCCAGCACTTCCTTGGGCAGGGAATGGATGGCGGCGAGGCACACCACCATGTTGAAGCCGGCCCACTTCCACGCATGGGTGACGATGACGGCGGCGAGCGCGAGGTTGGGATCGCCCAGCCAGGAGGAGGCGAGATCGCCGAGGCCGACGGCCCGCAGCATCACGTTCAGCACGCCCCAATCGTAATTGTAGATCCACATCCACAGGATCGCGACGACCACGTAGGAGAGCAGCACCGGCGTGAACCAGGCGACGCGCAGGAAGCGCGCGAACGGCACGCCGGCATAGAGCGCGAGGGCGAGGAGAAGGCCGGTGGCGACATCGATGACGGGGGCGACGAAAGACCAGATGAAGGTGTTGCGCACGGCGACCCAGAAAGTCTCGTCGCCCATCAGCTCGCGATAATTCGCGAGGCCGACGAAGGTCGCGTCCATCCCCTCGATGGTGAAGAAGCTGTCAAAGATGGTGCGGAAGGCCGGATAGGCCGTGAGCCCGCAATAGACCAGCAAAGCCGGCCCGAGAAAGATGGCGAGGACCAGCCGCGTGGCGCGCCTGGGGTCGGCGAGGGTGGCCCGCGAGGAGGCTTTCGCCTCCCCGCTCTTGGCCGCGGTTCGGATGGAAATGGCGTCGGGCATCGCTCACTTCTTCAGGCAGGCGGCGTCCATCTTCTCCGCCGCATCGGCAACGCTGATGAGGCCGGCGGGGAAGGCGTTGTTCATGACCTGGATGTAGGTCTCGGCGCACTTGGCCCGGTAGTAGAGCAGGGGCGTGCCGAAGAAATAGGTCACGTCCTTGTTGCGGGCGTTCAGCTCGTCGAAATAGGCCTTGTGGGGGCTGACGATCTTCGCCGGATCGGACTTGAGCCCGCTCTGCAGTGACACCTCGCTGATCCACTTGGTGCCGTTCTCGGCATTGGCCATGGATTTCAGCAACGCGCCCGCGCAATCCTTGTTCTTGCCCTTGGAATACATGACGAAGCTGCCCGCCACCGCCAGCGTCTTGCAGTTCGGGCAGGCGCCCTTGTCCATGGCCGGGAACTTCATGATTCCCAGCGGGAAGTTCGCCGGCATGCCGCCCTTCTCCGGCGCGGCGAAGGCGCGGCCGGTGAACCAGCTGGGATCGGGAAAGGTGAGGGAGCCTGGAGAATTGTAGAAGTAGAAGTGGGACTCGCCGAGCTTCAGGGTGGAGAAGCTCTTAGGATAGGCGCCGGCATCCACCAGTTCCTTCACCCACGTCATCACCTCCTGCACGCGCGGGTCCTTGAAGGACAGCTCGCCGTTGAGGAGCTTCATGTAGTCATCCGGCCCGAGCTTGCGCAGCAGCGATTCAAACAGCAGCTGCCCGCCCGGGAAGGGCCGGTCGCCCACGCCCTGCGACACCGGCGTGATGCCGGCGGCGACGCCCTTCTTCACCAGCTCGGTGAACTGCGCCTGCGTGAGCTGGAAGGAGGCGGGCACGTCCACGCCCACCTTCTTCACGAGATCCTTGTTGTAGTAGAGCTCGACCGTATAGGCCTCCACCGGTACGCCATAGACCTTGCCCTTGGAGGTCCAGGCCGGCTTGGCCCAGTCTTCGAGACCGTTCAGATCGATGTAGCCGTCGAGGGGCTCCAGGAAGCCGCCGGCGAGGAATTCCGGCTGGTCCGGCTCCATGTAGAAGATGTCCGGCGCCTGCCCGGTGCGCACGGCAGATTTCGCCTGGGTGTAGATGTCGGCCTTGGGGATGAAGCTCAGCTTCACCGTGCACTGCTTGTTGGCGGCCTCGAACTCTTTCACCCGCGCCGTCACCCACTCCTTCTTGGCGGGCTCGTCGGGCCAGTTGCTCCACATGGTGATTTCGGTTTGCGCGAAGGCGTGTCCCCCGCCCATCGCCGCCGTCATGGCGATCGCCGCGCACAGGCCGCGGCCCCACGACGTTTTTCCAGCGCCTCGAATGCTCGTCATCCACGTTCCTCCCGCTAAGTCCCGTTATGCCCCGGGTTTGCGGGGAGACTGGGCGGCGGTCGGATGATTGTCAATAATGATTCCGAAGATCGGCGCATTTTTCATCTCAATGCGCTTATCGAGGCATATATTATTGACAATCAAACCCGGCAGGGAAATTGTCCGCTTTCAGGTCGGCGATGATCGGCACGAGGAAGGCGAGGATGGCGCGGGGACTGCGAAAAGGATTGACGAGCTACGGCGATGACGGGTTCGCGCTGTTCCTGCGCAAGGCCTTCATCAAGGCCATGGGCTATTCGGACGATGCGCTGGATCGGCCCATCGTCGGCATCACCAACACCTACAGCGATTACAACCCCTGCCACGGCAACGCGCCCCAGCTTATCGAGGCGGTGAAGCGCGGCGTGATGCTGGCCGGGGCCATGCCCATGGTGTTTCCCACCATCTCCATCCACGAGAGCTTCGCCCATCCCACCTCCATGTTCCTGCGCAATCTGATGGCCATGGACACGGAGGAGATGATCCGCGCCCAGCCCATGGATGCGGTGGTGGTGATCGGCGGTTGCGACAAGACGCTGCCGGCGCAGATCATGGCGGCGGCGAGCGTGGACCTGCCCACCGTGGTGGTCCCGGTGGGCCCCATGGTGGTGGGCCATCATCGTGGCGAGGTGCTGGGCGCCTGCACCGATTGCCGGCGCCTGTGGAGCGCGCACCGGGCGGGCGAGATCGACGAGGCCGAGATCGACATCGTGAACGGGCGGCTCGCGCCGTCGGTAGGCACCTGCATGGTGATGGGCACGGCCTCCACCATGGCCTGCATCACCGAGACGCTCGGACTTTGCCTGCCCATGAGCGCGTCAATCCCCGCGCCCCATGCCGAGCGCGTGCGGCTGGCCGAGCAGAGCGGCAAGGTCGCCGCGCGGCTCGCGGTGGAGGGCGGGCCGAAGCCGAGCGCGCTGCTCACGCCCGCGGCCTTCCATAATGCGCTGGTGGTGATGCAGGCCATCGGCGGCTCCACCAATGGCATCATCCACCTCACCGCCATCGCCAACCGCGCCGGCGTGCGGCTGGAGTTGGAGACGCTGGACGCCATCGGCCGTGACGTGCCGGTGCTGGTGGATCTGAAACCCTCGGGCGCCCATTACATGGAGCATTTCCACCATGCGGGCGGCGTGCCCAAGCTCCTGAAGCAGCTCGGTGATCTCATTGATCTCGATGCGCCGACGGTGCACGGCGGCACCCTGCGCGAGATGGTCGAGGCTGCCGAGGAGGTGCCCGGACAGGATGTCATCCGGCCCCGCTCCAACCCCATCAAGGCGCAGGGCTCCATGGTGGTGCTGCGCGGCAATCTCGCGCCCGGCGGCGCCATCCTGAAGCAGGCGGCGGCGAGCGAGCGGCTGCTCCAGCACACCGGGCGCGCATTGGTGTTTGATTCGGTGGCCGACATGGCCGCGCGCATCGACGATCCCGACCTCGACGTGACGGCCGACGACGTGCTGGTGCTGCGCAACACCGGCCCCAAGGGCGCGCCCGGCATGCCGGAGGCGGGCTATCTGCCCATCCCCAAGAAGCTCGGGCGGCAGGGCGTGAAGGACATGGTGCGCATCTCCGACGCGCGCATGAGCGGCACGGCCTTCGGCACCATCGTGCTGCACATCACGCCCGAATCGGCGGTTGGCGGGCCGCTGGCATTGGTCCAGAGCGGCGACATGATCCGCCTCGA
>JAEZMT010000090.1 GCA_023442085.1 Pseudomonadota bacterium | reverse complement strand
GCGCGGTGGTCGGCGATGGTCTCGCACAGCCAGTCCCACGCTTCGCGCTCGGCGGGGCCTGCGGTCTTGTCGATGGCGATGGAGAGATAGTTCATCTCTCGGTCCACCCGGTCCGGGTCCATCATGTGCAGGCGCGAGACGAGGATGGCGCCTTCCAGCACCGCCGCCACGGCCCGGTTCAGGCCGAGGAAGGGCGCGTGGGTCTCGCGGTGGATGGTGCGGCAGAAGAATCGGGGGCGGGTGGGGTCGTCCTCCATCCGCACCACCTCCACCTCGTCATGGGCGAGGCAGTCGGCGAGGCGGGCGGCGCCATTGAGCCGGGTGGCGGGCACGGTCGGCCAGGAGCGGTGCCGGCCGGTGATGCAGCCCGCGAAGATGCGGGCATCGTCCGAGAAGTTCACCACGCAGCTCTTCGCCGCCGCCAGATTGTCCAGCGTGCGGGAGGGGCGGAAGGGCTGGAGCAGATAGCCGCCTTCCACCACGCTCGCGCCCATGGGAGCGATGTGCGCCTCCCCGGCGGCCGAGACGGTGGTGACGATGGTCTCCCGGATCACGCGCTTTCGCCTTTCTTCGTCGATGAAAGCGTCGAGCCCGCTTCCTTGAATGTCAACCGATGGGCCTCCTCGGCGCTCCCGCCTGTCTCGCCCGCAACGCCCCATTTCAAGGGCTCGTCCTGCGCGTAGCGCTTGCCGAGGTGGTGGGCGATCTCCGCCCGCGCCGTCTCGACGCCCAGATAGAAGGCGTGCGCGCCGTCGTCCTCCACCTTGAGATGGGGGAAGAGGGCGAAGGGGTCCGCCGCCACATGGTGGCCATCGCGGTTGTAGGCGTGGATGCCCTGTTCCGTCACCTCGATGCGGAAATTGCGGTCGGACACCGTCGAGGCCAGCCGCGCCACCTCCTCGGGGGTGGTGGAAAAGGGCCGCCGGTCGCGCAGCGCCATCAGCCCACCGCCGAAGCCCTGCGGCAAGGCGCCGGCCTCGCGCGCGGCATAATATTCCCGGCGCGCGCGATCGAACTCGCGCACCGCCGTGCGGCAATGGGGGCTCACCTGCACCGCGAGCACGGCATTGAGCCGCAGCTCGGAGATGATGCCCATCAGCAGCGCGTTCATGCCTGTGGTGTCGGCATCCGTCAGTTCGGTGACGTTGCCGATGCCCATCAGGATGGGGATGTCCGGCTTCAGCCGCCGCAGCTCCGCATAGCGCACCAGGGATGTCGTGAAGCCCAGATGGATAGGGTCCAGGATCGGATCGGCGAGGAAGGGCCGCCCCGCCGCCTCGCACGCCTCGATGGCGCGCAGGAGAGAGGCGAGATCGCCGGCCTGCGCCGGCACCAGCACCGGCACGGCGGGGCCTTCATCCGCGATGGCGAGATTGGTCTCGTTGAGGCTGAGCAGATAGTCCGCCCCCGCGCGGGTGCCGCGGCGCAGCTCTTCCGGATCGAAGCTGTCCACGCTCACCTTGCAGCCCTCCGCCTTGAGGGCGGCGATGGCCTCCTCCAGATGCGGGAAGGGCTGGTCGGGCAGGGCGCCGAGGTCGATCACGTCCGCGCCCTCGCCCCTCAGGAAGCGGGCGCGTTCCAGCAGTTGGGGAATGGTGAGACGGGTCGCGTCCACGATCTCGGCGAACAGTATCACGTCGTGGCGGTCGAGGGGGACGTTGCGGCCCTTGCCGCGGCCGAAATAGGCGGGCAGGTCCGCCGCCTCGTCCGGCCCGCGCTCGAACGGCAGGCCGAAGCGGGTGGCGAGGCGTTCGAGGTCGCCCCGGAAACGGCCGGGCATCAGCACCTTGTCCGTGCCCTCCGGCAGCTTGAGGCGGCGCTCCACGATCTCCGCCGTCATCAGCGCCGCGACCTTGACGCCGATGTTCACCACCACCGGCTCCAGCGTCCCGTCCGCCAGTTCCTCCGCGATGCGGCGGATGCGGGGCTCGGCCAGCGAGCCGGTGACGAGGGCGACGCGCTCGGCCATCGCTCAGGCCGGGATGGGAGACAGGGCGGCCAGCTCGGCGCGGCGGCGGGCAATCGCGAGGCGCAGCTCCTCCAGCGTCTCGGCCACCAAGGTATCCTCGAAGGTCTTGAGCCGGGCCGTGTTCTCCAGGTCGATGGGGCGCGGATAGACCGGCACGGGGCCTTCCGGCGCCATGGTAATCATCTCCGGCTGGCTGTCGCAGGCGAATACGATGCAGGCCACCCGGCACTTGCCGGCCTGGGCGAAGCAATTGGTGACGAGCGTATCGGAAATGCCGTGCACCGCCTTCGCCACCGTATTGGACGACGCGGGGGAGACGACGAGGGTGTGATACTCGCCGTGATAGAAGCGCCCGATGGAGGCGGATGACGCCGAATTGTCGCGGAACACCTGCGTCTGGGCGGGCAGGGGTTCCTTGTCCTGCTTGTACATGCGCAGAACCTCGTCCGCCGCATCCGAGACAAACAGGTCCACGTCCTGCAGCTCGCGGATGATCTCGATGCTCTCGGTGAAATAGTGCCCCGAGCCGGTGAGGGCCCAGGCCCAGCGGGGCGGCTTCTTGCTGGAACGGGTCTCGCTCATGATCGGCGTCGGCCTTCTTGGTTTTCCTCGATGCTCTGCGCTGAGGGCGGTTCGAGCACCCGGTCCAGCAGCGCCCCGTCGTCGGCGGGGACGAGGACAATATCGCCAGAATAGCCCGGTGCCATGGTCGCAAAAGCCGCATCCACCAGCCCGGCGCTCGACCAGGCCGCAAGGTCACGGGCGCGATCTGTGTTCCGCGGAACGTTGACGCCCGGCGCCTTGATAAGAATAAGCCGCGCGGCGGCGAGGCGGGCCGCGAGCCACAAAGCCAGGCTGTCGGAGGTCACGTCCCAACCTTGGGGGATGTCTGGTGCATCGAGCGTCATGGCCGCGGGCAGCCAGAGGGCGGTGCCGCCCACGCCGGCTGACGCAAGGTCGGCCAAAGTCCGCACGGGGCGCAGCGCGGGGGCGATGTCGAGGAAGGCGTGGCCCATCTGCTCCATGGCGAGAATCGCCATGCGATGGGCTGCCCCATCGGAAAGCCCCATCTGCGGCTGCATCACGCGAACCTGATCGGCCAGCGCCCCGCCGCCCGGCACCAGCACCACGCCCGGCCGGCCGCACAGGCGTTCGAGCAGGCGGCGGGGCGGCGCCGTCCGCATCAGGCTTCCGCCGATCTTCACGACAATGGTCACGCAGGAGCCCACATGGCGGGAGGTCTCAAGGTCGCATCGAAGGCCGGGTTGGAAACATGCTAAGGAACGCGACCCCTTCGCCGGGTCTTCAACTGGTGTCCTAGGCGGAGGCGTCTGCCCGGTAAAGCATTACAAGCTGGCTTCCGCGATTTTGCAGGTGTGAGCATACGCGCTGCACACGGCGGCCCGGCCGACAGAGAGGATATAGCTCAATGCGTCTTGTTCTGGCTTCTGCCCTTGTCCTCGCCGCCGCCACCGGCTCGGCCTATGCCGATCCCGACGTCGCCAAGGGCGAGACCGCTTTCAAGAAGTGCATGGCCTGCCATGCGATCGGCCCTGATGCGAAGGTGAAGGTCGGCCCGCCGCTCAACGGCATCGTCGGCGCCAAATGGGCGCACTTCGAGGGTTATGCCTATTCCCAGGACATCAAGGACGGCGCCGCCGCCGGCAAGGTGTGGGACGCGGCGACGCTCGACGCCTACCTGACCAATCCCAAGGCTTTGGCCCCCAAGGGCAAGATGGCCTTCGCCGGTATCAAGAGCGAGGACGAGCGCAAGGACCTCATAGCCTATCTCGCCCAGTTCAAGGCGGACGGCTCGAAGTAGGAGCCCGGTCAACGGTTGCGCCGCGTATTGCACGGCGTCGGCACCATCACATCCTCCATTCGGGGGATGGAACTGCACGTTAAGCTTGTTGATTATGGTGGTGCGCCGGTCAGGGCGTCGTCTCCCGAGGGGCGTTCGGGGGGTGAGACAGGCGGGGCCCTTCGGGTCTCCGCCTGTTCGCGTTTTCGGGCGTGCCTTCGGTGCTGCACTTGCAACCGGGGGCGAGGCGTGGTGTCCCTCCCGCGAGAGGAGCCGCCATGCCCGAGCACGATTTCCACGCCCAACGCCTGCATGTTGCCGCCGATCTCACGCCGGGCGCCGAAATCGTCCTGGAGCGGGAGGCGGCGCATTACGTCGCCAACGTCATCCGGCTCGGCATCGGCGAGGACATTCTGCTGTTCAACGGCCGTCACGGAGAATGGCGGGCCACGCGGATTGCCGGCGGCAAGCGTGAGGTGCGGCTCGAGGTCTTGCGCGAGACCCGCCCCCAGCCAACCGCGCCGACGCTGGAATATGCCTTCGCGCCGCTGAAGCATGCGCGGCTCGACTACATGGTCCAGAAGGCGGTGGAAATGGGGGCCGGCATCCTGAGCCCCGTCATCACCCGCTACACGCAGGTTTCGCGCGTGAACGGGGAGCGGATGGCGGCCAATGCCATCGAGGCTGCCGAGCAGTGCGGTATCCTGAGCCTTCCCCGCGTGGAGGAGCCGCGCGCGCTGGACGCCTGGCTGGCATCCCTGCCGAAGGATCGCCTGCTGGTCTTCTGCGATGAAGCGTCGGAGGTCGAAGACCCCATCGCCGCCCTCAGGCAGGCGCCCGCGGGGCCGGTCAGCGTTCTCATCGGGCCGGAGGGTGGTTTCAGCCCGGAGGAGCGCGCGCGGATTGCCCCCCGCGGACTGACCCTCAGCCTCGGCCCGCGCATTCTGCGCGCCGACACCGCCGCCGTCGCGGCGCTGGCTTTGGTGAATGCCGCGCGACCGTGAAGCGCTTAAACGCCCAGCCGAGGGTTTTGTTCCAGCCAGATTAAATAAATCCAATCTCGCGAATCTCGGGGTGGTTACTTCCGCATTTTTCGATTTCGCGTGCGATGCGGGAACACACTGAGCTTCCACGCGCATTGAGCCGCGAGATTCACTGCCCAAATTTGGACTGATTTCGCGTCAGTCTGCCGGAACTTCGCAGTAGGACGAGCGTTACTGGCTCGCCGTAGCGTCAGGTTCTGTGGAGGGCTCCGTGTCGAACGATTACAGCTTTGGAATCGAGGAGGAGTTCTTCGTCGTCGACGCCCAGACGAAGGCGGTGCAAAGGCGCATGCCGGCTGGGTTTTTCGATGAGCTGAAGGAGCGGCTGGGCGAGTCCGTCTCGGTGGAAATGCTCCAGTCCCAGCTTGAGATCGCCACGCGGCCGACCACCGGCATCGGCAGCGCGCTGGATGAGATCCGCGGGCTGCGCCATGCGGTGTCGCAGGTGGCGGGGGAGCACGGTCTTGCCGTCATTGCCGCCGGGACCCATCCCACCGCCACCTGGGACGGGGTGCGCGCCACGCGGGCCAATCGCTACGACGGCGTGATGAACGACCTCAAGATGCTCGGCGAGCGCAACATGGTGTGCGGCCTGCACGTGCACGTGGAACTGCCCGACCCGGACCAGCGGGTCAATGTGATGCGCCGCATGGTGCCCTACATCCCCCATTTCATCGCGCTCTCCACCTCTTCCCCTTTCTGGGGCGCCAAGCAGACCGGCCTGATGGGCTACCGGCTCGCAGCCTATGACGAGCTGCCGCGCACCGGCCTGCCGGAGATGTTCGAGAACAGCGGCGACTACGAGCGCTATGTGGAGGCCATGGTCGCGGCGCGGGCTATCACCGACTCAAGCTATGTCTGGTGGGCCATCCGCCCTTCGCGCCAGTTGCCCACCCTGGAACTGCGCGCGCCGGACAGTTGCACCCGCTCTGGTGATACGGTGGCCATCGCTGCCCTCTATCGCGCGCTCGTGCGCTTCCTGGTGCGCAATCCCCATCACAATCGCGATGTGGGTCCGGTGGATCGGGCCATCGCAGACGAGAACAAGTGGCGCGCCCAGCGCTATGGTGTGCATGGCTCGTTCGTGGACCTCGCCCAGCGTCGCGCCGTAGCGGTGCGGGATGCGGTGGATGGGCTCGTCAATCTCGTGTCGTCCGATGCCGAGGCGCTCGGCTGCCTCGATGCCTTGATGCGCGTGCGCACCATCGCGGAGGAGGGCACGAGCGCCGACGTGCAGCTTGCGGTCTTCCAGGAAGCCCAGCACCGCACCGGCAACCGCACCGAGGCCCTCGGCGCGGTGAAGAGCTGGCTCGCCACCACGACGGTGCAATGAGGCCCCTGCGAAAGGAACGAATTCGCCGCCATTCTTGATCGAGGCCGGTATCTGCCGGCCGACGATATGCTCTAGGCTCCCGGCCGCTTGAACAGGGCCGGAGGCCGCCCGTGGACATCGCCGGACAGCACTTCCCGGACGCCGCGCGTCGATCCGCCAAGCCCACGGTCGCGGGCGATGCCGGTGCGGGGGCGTTCTGGACCGAACCGCATGAGCTGCTCTGCCAGCGCCTCGACTGCGGCAGGGCGGGCCTCTCCTCCACGGGGGCCGAAGAGCGCCTCAACCGCTTCGGCCCCAACCTCGACAAGCCTCTCAGCCGCACCGGCCCCCTGCGCGCCTTGCTTCGTCGCCTGCTGGAGCCGCTGATGCTGATGCTCCTCCTCGCCGCCGCGGTCTCGGCGGCGACGGGAGATGCGGCGAGTGCGGTCATCATCATTCTCGTCGTCATCGCCTCCATCGGCCTCGACACGGTTCAGGAGGCTCGGGCCTCCAAAGCCGCAGCGGCGCTGCGCGAGCAGGTGGCGCTCACCGCCGAGGTGTGCCGCGACGGCGTCTTCCGCACCCTCCCAACCGACCGGATCGTCCCCGGCGACGTCTTCCGCGTGCGCGCCGGCGATATCATCCCTGCCGATGCCGTCATCCTGTCCGCCGATGGCTTTTCCGCGAACGAGGCCGCACTCACGGGCGAGCCCTTCGCGGTGGAGAAGCGGCCCGGGGCCGTCTCGTCCACCGTCGCGGCGGAAGCGACGAACGCGCTCTTCCGGGGTGCCGTTGCGCAAAGCGGCGAGGCGGTCGCGCTCGCGGTGGCAACGGGCCGCGCGACCCTGTTTGGCGCCGCGGCGGCGCTTCTGGCCGAGGATGGGGGCCTTTCACCCTTCCAGCGCGATCTGCGCGCGCTCGGCTTCGTCATTGCCCGTGCGGCGGGCGTCCTGTCCGTGGCGGTGTTGGCCGTGAACCTCGTGCTGGGTCGGCCGCTGCTGGAATCGCTCATGTTCGCGGTGGCGCTGGCGGTGGGGCTCACGCCCGAGCTGCTGCCGATGATTACCACCGTGACCCTCTCGCGCGGCGCGGTGCGCATGGCCCAGCGCAAGGTGATCGTGAAGCGCCTCACCGCCATCCATGACCTCGGCGCCATGACGGTGCTCTGCACGGACAAGACCGGCACCCTCACCTCCGCCGAGATCGTGCTCGCGGGCAGCGTGGATGCGGCCGGCAACGGGACGCGCCGGCCGGCCGAACTCGCGGCCATCTGCGCCGAACTGGCCGGCGACCGCAGTTGGATGGATTCCGCGCTCGCGGCCGCCGCGCCGGATGCGGCTGAGGGATGGACCGCCTTAGCCCGTCTGAGCTTCGGCTATGAGCGTCGGCGTGGCTCGGTGCTGGCGGAGCGGGCGAAGGAGGGCCACCGGAATGGCTCCGGAGAGCGCCTCCTGGTCTGCAAGGGCGCCCCGGAAGCGGTGATGGACATCTGCAGCCGCCGCCGGGTGGGGGAGAGTCTCGCCGACCTCGGCCCCGAAGACCGCACCGCCATCGCCACGCAACTCAAGCGACATGCGGAGCAGGGCCTGCGTGCCATCGCCGTCGCCACGCGCGCCGGCACCCCAGCTGGCATGGCGCGCACCGGCAGCCTTGAGCCGGAGGATGAATCCGGCCTCGTGCTGGAGGGCTTCTGCCTGTTCGAGGATCCGCCAAAGCCCACCGCCGCCCATGCCCTCGCACGGCTCGCGGCTGCGGGGGTGAGGGTCAAAGTGCTGTCCGGGGACGACCCGACGGTGGTCGCCCGTGTCGCCGGCGAACTGGGCATCGACGCCGCCGACATGCTCTCCGGCGCCGAAGTGGCGCACCTTAGCGACGATGCGCTGCGCGTCCGCGTGCGCAGTGTGAACGTCTTCGGCCGCATGACGCCGAACCAGAAGGTGCGGGTGGTGCGGGCCCTGATGGCTGATGGTGAGACGGTCGGCTTCCTCGGCGATGGCGTGAACGACGCGCCCGGCCTGAAGCTCGCCGATGTCGGCCTGTCGGTGGACGGGGCCACGGGCGTCGCCCGCGCCGCCGCCGACATGATCCTGCTCGCGCCCGACCTCGACGTGGTGGCGGACGGGGTGGAGGAGGGGCGGCGGACCTTCGCCAACATCCTGAAGTACGTGCGGATGGGGGCCAGCTCCAACTTCGGAAACATGCTGTCCATGGCTGCTGCGAGCTTGTTCCTGCCGTTCCTGCCTCTGCTCGCCACCCAGATCCTGCTCAACAACCTGCTCTACGATCTCTCGGAGGTCGGCATTCCCTTCGACGCCGTGGACGAGGCGGATCTCGCCACGCCGCAGCAGTGGGATATGCAGGGGCTGGTGCGCTTCGCGGCGGTGATGGGGCCGCTCTCCTCGCTTTTCGATTTCCTTACTTTCGGCGTGCTGCTGCTGGTGCTCGAGGCCGGGGTGGAAGCCTTCCGCACGGCCTGGTTCCTGGAATCCATCGCCACGCAGGTGCTTGTGGTGTTCCTCATCCGCACCCGCCTGCCGCTCGGTGAGACGCCGCCGGATCGCGCGCTTGTTCTTTCAGCCCTCGGCGCATTGGCCGTCGCGTTCGTGGTGCCCCTCAGCGGCCTCGGCGGCTGGTTCGGCTTCGTGCCGCTCCCGGTAACCACCCTCGCCGCGGTCGCCGGCATTACCCTCGTCTATCTCGCGTGCGCGCAATGGGTGAAGCGCTATGCCATGGGTGTGGTCCCGACGGGCGTGGTATCAAGCCATGGACGCGCCGGCCGCATCGGCTAGGATGACTGACCTTTCGACAGGCGGGGTCCATGGAAGCGCTTCCCCCAACCCAAGACCTGATCGTCTTCGACGGCACCTGCGTCTTCTGCTCAGGCTTCGCGCGCTTCATCGCCGGCCATGATCCCAAGCGCCGCTTCCTGTTCGTGACGGCGCAGTCGGCGCCGGGGCGGACGCTCTATGCGCAGCATGGTCTCGATGCGGACCTGATGGAGACCAACATCGTGATCGTCGCCGGCCGCCCCTACGTCCGGCTGCAAGCGTTCGCAGCGGCCATGGAAGCGCTCGGCTGGCCATGGGCCGCCTTGGCTCCGCTCGGATGGATTCCCAAGGTGATCGCCGACCCGCTTTATGATTTCGTCGCTCGCAATCGCTACCGTTTCGGCCGGCAGGCGTGCCCAGCCCCTTCGGCGGAGCTGAAGGCGCGGCTTATTGCCTGAGATCGTCCTCGTCCTTGGCGGCTACGGGGGCTTCGGCTCGCTCATCAGCATGGCCCTTGCGCGGGATGCGCGGGTGGATCTGATCGATCGCGACGCCCCTGGGTTTGCGGACCGCATCGCGCGCCTGACGACGTTTGTCGTCATCGATGCCGCCGGTCCGTTCCAGTCCTACGGCGCGCAGCCCTACCGGGTCGCGGAGGCGGCGCTCGCGGCCGAGGCGCATTATCTAGATTTATCGGACGACCGGGACTTTACCCTCGGCATCTATCGCGGCTGGCTCGTGCCCGACGATGCGATGGGGTGAAGCGGCGGGACCAACGCCCCGCCGCCATGTCCGTTCAGAGCTTGAACGGCACCACGGTCTGCTGCTGCTCGCCGAGGCCCTCGATGCCGACGCGCATCACGTCGCCGGCCTTCAGGAAGCGTGGCGGCTTGAAGCCGAGGCCAACGCCGGGCGGGGTGCCGGTGGTGATGACATCGCCGGGGTCGAGCACCATGAACTGGCTGATGTAGTGCACCAGGAACGGGATGCGGAAGATCATGGTCTTCATGGAGCCGTTCTGCACGCGCTCGCCGTTCACTTCCAGCCACATGGCGAGGGTGGAGGTATCGGCGATCTCGTCGGTGGTGACGAGCCACGGACCGAGCGG
>JAEZMT010000071.1 GCA_023442085.1 Pseudomonadota bacterium | reverse complement strand
AAGGACACCCACGCGGTAAGCGTCGCCGCGCCGGACGGGGCGCTGGGGACGCTTTCCGCCAAGGTGGTGAGCGACATGAACGGCTCCGGCGCCGTGGTGTGGTCCTATGTGGTGGACGAGACCAAGGTGGAGCCGCTGGCGGCCGGCCAGACGAAGGTGGAGACCTTCGCGCTGACGCTGGACGACCATCACGGCGGCACCGTCACCCAGAATGTGAGCGTCACGCTCACCGGCACGGGCGGCGTCTCGCCCATGGTCGCGAGCTTCGCCCTCGCGCCCGAGACCACGGCCGCGCCCGCCTCGGGGCCGGATCTCTGGGCAGCGGCGATGGCTCAACTTTCGGGCGTGAGCGCTCTTCTGCCCGGTCTGTCGGACCTGCTGGAATCCCGCCTCGCGGCTCTGGAGGCGGCCCACGCCCACGGTCCCGCCGACGCCACCGAAGGGACCGGCGCGGCGCTCGCGCACCTCGCAGCCCATGGGGATCCCGCCATTGCGCATATCCTCGAAACACTGTGGAGCGATGCTTCGGGCCATGGGGCCGGCACAGCGTCCGCGCACGCGTTCGCAGACGGCATCGAGGCCCTGTCGTCGCATCTGCTCGCGCTCCATGGCGGCGCCGACAGCTGCCATCTGCTCGTCTGAGAGGGCGCCCGGCCAGATCGTCGTCCCTGCCGACGGGCGTCTCGGCGGCTACGGGGCGTCGGGACGGGGCATCGGGCGGCAGCCCCGCTCGGGCGCCTACCGTAAAGGAAGACGGCGCGTTAGCGTTGCGCCGCCTCGGGCAGGTTCTGGAGCGCCACCCGCGGCAAATCCTGCGCCGCGACTTCCGACAGCGCAAAACCATAGAGCACGAGGCAGGGGCCGTCCGCCCCTTCGTCCACGGCGCGGGTTACCGCCTCCACGAGGCTGGCGACGGTGGCGAGCACCACCTTCTCCTCCGGCCGCGTGACCGAGAAGATGGCCACGGCCGGGGTCGCCGGCTCGATGCCGGCGGCGAGAAGATTCCGCACGAGGTCCGGCAAGGTCCGGCGCGGCATGTAGACGACCGTGGTCGCCGCCTTGTCGGAGAGGGCCTTGAAGTCGAGATCGGCGGGCAGCTTGCCGTCCCGCGCGTGGGCGGTGACGAATTGCAGCCGCCGCGCATGGTCGCGATGGGTGAGGGAGGTAACCAGCCGGCTCGCCGCGCCCTGCGGGGAGGAGATGCCCGGCACCACCTCCACCGGCACGCCGGCTGCGCGGCAATGGGCGATCTCCTCGCCGGCCCGGCCGAAGATCATGGGCTCGCCGCCCTTGAGGCGCACCACGCGGCGGCCCTCGCGGGCGAGTTCCACCATCAGCGCGTTGATGTCGTCCTGCTTGCAGGAGGGGCCGTAGCCGGTCTTGCCCACCAGCATCTTCTTCGCTTCGCGCCGGGCGAAATCGAGGATCGCGCCGGAGACGAGATCGTCATAGAGCACCACGTCCGCCGATTGCAGCGCGCGCACGGCCTTCAGCGTCAGAAGCTCGGGATCGCCCGGTCCGGCGCCCACCAGCACGACGGAGCCGCCGTGGGGGGCCGCGCCCTGCGTCTCGAGCGCGGCGAACAAAGCGGCGCGGTCGGCTTCTTCCGGCGCGCGATGGGGCTCGGCGAGGGCTTTTGCCGCAAACCGCTCCCAGAAGGCGCGGCGGGCGTGGAAGGAGAGGTCGCGCTCGGTCACCGCCGCGCGCCAGGTCTTCGCCGCCTGCGCCCAGGCGCGGAAGCCCGAGGGCAGGAGCGCCTCGATCTTCGCCCGCACCGCCTGCCCGAACACCGGAGCCGCGCCATCGGTGGAAATGCCCACCACGAGGGGCGAGCGGTTCACGATCGCGCCGAAGGTGAAATCGCATAAAGCCGGGCGGTCGATGACGTTCACCGGCACGCCAGCCGCGCGAGCAGCGGAGGAAAAGCGCGCGGCCGCCTCCGCATCCTCGAAATCGCCGATGGCCAGGGCCGCGCCCGCGATGTCGTCGGCGTGCCAGTCGCGCACATGCACGGCGATGGCACCGTGGTTGGGCGCGCCGGCCAGCCGCCAGATGTCCTCGCAGACGGCGGGGGCGATCACCTCCACCCGCGCCCCGGCGGCGGAGAGAAGCTCCACCTTCCAGGCCGCCGGCTCGCCACCGCCCGCCACCAGCACGCGCCGGCCTTCGAGCCCGAAGAACACCGGCAGGCGCGCAAGCGCCTCCATGCGCACTTGCCGCGTCTCGCGCGGGGCACGGGGGCTTGAGGGTTCGGCGCCGGGGGCGGCCATGGGGGAGGCTCCAAAAAGCTCGCTGATCGGAAAGGGTAAGCTCCAAGTCCGCCGGGCGCCACCCCTCTCCCCTTGAAGTCGGCTGTTGCCGACTTCAACCAGCCCGAACCGAACCCGGCACCAGCCGGATTCGGGCGGGAGAGGGGACGGGGGTGAGGGGGTTCGCGTCACGGCTCGCAGAGCCGGGCAAACGACGCCATGCCCCTCACCCGGCTCGCGGCTCCGCCGCGATCCACCCTCCCCCGCGAGGGGAGAGGGGGATGCCCGGCAGATCAGCCGCGCGCGGCGACGACGATGATCTCGACCAGGAACTGCGGCGCGGCGAGCTTGCCTTCGCTGGTGGCGCGGGCGGGGGGATTAGCCTTGTCCACCCAGCTGTCCCACACGCTGTTCATCCCGGCGAAATTCGCGATGTCCGACAGCCAGATGGTGGCGCTGAGGATGCGCGACTTGTCGGTGCCGGCGCGGGCCAGCAGGCTGTCGATGGAGGCGAGGACGGCCTTGGTCTGGCTCTCCACGTCCGGCCCCTCGGCCACCTGGCCGGCGAGATAGACGGTGTTGCCGTGGATCACCGCCTCGCTCATGCGGGCGCCCTTGTCGAGCCGTTCGATGCTCATGATGTGTCCTCGTGTTGGGGAATGGCGGGTGTTTAGCAGCATCCGGGGCACAGGCGTCAACCGGAACCGCGGGACAATTCCTTACGTTACGAAACGGCTGGCCGAGGGCGAGCAACGTCTCATTCGCCATCGCGGTGCCCGAGGGCCGCCGCGCAGTTCAGGAGATATCCATGCGTCTTGCCTTGGCCTGCGCCATTCTGGCCGTGTCCGCTCTCCCCGCCCACGCAGCGGATCGCCCCGTCACCGAGGCGGAACGCGGCAGGCTCGATGCCGCGATGAAGGAGCAGAACTGCTCCGGCGGCGAGTGGGAATTTGATGACGGCGGCTATTTCGAGATCGACAATGCCCGCTGCGCAGACGGCCGTGTCTACGATCTGAAATTTTCCGCCGACTATCGGCTGATCGAGAAGAAGCCGGACTGAGCCCCAGCCGCGACCGGGAGAGGGCTCTTCAGTGGGCCTCTTCCCAGTTCTTCGCCGCGCGCGCGTCCACCTTCAGCGGCACGGCGAGGTGAACGGCGGGCGCCGCCGCGCTCTCCATGGCGTGACGAACGACGGGGATGGTGGCTTCCGCCTCGGCCTCGGGCACCTCGAACACCAGTTCGTCGTGCACCTGGAGGAGCATGCGCGCCGAAAGCCCGGCCTCGGCCAGCGCGGGCTCCATGCGGATCATGGCGCGGCGGATGATGTCGGCCGCCGTCCCCTGCAGACGGGCGTTGATGGCGGCGCGCTCGTTGAAGGCGCGGATGGAGGGATTCTTCGCCGCGATGTCGGGATAATGGCAGCGCCGGCCGAACAGCGTCTCCACGTATCCGTGCTCGCGGCAGAAGGTCTTGGTCTCCTCCATATAGTCGCGGATGCCTGGGAAGCGCTCGAAATAGCGCTTGATGTACTGGCCCGCCTCCTCGCGTGGAATGGAGAGCTGGTTGGCGAGGCCGAAGGCGGAGATGCCGTAGATGATGCCGAAATTGATGGCCTTCGCCCGCCGGCGGATTTCCCCCGGCATGTCCTTCACCGGCACGCCGAACATTTCCGACGCCGTCATGGCGTGGATGTCCAGCCCGTCCGTGAAGGCCTGCCGCAGCGCCGGGATCTCCGCGATCTCGGCCAGCAGCCGCAATTCGATCTGCGAATAGTCCGCCGAAACGAGCAGGTTGCCCGCCTCCGCCACGAAGGCGCGGCGGATGCGGCGACCTTCCTCGGTGCGCACGGGGATGTTCTGCAGGTTGGGGTCGGACGAGGAGAGCCGCCCCGTGGTGGTGGCGGCCAGCGCATAGGAGGTGTGGACGCGCTTGGTCTGCGGATGCACGAAGTTGGGCAGCGCGTCGGTATAGGTGGAGCGCAGCTTGGAGAGCTGGCGCCACTCGAGGATTTTCTGCGGCAGCTTGTGACCCTGCTCGGCCAGCTCCTCCAGCGCGGTGGCCTTGGTGGACCACATGCCGGTGGCGGTCTTGGTGCCGCCCGGCAGGCCCATGCGGCCGAACAATATGTCGCCCATCTGCTTCGGCGAGCCCACGTTCAGCCGCTCGCCGGCCAGCTCCGCAATCTCGTCCTCCACCCGCGCCGCGCCCTGCGCGAATTCGGAGGAGAGCCGCGCCAGAATGGCCTTGTCGATGGCGATGCCACGGCTCTCCATGCGCGCCAGCACGGGAATGAGCGGGCGCTCCAGCGTCTCGTAGACGGTGGTGCGGCCCTCGGCGGCGAGGCGGGGCTTCAGCACCTGCCAGAGGCGCAGCGTCACGTCCGCATCCTCTGCGGCATAGGCCGTGGCGGGCTCCAGCGCCACCTTGTCGAAGGTGATCTGCGCCTTGCCCTTCCCCGTCACCTCCGAATAGGCGATGGGCTGGTGGCCGAGGTGGAGCACGGACAATTCGTCCATGCCGTGGC
>JAEZMT010000053.1 GCA_023442085.1 Pseudomonadota bacterium | reverse complement strand
GTCGCGGCCTCGCCCGTTTGAAGGAGGCGTTTCCCACATGACCGCAGTGAAGGAACGCAAGATCAACGTCGGCATGGTGAACGGCTTCGACCCGTCCAACATGTCCGCCCTCGACCCCGCGACGCAGGACATGGTGGCGCGCCGGCAGGCGCTGCTCGGGCCCGCCTATCGCCTCATGTATGCCCATCCGGTGGAGATCAGCCGGGCGAAGGGCACCCGTCTCTGGGACAACGCCGGCAACGAATATCTCGATGCCTACAACAACGTCGTGTCCGTGGGTCACTGCCATCCGCGCGTGGTCGAGGCGGTGCATGAGCAGATGCAGACGCTGTGCACCCACACGCGCTATCTGCAGGACGGCATCCTCGATTTCGCGGACGAGATCGTCCCGACCTTCGGCGACCCCATCCGCCACATCATGTTCACCTGCACGGGATCGGAGGCCAACGACCTCGCGCTGCGCATCGCCATGCACCACACCGGGCGCAAGGGCATCGTCATTACGTCCGAGGCCTATACCGGCAATTCCTTCCTCACCGCCGGCCTGTCGCCGTCGCTCGGCAGGAAGTCGCCGCTCGGCGAATGGGTGCGGCGCATTCCGGCGCCGGATTCTTATCGCATGCCCCCCGCGGAGATCGCGGCGACGATGATCCGCCAGCTTAAATACGAGATCGAGGAGCTGGAACGGCGCGGCGAGGGGCTGGCCGCCTTTATCGCCGATTCGCTGTTCTCGTCGGACGGCATCTATGCCGATCCCACCGACATCCTCGGGCCCATCGCGGAGGTGGTGCGCGCGGCGGGCGGCGTGATGATCGCCGATGAGGTGCAGGCGGGCTTCGGCCGCTCCGGCGACCGGCTCTGGGGCTTCCAGCGGCACGGCCTTCAGCCTGATATCGTCACCATGGGCAAGCCCATGGGCAACGGCTTCCCTGTCGCCGCCGTGGCCGTGGCTCCGCACGTCATCGAGCGCTTCGGCAACGAGATGCGCTATTTCAACACGTTCGGCGGCAACACCGTCGCCATCGCGGCCGCGCGGGCGACATTCGATGTCCTGAAATCGGAGGGGCTGCAGGAGAACGCCGCCCGCATCGGCCGGATGATCCAGGACGGCATTCGGGAGATCGCCAAGTCTGATGCGCGGATCGGCGATGTGCGCGGCGCGGGGCTTTATATCGGCGTCGAGTTCGTGAAGGACCGCGCGACCAAGGCGCCGGATTCACCCACCGCCCTCGCCGTGGTGGACGGGCTGCGCCAGCGGCGGGTGCTGATCTCCGCCACCGGCTATCATGCCAACACGCTGAAGATCCGCCCGCCGCTGGTATTCTCGGCGGCGGACGCGGACCGCCTCCTCACCACCTTGGCCGAGACGCTGAAGGCGGTTTGACGATCCAAGCCGCCGCACGTGCCCACGGCCCTTGCGGCGGCTCATTTCGAGGGTCAGGCGGCGCTTTTCAGCGTGTCGCCGATGACCGAGACGATGGTGTCGATCTGGCCCTTCTCCACGATCAGCGGCGGCGACAAGGCGATGATGTCGCCCGTGACGCGGATGAGAACCCCCTTGCGGAAGCACTCGACGAAGATCTCGTAGGCCCGAGCACCCGGCGCACCATCGCGCGGGCGCAGCTCGATGGCGCCGACGAGGCCGAGGTTGCGGATATCCACCACATGGGGCAGATCCTTCAGCGAGTGCAGCGCCTCCTGCCAGTATTCGGCAAGCTCCGCCCCGCGGGTCAAAAGCCCCTCCTCGGCATAGATGCCCAGCGTCGCGAGGCCCGCCGCGCAGGCCACCGGATGGCCGGAATAGGTGTAGCCGTGGAACAGCTCGATCTGGTTCTCCAGGCCGGTCATGAGCCCGTCGTGGACCTTGCGTGAGGCGAACACGGCGCCCATCGGGATGGCGCCGTTGGTCAGGCCCTTGGCGGTGGTGACGATATCGGGCGTGACGCCGAAATAGTCCGTCGCGAACGGCGTGCCCAGGCGGCCGAAACCGGTGATGACCTCATCGAAGATCAGCAGGATGCCGTATTTGTCGGCCGTAGCACGCAGGCGCTCCAGATAGCCCTTCGGCGGCAGAACGACGCCGGCGGAGCCCGCCATGGGCTCGACGATGACGGCGGCGATGGTCTCGGCGCCATGCAAAGCGACGAGCCGCTCCAGATCCTCGGCGAGCTCGATGCCATGGGCCGGCAGCCCCTTGGAGAAGGCGTTGCGCTCGATGTCGAGCGTATGGCGCATATGGTCGGCGGGGATCTGCGGAAAGACCCGCCGGTTGTTGACGAGGCCGCCCACCGAGATGCCGCCGAAGCCGACGCCGTGATAGCCCTTCTCGCGGCCGATGATGCGGGTCCGGGTGCCCTGTCCGATGGCGCGCTGGTAGGCGATGGCGATCTTGAGGGCCGTATCCACCGATTCCGAGCCGGAGCCGGTGAAGAACACGCGGTCGAGCCCGCCGTCCTTGCCGCCGGGAGCCATGGCGGCGAGCTTTTCGGCGAAGGCGAAGACGATGGGATGGCCCATCTGGAAGGTGGGTGCATAATCCAGTTCGACCAGCTGGCGCGCGACCGCCTCGGCGATCTGGGCACGGCCATGGCCGGCATTGACGCACCAGAGGCCGGACGTGCCGTCCAGAACCGAGTTGCCGTCGACGTCGGTGTAATACATGCCCTTGGCGCCCGACAGCAGGCGGGGCGCCGCCTTGAACTGGCGGTTCGCGGTGAACGGCATCCAGAAATTGTCGAGACTGGGATGGTTGGACCGGACGTGAAGGGTCATGCCGTTCTCCTCTTGGCTGCCTCCACATCGGCCAATTGCGCAGGCCGAACAAGTCGTTTTCTGGAACCACCTATCTCATTGAAATTTATTATTCCGAGTGGCATGATTTTCGATATTCGCAACACCCGAAACAGGGCTTGCCATGGACATCGGGGACAGGCTGCGCCAGTTGCGACTCCTGCACGGCATTTCCCAGCGCGAGCTCGCCAAGCGCACGGGCGTGACCAACTCCACCATCTCGCTGATCGAGTCCAACACCTCGAACCCTTCGGTCGGCGCACTGAAGCGCATTCTCGAGGGCATCCCCATCGGGCTTGCGGAATTCTTCGCGTTCGAGCCCGAGGCGCCTAAGAAGACCTTCTACGCCGCCGAGGAACTCACCGAGATCGGCAAGGGCTCGATCTCCTACCGCCAGGTGGGCGAGCGGCTCTTCGGCCGGAAGCTTCAGATTCTGAAGGAATGCTACCAGCCCGGGGCCGACACCGGCGTGGTGCCGCTCGTCCACGAAGGCGAGGAGGGCGGCGTGGTCCTGTCCGGGCGGCTGGAGGTGACGGTTGACGATGTGCGGCGCATCCTCGGCCCCGGCGATGCCTATTATTTCGAGAGCCGCCGCCCCCACCGCTTCCGCTGCATCGGCCCCAATCCCTGCGAGGTCATCAGCGCCTGCACGCCGCCGAGCTTCTGACGGCAGCCCCTATCCGGCGTGCGCGACCCAGGCGGGGAAGAGGTGGCCGAGCGCGTCGGTCAGCATCTCCATGGCGATGGCCGCGAGCACGATGCCCATCAGACGCTTCGAGATGCTAAGCGCGGTGGGTGACAGGACCGAGGAGAGCGCGGGCGCCACGGCCATCGCGATGGAGAAGAACACCACATAGCCGATCAGCGCGAGATAAAAGCCCGCCGCGCCGCCTGCCGTGGCGCTGGAGCCCGAGAAGACGATGATCGTCGTCATGGTGCCCGGCCCGATGGAAAGCGGAATGCCCAGCGGGTAGACCCCCATGCTGGAGGCCGAGCTGAAGGTCTTCTTTTCCGCCTCCGTGCCCGCGTGCGCGCTGTGCTCCTCGCCGCTGAGCATGGACAGCGCGAGGAGCAGCACGATGAGCCCGCCGGCCAGTTGGAAATGGGTGACATCGATGCCGAAGACGCCCAGCACGAAGCGACCGCCCAACGCGCAAATCAGGCAGCCCAGCGCCACCGTCGCGTTTAGCACCAACATGGTGCTGCGCCGCTCGGCCGGGGAGCGGTCCGCCGTCAGGCTGAGGAACACCGGGATGATCGTCAGCGGGTTCATGATGGCGAACAGCGCCGCGAACAGCTTGGCGGAGAGCGTCAGATCGATACCGGCAAAATTCACGTCGCAAGCCCCCTGCGGCGGACGAGTCACTGTCCGCCGACCCTAGTGCAGGGGCGCCTTCGGCTCAATGCGCCGCTCAGATGCGCACCACCGTGCGGCCGCGCACGCCGCCGGCGATGATGTCGTCCGCCACCTGCGGCAGATCCTCCAGCGCCACCTCGCGGGTGACGAGATCGAAGTCGGCCTCTGTGAGGAGCTCACCCAGCCGCGTCCAGGCCGCGAGGCGGCGCGGGGTCGGGCAGTTGACGGAATCGACGCCCAGCAGCGCCACGTTGCGCAGGATGAAGGGGAAGACGGTGGTGGGCAGGTCGGTGGCCGCCGCGAGGCCGCAGGCCGCCACCGCGCCGCCGTAGCGGGTGGCGGCGATCACGTTGGCAAGGATGGTGCCGCCCACCGTGTCGACCGCGCCGTGCCAGCGCTCGCCGGCCAGCGGCTTGCCCGCCGCTGCGTAGGTAGCGCGGTCCACGATGTCGGTGGCGCCAAGGCTCTTCAGGAAGTCGGCTTCGGCCGGGCGGCCGGTGAGCGCGCTCACCTTGTAGCCGAGGCGCGACAGCAGGCGCACCGCGACGCTGCCCACGCCGCCCGCCGCGCCGGTGACGAGCACATCGCCGCCTTCTGTGATGCCGTAGCGCTCCAGCGCATCCACGCAGAGCATGGCGGTGAGGCCGGCGGTGCCGATGGCCATGGCCTGGCGCGGGGTAAGCCCCTCCGGCAGCTTCACCAGCCACTCGCCCTTCACCTTGGCCCGCTCGGCGAAGCCGCCGGACCAGTTCTCGCCGACGCCCCATCCGGTCAGCACCACCTTGTCGCCCGGCGCGAAGGCGGGATTATCGCTGGCGCGCACTGTGCCTGCGAAATCGATGCCCGGCACCATGGGCAGCGCGCGCAGGATGCGGCTCATGCCCTTCAGCGCGAGGCCGTCCTTGTAGTTGAAGGAGGAATATTCGACATCCACCGTCACATCGCCCGCCGGCAGCTCGGCCTCGGTGATGGTCTCGATGGCGATGGCCTGCCCGGCGTCGGTCTTGCGCGCCATGAGGGCGCGGAAGGTCTCGGTGCTCATTGGACGTTTCCCTGTGATGTGCGTGGACCGCGCGGGCGGCGTGCTCAGGGCCTTGCGGCCTTGCGGGCCTCTTCGGCCTTCTCGTACTGGGCGCGGATGTAGCGCACGAGCCCGCCGAGGGCGGTCACCGCCGCCTCGCCATCGCGGTCCCTCAGGGCCGCAAGCAGGGTCTCGTGATGGGCGACGATCTCCTTCCGGTCACGGACGCGGAAGATGATCATGTTGCTCACCGGCATGAGCGCTTCCACCACCGCATTCATGAGGAAGCGCAGCAGGGCATTGCCCGCGGCATCCACAATGGTGCGATGGAAGCGCACGTCGGAGGCGCAGAAATCCTGATCCGAAAGGCTGGCGGTGCGCTGCAGGGCGATCTCCGCCTCCAGCGCCGAAAGGTGGACCTCGGTCCGGTTCAGCGCCGCGAGACGGCAGCAGACGGCCTCCATCTCCAGCCGCGCCGTCGCCATCTCCTCCAGCGAGACGCCGCCGGTGGCGACGAGGATGGTCACGGACGTGCCGAGGCTGGTGGCGAGTTCTTCCGGCGACGGGCCGGTCACGAAGGTGCCCCCCGTCGGGCCGCGCCGGGAGCGGATGAGATGGCGCGCCGCCAGCCGCTTCAAGGCTTCGCGCACGGTGGGCCGCGAGACGCCGAACTGCGCGGCGAGCTCCTCTTCGGTCGGCAGGCGCTCATCCACCTTCAGCCGGCCGTCCATGATGGCCTGCTGGAGCTGATCGGCGATCTGGCTCGCCGCGCTGGTGGTGACGATCTGGCCGTAGGTCGGTTCCATCTGATCCGTTCCGGGACGCCTTTGGTCGTCCCTTGGTCTCAGATCGGCGGCGTCAAATCAACCAAAAATTATTCGTTTGACAAATCTTCAAATGAGCCTTTGGTTCTACAGATCGCGGACGGAGATGCCGCGTCAAAAAGAAGACACTGGAAACGCCGGGAGAGAAGAAATGCGCGCTGCCCTCGTTGCGGCGACCGTGCTGTCGTGCGCCGTCGCCATCCCGATCACGACCGCTCACAAGGCTTCGGCCCAGGATCTGCCGACCTTCCGCATCGGCGTCATGAACGATCAGTCGAGCCTTTATTCCGACATCGCCGGTCCCGGCTCGGTCACAGCCGCCCAGATGGCGGTCGCGGACTTCAATCCGGAGAAGCACGGATTCAAGGTGGAAGTGGTTTCCGCCGATCACCAGAACAAGGCGGACATCGGCTCCTCCATCGCGCGGCGCTGGTACGACCTCGACAAGGTGGACGCCATCGCCGACGTGCCCACCTCCTCGGTGGCCCTCGCCGTCGCCGACATCAGCCGCGACAAGAACAAGGTCTTCCTGGTGGCGAGCGCCGGCACGTCCGACCTCACCGCCAAGGCCTGCACGCCCAATACCGTCCACTGGACCTACGACACCTGGGCGCTCGCCAACGGCACGGCCCGCGCCATGATCAAGCAGGGCGGCGATTCCTGGTACTTCCTGACCGCCGACTACGCCTTCGGCCACGCGCTGGAGCGCGATGCGGCCGAGGTGGTGAAGGCCAATGGCGGGAAGGTGATGGGCCGCGCGCTGGCGCCGTTCCAAAGCTCGGATTTCTCCTCCTTCATCCTGCAGGCGCAGGGTTCGGGCGCGAAGGTGGTCGCGTTGGCCAATTCTGGCGGTGACACCATCAATTCGGTCAAGCAGGCGGCAGAGTTCGGCCTGTCGCAGAAGCAGAAGCTGGTGAGCCTTCTCATCTTCCTGTCCGACATCCATTCTCTGGGCCTGAAAACCGCGCAGGGCCTCATGCTCACCAACGCCTTCTACTGGGACCTCAACGACGGCACCCGCGCCTTCGGCAAGGCGTTCGGCGCGCGCAACAACGGGCGGATGCCGACCATGAACCAGGCCGGCACCTATGCCGCCACGCTGCACTGGATGAAGGCCATCGCCGCCATGGACAAGGCGAAGGCCCATGACGGCGCCGCCGTGGTCGCCCAGATGAAGGCCATGCCCACCGACGACCCGCTGTTCGGCAAGGGCCACATCCGCGCCGACGGCCGCACCATCCACGACATGTACCTGTGGCAGGTGAAGACGCCGGAAGAGTCAAAGGGCCCCTACGACTATCTGAAGCTTGTGGCGACCATCCCCGGCGACGAGGCCTTCCGCCCCATGTCGCCCGAGACCTGCCCCATGCTGAAGAAGGCCGGCTGAGGTGATGGCGCCGGCGACAGCCGCCCGCACGGACGGCAAGGCCTTTTCCCTCGCGATCCTCGTGGTCGCGGAAGTGGCGGCGATGGCGACCTGGTTCGCCACCACCGCCTCTTTGGGGGCGATCCGGGCGCAGTGGAGCCTGTCGCCCTTTCAGGAGGCGTTGCTCACCAGTTCCGTGCAGGCGGGCTTCGTCGCCGGCACCCTCCTCAGCGCCCTGCTCTCTCTGGCGGACCGCGCGGACTTGCGGACGCTCTTTTCCGTCTCGGCGCTGGTCGCGGCGCTGGCCAACGGCGCCATCCTGCTGTTCGAGCCCACCCATCCGGCGGTGCCGCTGCTGCGGTTTCTCACCGGCATGTGCATGGCGGGCGTCTATCCCGTGGGCATGAAGCTCGCGGC
>JAEZMT010000033.1 GCA_023442085.1 Pseudomonadota bacterium | reverse complement strand
GGCGACAACGTGTCGATGGACGTGCACCTGATCGTTCCGATCGCCATGGAGGAGAAGCTGCGCTTCGCCATCCGTGAAGGCGGCCGTACCGTCGGCGCCGGCGTCGTCGCCGCAATCATCGAGTGATCAACGCGAACGAAACGCGCTGCGCATCGGCGTGCGCGTTTCCTCTTCCTGGAGTCAATTGAGCCATGAACGGCCAGAACATTCGAATTCGCCTGAAGGCGTTCGATCACCGCATCCTCGATGCGTCGACGCGCGAGATCGTCGCCACGGCCAAGCGCACGGGCGCGCAGGTGCGCGGCCCGATCCCGCTGCCCACGCGGATCGAGAAGTTCACCGTTAACCGTTCCCCTCACATCGACAAGAAGTCGCGTGAGCAGTTCGAGATGCGCACCCACAAGCGCCTGCTCGATATCGTCGATCCGACGCCCCAGACGGTGGACGCGCTGATGAAGCTCGACCTCGCCGCTGGCGTTGACGTCGAAATCAAGCTCTGACGGGTGCGAGGAGACACGACCATGCGGTCAGGCGTCATCGCCCAGAAGGTCGGCATGACCCGCATCTTCACCGATGCTGGCGAGCACGTGCCGGTCACTGTGCTGAAGGTTGAGAGCTGCCAGGTGGTTGCCCACCGCACGCTCGACAAGAATGGCTACGTCGCGGTCCAGCTCGGTGCTGGCCGGCGCAAGCCGAAGAACGTGACCCGCGCCGAGCGCGGCCACTTCGCGGTCGCTCAGGTCGAGCCCAAGCGGAAGATGGCCGAGTTCCGCGTGCCGGAAGACGGGCTCATCCCCGTCGGTGCCGAGATCACCGCTGACCACTTCGTCGTGGGCCAGTATGTGGACGTCACCGGCACCACCATCGGCAAGGGCTTCGCCGGCGGCATGAAGCGCCACAATTTCGGTGGTCTTCGCGCTTCGCACGGCGTGTCCATCTCGCATCGTTCGATCGGTTCGACCGGCGGCCGTCAGGACCCCGGCAAGACCTTCAAGAACAAGAAGATGCCTGGCCACATGGGTGACGTCACCGTCACCACCCAGAACCTGAAGGTCGTGATGACCGACGTCGAGCGCGGCCTCATCGCCGTCGAGGGCGCCGTTCCCGGCCATGCGGGTGGCTGGATCACCGTGCGCGACGCCGTGAAGAAGAGGCTGCCCGCCGAGGCCCCCAAGCCCGGCGCGTTCAAGCTCGGCAACGGTTCGGACGCGGCCCCGGCCGCTGAAGCCGCCAATGAGGAGGGCGCGTGATGGAACTCACCGTCAAGACGCTCGACGGCTCCGAAGCCGGCTCCGTGACCCTGTCCGACGCGATCTTCGGCCTCGAGCCCCGCGCGGACATCCTGCACCGGTGCGTCACCTGGCAGCTCTCGCGCCGCCAGGCCGGCACGCACCGCACCAAGGGCCGTTCGGAAATCAACCGCACGTCCAAGAAGCTGTACAAGCAGAAGGGCACCGGCAATGCCCGTCACGGCGCCGCGTCCGCTCCGCAGTTCCGCGGCGGCGGTCGTGCCTTCGGCCCGGTGGTGCGTTCGCACGCCATCGACCTGCCGAAGAAGGTCCGTGCCCTTGCGCTGAAGCATGCGCTGTCGTCGAAGGCGAAGGCCGAGCAGATCATCGTGCTCGACACCGCCAATCTCGCCGATCCGAAGACCAAGGCGCTCAAGGATCGGCTTGAGAAGCTCGGCATCTCGTCCGTTCTCTTCGTGGACGGCGCCCAGGTGGAGCAGAACATCGCGCTCGCGGCGCGCAACCTGCCCTACGTGGACGTGCTGCCCATCCAGGGCATCAACGTCTATGACATCCTGCGCCGCGACACCCTGGTCCTGACCAAGGCCGCCGTGGACGCGCTGGAGGCGCGCTTCAAATGAGCACGCGCAACATCGAACCGCGTCATTACGACGTGATCGTCTCGCCCGTCATCACCGAGAAGGCGACGACCGCGAGCGAGCAGAACAAGGTTGTCTTCAACGTCGCGAAGACCGCTTCCAAGCCTTCCATCAAGGAAGCCGTGGAGAAGCTTTTCGACGTGAAGGTCAAGAGCGTGAACACGCTGGTCCGCAAGGGCAAGACGAAGATCTTCAAGGGCCGCAAGGGCGTCCAGAGCGACGTCAAGAAAGCGGTCGTGACCCTCGAAGAGGGCCAGAAGATCGACATCACCACGGGCCTCTGAGAGCCGAGGGGAACGGGATAAGACCATGGCGCTGAAGCATTTCAAGCCGGTCACGCCGAGCCTTCGCCAGCTCGTGATCGTGGACCGCTCCGGCCTCTACAAGGGCAAGCCGGTGAAGACCCTGACCGAGGGCAAGAGCTCCTCGGGCGGACGCAACAACAATGGCCGCATCACCGTCCGCTTCCGCGGCGGCGGCCACAAGCAGACCTACCGTCTGGTCGACTTCAAGCGCCTCAAGCGCGGCGTGTCGGCGACGGTGGAGCGGCTGGAGTACGATCCGAACCGCACCTCGTTCATCGCCCTCATCAAGTATGAGGACGGCGAGCTGGCCTACATCCTGGCGCCGCAGCGCCTGGCCGTGGGCGACCAGGTGATCGCCGGCGACAACGTGGACGTGAAGCCCGGCAATGCCGGCCCGCTGTCCTCGCTCCCGGTCGGCACGATCGTGCACAACGTCGAGCTGAAGATCGGCAAGGGTGGCCAGATCGCCCGCTCCGCCGGCACCTACGCGCAGATCGTGGGTCGCGACGAGGGCTACGTGATCGTCCGCCTGAACTCCGGCGAGCAGCGCCTCGTGCATGGCGCCTGCTATGCCACGGTCGGTGCGGTCTCGAACCCGGACCACATGAACATCTCGCTGGGCAAGGCCGGCCGCAGCCGGTGGCTGGGCCAGCGTCCGCATAACCGCGGCGTCGTCATGAACCCGGTGGATCACCCGCACGGCGGCGGTGAAGGCCGCACCTCGGGCGGCCGTCATCCGGTCACGCCCTGGGGCATCCCCACCAAGGGCAAGAAGACCCGCAGCAACAAGGCGACGGACAAGTTCATCGTGTCCAGCCGCCACAAGCGCAAGAAGTGAGGGCCTGAGCTATGTCTCGCTCTGTCTGGAAAGGCCCGTTCGTCGACGGCTACCTGCTGAAGAAGGCGGAAGCTGCCGCGGGTTCGGGTCGCCGCGATGTGATCAAGATCTGGAGCCGGCGCTCCACCATTCTGCCCCAGTTCGTGGGCTTAACCTTCGGCGTCTACAACGGCCACAAGCACGTGCCCGTGAATGTCACCGAGGACATGATCGGCCAGAAGTTCGGCGAGTTCGCTCCGACGCGGACTTACTACGGGCACGCGGCCGACAAGAAGTCGAAGCGGCGGTGATCGGTCATGGGTAAGCAGGCAAAGCCCCGCGCGCTCGCGGACAACGAAGCCAAGGCTGTGGCGCGCAACCTGCGCGTCTCGCCCCAGAAGCTCAACCTGGTCGCGGGCCTGATCCGCGGCAAGAAGGTGGCGACGGCGCTCGCCGATCTCGAGTTCTCTCACAAGCGGATCGCCCGCGACGTGAAGAAGTGCCTCGAGAGCGCGATCGCCAACGCCGAGAACAACCACGAGCTCGATGTCGACGATCTCATCGTCGCCGAGGCGCACGTGGGCAAGGGTCTGGTCATGAAGCGGTTCTCGCCGCGGGCGCGCGGTCGCGCCTCGCGCATCGAGAAACCCTTCGCCCACATCACCATCGTGGTGCGGGAAGTCGAGGAGCGGGCCTGATGGGTCAGAAGGTCAATCCGGTCGGGCTCCGGCTCGGCATCAACCGCACGTGGGACAGCCGCTGGTTCGCCAACAAGGGCGAGTACGGCAAGCTGCTGCACGAGGACATCAAGATCCGCGAGATGCTGATGAAGCAGCTCAAGCAGGCGGCGGTGTCCAAGGTGGTGATCGAGCGCCCGCACAAGAAGTGCCGCGTGACCATCTACTCGGGTCGTCCGGGCGTGGTCATCGGCAAGAAGGGCGCGGACATCGACAAGCTGCGCAAGAAGGTCTCCGAGATGACCAACTCGGAAGTCTTCATCAACATCGTCGAGATCCGGAAGCCGGAGATCGACGCGCGCCTTGTCGCCGAGTCCATCGCCCAGCAGCTGGAGCGCCGCGTGGCCTTCCGTCGCGCCATGAAGCGCGCCGTGCAGTCCGCCATGCGCCTCGGCGCCGAAGGCATCCGTATCAATTGCTCGGGCCGTCTCGGCGGCGCTGAGATCGCGCGCCTTGAGTGGTACCGCGAGGGCCGCGTTCCGCTCCACACCCTTCGTGCGGACGTGGACTACGGCACCGCCACCGCCTTCACCACCTACGGCACCTGCGGTGTCAAGGTGTGGATCTTCAAGGGCGAGATCCTCGAGCACGATCCCATGGCGCAGGACAAGCGCCAGGCCGAGCAGGAAGCCGGTCCCTCGTCGCGTCCCCAGCGGCGCGAGCGCGGTGACCGTGATCGCGGCGATCGTGGCGATCGCGGCGACCGCGGCTCCCGGGCTTGATGGCCGGCTAGAGAGAAGGCGATCAAGCCATGCTGCAACCCAAGCGCACCAAGTTCCGCAAGCAGTTCAAGGGACGCATTCACGGCGTCGCCAAGGGCGGCACGGAATTGAACTTCGGCGAGTTCGGCCTCAAGGCCGTCGAGCCGGAGCGCGTGACTGCCCGCCAGATCGAGGCGGCCCGCCGCGCGCTCACCCGCCACATGAAGCGCGCCGGACGCGTCTGGATTCGGGTGTTCCCCGACGTCCCGGTGTCGGCCAAGCCCACGGAAGTCCGTATGGGCAAGGGCAAGGGCGCGCCCGAGTATTGGGCGGCCCGCGTCAAGCCCGGCCGTATCATGTTCGAGATCGACGGGGTGAGCGTCGAAACCGCCCGCGAGGCGCTGACCCTCGCGGCGGCCAAGCTGCCCATCAAGACGCGCTTCATCCAGCGCATCGCCGAGTGAGGAGAGGCTCATGAAAGCCGAGGACGTTCGGGCCCTCAGCCCCGATCAGCTCGCCGATGAGCTGCTGAAGCTGAAGAAGGAGCAGTTCAACCTGCGCTTCCAGAAGGCGACGGGCCAGCTCGAGAATACCGCCCGGTCCAAGCAGATCCGCCGCGACATCGCGCGGATCAAGACCGTGCAGACCGACAAGCGCACCGGTTCGCCGGTGCAGAAGGCGAAGTGAGGAAGCGATGCCGAAGCGCGTGCTCCAGGGCGTCGTGGTGAGCGACAAGACCGACAAGACCGTGGTGGTTCGGGTGGAGCGCCGCTTCACCCACCCGCTGCTCAAGAAGACCGTGCGCCGGTCCAAGAAGTATCATGCCCACGACGAGGCCAATTCCTGGCACGTGGGCGATACGGTGTGGATCGAGGAGCACCGTCCGATCTCGAAGCTGAAGAACTGGATCGTGATCCAGGGCGAAAAGCGCGCCGAGGTCTGATAAGAGAGTTTCCCGTCCGGATGGATCGTCCGGCCGGGAGGGCTCCGGTGCCGGGTCCGTCGATCGTCCCAAGGGAGGATCGAGTGGAGACCGCACCGCGGCAACACCGTGTTCCGATGAGCGGGCACGGCGAACAAGGGTTAAGGCAATGCCGGTGCGCCGGCGGCGCTGGATGACGAGAACAGGTGCGTCATGATCCAGATGCAGACCAATCTCGACGTGGCGGACAATTCCGGCGCCCGTCGCGTCATGTGCATCAAGGTACTTGGCGGCTCGAAGCGGAAGTATGCCCACGTCGGCGACATCATCGTGGTGTCCGTCAAGGAGGCGATCCCGCGCGGCCGCGTGAAGAAGGGCGACGTGATGAAGGCCGTGGTGGTTCGCACCGCCAAGGACATCCGTCGCGTCGATGGCTCGGTCATCCGCTTCGACAAGAACGCGGCCGTGCTGATCAACAACAACAAGGAGCCGGTGGGCACCCGCATCTTCGGACCGGTTCCGCGCGAGCTGCGCTCCAAGAACCACATGAAGATCATCTCGCTGGCGCCGGAGGTGCTGTGATGGCCGCGAAGATCAAGAAGGGCGACAAGGTCGTCGTCCTCGCCGGCCGCGACAAGGGCCGCACCGGCGAGGTCATCCAGGTGATGCCGAAGGACGAGAAGGCTCTCGTGCGCGGCGTGAATATCGTGAAGCGTCACCAGCGCCAGTCGGCGAACCAGGAAGGCGGGATCATCTCCAAGGAGGCTCCCATCCACCTGTCGAACGTCGCCATTGCCGACCCCAAGGACGGCAAGCCGACCCGCGTCGGCTTCGAGGTGCTGGATGACGGACGCAAGGTCCGCGTGGCCAAGCGTTCCGGGGAGAGGATCGATGGCTGAGGCGACCTACAACGCGCGGCTGCGCACCTTCTATGACGAGGTGGTGCGGCCGAAGATGATCGAGCAGTTCGGCTACAAGAACCCCATGGAAGTGCCGGTCATCGAGAAGATCGTCATCAACATGGGCGTGGGCGAAGCCACCGCCGACACCAAGAAGGTGACGACCGCCGCCGCGGACCTCGCCCAGATCGCCGGCCAGAAGCCGGTCATCACCCGGGCTCGCAAGGCGATCTCGAACTTTAAGCTGCGCGAGAACCAGCCGGTCGGCGCGAAGGTCACCCTTCGCAAGACCCGGATGTACGAGTTCATGGACCGGCTCGTGACCGTGGCTCTGCCCCGCGTCCGCGACTTCCGCGGCCTGAACCCGAAGAGCTTCGACGGCCGTGGCAACTACGCCATGGGCATGAAGGAGCACATCGTGTTCCCCGAGATTAACTACGACCGCGTCGAGCAGATCTGGGGCATGGACATCATCGTGTGCACCACGGCGAAGACCGACGAGGAAGCCCGCGCGCTTCTGAAGGCCTTCAACTTCCCCTTCCGCCAGTGAGCGGGTATGAGGGGCGCTTCGCTCGAAGCGCCTCTTCGGTTCCGGCCTCTGGTCGCAGCCGGAAGACGAGACGAGTGAGGACATGATTTTCCGGCCGTGAGGGGCTCAGGTCGAGCTGCTCAGACGCGGAGAACAGGAGCTTAAGATGGCGAAGAAGAGCGCGATCGAGACGAACGAGCGCCGCCGCAAGCTGGCCACCGGCCAGGCGGCGAAGCGCGCGCGTCTGAAGGCGATCGTGAATGACAAGACCCTGCCGATCGAGGAGCGCTTCCAGGCGACCCTCAAGCTGGCGGAAATGCCGCGCAACGGCGCGAAGATCCGGATCCGCAACCGCTGCGAGGTGACTGGCCGTCCGCGTGCCTTCTACCGCAAGCTCAAGATGAGCCGTATCGCGCTGCGCGAGCTGGGCAACCAGGGCATGGTGCCCGGCCTCGTGAAGTCGAGCTGGTGAGGAGGGAACGATGGCTGTAACTGATCCCATCGGCGATCTGATCACCCGCATCCGCAACGCCCAGATGCGCCGCAAGGACAAGACCTCGACCCCCGGCTCGCGCCTGCGCGCCTCGGTCCTCGATGTCCTGCGCGACGAGGGCTACATCCGCGGCTACACCTCGACCGATCACGGCAACGGCCGGACCGAGTTCGAGATCGAGCTGAAGTATTTCGACGGAACGCCGGTGATCCGCGAGATCTCCCGCGTGTCGAAGCCCGGCCGCCGCGTGTATGCGGCTGTCAAGAACCTGCCCCGCGTCGCCAACGGTCTCGGCATCGCCGTCGTCTCCACGCCGCAGGGCGTGATGGCCGACCACGAAGCCCGCGACAAGAACGTCGGCGGCGAAGTGCTCTTCACCGTGTTCTGACGACGGAGGACAAGATGTCGAAGATCGGCAAGCTGCCCGTCGCCATTCCGGCCGGCGTCACCGCCAGCCTGGACGGACAGACGGTGAAGGTAAAGGGCCCCAAGGGCGCCCTGGAAGTGACCCTGGTGGAAGAAATCGCCGCCAAGATCGAGGGCTCGGAGATCAAGCTCGCCATGAATGGCGAGACCTCCCGGCACAAGGCCATGTGGGGCATGTCCCGCACGCTGGTCTCCAACCTGGTCGAAGGCGTGACCAAGGGCTTCGAGAAGAAGCTCGAGATCACCGGCGTCGGCTACAAGGCGGCGGTGCAGGGCAAGAACCTCAACCTGTCGCTCGGCTACAGCCACGACGTGGTCTACGCGATTCCCGAGGGCATCCAGATCGTCACCCCCAAGCCCACCGAAGTGGTGATCTCGGGCATCGACCGGCAGAAGGTTGGTCAGGTGGCGGCGGAGATCCGCGAGTTCCGTGGCCCCGAGCCCTACAAGGGCAAGGGCGTCAAGTATGCCGGCGAATTCATCTTCCGCAAGGAAGGCAAGAAGAAGTGACGGAGGCGAACCATGGCTAAGGATTTGGAGGCGCACGCGCGCCGCAAGGCCAAGGTGCGCCGTGCGATCCGCGTTGCGGCGAACGGGCGTCCCCGCCTGTCGGTGCACCGGACCTCGCAGCACATCTATGCGCAGATCATCGACGATGCGAAGGGCGAGACCCTCGCCGCCGCGTCGAGCCTCGAGAAGGATCTGCGCGGGTCGCTGAAGACCGGTGCGGACACCGAGGCCGCCAAGACGATCGGCAAGCTTGTGGCCGAGCGCGCTGTGGCCAAGGGCGTGACTGCGGTCGTCTTCGACCGTGGCGCATACATCTATCATGGGCGCGTCAAGGCGCTCGCTGAGGGCGCCCGCGAAGGCGGCCTTCAGTTCTGACGCAAGGACGAGCGAACATGGCCCGTGAACGGGAACAGCGCCACGAGCGCGAGGACCGCGACAATACGTTCGTGGACAAGCTGGTCCACATCAACCGCGTCGCCAAGGTTGTGAAGGGCGGCCGTCGCTTCGGCTTCGCTGCCCTGGTGGTGGTCGGTGACCAGAAGGGCCGCGTCGGCTTCGGCCACGGCAAGGCCCGCGAGGTGCCGGAGGCGATCCGCAAGGCTACCGAGAGCGCCAAGCGCGCCCTCATCCGCGTGCCGCTGCGCGAAGGCCGGACCCTGCACCACGACGTGCATGGTCATCACGGCGCCGGCAAGGTGGTGCTCCGCGCCGCCCCGGCGGGTACCGGCATCATCGCCGGCGGCCCGATGCGCGCGGTGTTCGAGACCCTCGGCATGCACGATGTGGTGGCGAAGTCCTTCGGGTCTTCCAACCCCTACAACATGGTGCGCGCCACCTTCGACGCCCTGAAGAACCAGGACTCGCCGCGCTCCGTCGCTGCGCGTCGCGGCATCAAGGTCTCCCAGCTCCAGTCCCGCCGCCGCGTCGAAGACGCGGAAGCGACCGACTGAGCGGCGCAGACCGAAGGATAGGATTGCGCCATGAGCGACAAGACCATCACCGTGGAGCAGGTCGGTTCGCCGATCCGCCGCCCGTTCGACCAGGAGGCCACCCTCGTCGGTCTCGGGCTGAACAAGCGGCATCGCCGCTCCACTCTCAAGGATACCCCGGCCGTCCGCGGCATGATCGCCAAGGTCGCCCACCTCGTCCGTGTGGTCGAGTGAGGAGCGGGACATGAAGCTCGACGAAATCAGGGACAATCCCGGCGCCCGCAAGAAGCGGATGCGCGTGGGCCGGGGCATCGGCTCCGGCAAGGGCAAGACCGCTGGCCGCGGCGTGAAGGGTCAGAAGGCCCGGACCGGCGTCGCCATCAAGGGCTTCGAGGGCGGCCAGATGCCGCTGCATCGTCGCCTTCCGAAGCGCGGCTTCCACAACATCTTCCGCCTGGACTACAACGAGGTCTCCCTCGCGAAGATCCAGGCCGCGGTCGATGCCGGCCGTCTCGACGCGGGCCAGCCCGTGACCGAGGCCGCTCTCGTCTCCGCCGGCGTGCTGCGCCGGGCGAAAGATGGTGTGCGCGTGCTCGGCACCGGTGAGCTTTCCGCCAAGGTGACGCTGGAAGTGGCTTACGCCACCAAGTCCGCCGTCGCCGCTGTGGAGAAGGCCGGTGGTTCGGTGACCATGCTCGCGGCGGCCGTCGAGGCCGAGTGAGCGAAGGCTGATCCGGAACGGGGGACGGCGCGGGGCTTCAAGCTGCCGCGCCGAACCCATGTTCGGGCACGACTTGCGCAAGGCCCGGCGGATGGCCGGGTCTTTGCGTTTCCGGCGCCCCTTGTCCGGTGCCGGGTTCAGTCTGGTGACGCTTCAGTCAAGAATGCTGCGGTGCCGCCGAACGTGTGACCGGTGCGACGACGGGCCTCTCCGTCCTCGTCGTTCGGGTCCGAGCCGGCGCGGTGCATTCGGCAGATGCGGCCGAGACCGGATAAAAGCTTCATGCCGGCCTGCGGCCATCCGTCGCGCCGGTCTCAGTTTGCCCCAACGCTCCGTTCCGGACACAGGGTCCAGGACGCGCCCGGGCACCGGCCCCATGGCACTCCCGCCAGGGACCAGCGCCGCGGCAAGGGAGCCTGGTACCGGACCTTGGGCGGGGAGCCTGGGTCCTTCTGCCTTGGCACCTGAGCGTTGCGCCCTCATATAAGGGCCGTCCACCAGGGCGGCGTCCATCGGAGCAAGGCATGGTCTCGGCGGCGGAACAACTCGCGGCGAACCTCAATTTCGGTGCCCTCGGCAAGGCCGAGGAGCTGAAGAAGCGCATCTGGTTCACCCTCGGCGCGCTTCTCGTCTATCGGCTCGGCACCTACATCCCCATGCCCGGCATCAATCCGGACGCGCTGGCGGACGTTTTCAAGAACGCCCAGCAGGGAATCATCGGTCTTTTCAACATGTTCTCGGGCGGCGCCGTCGAGCGGATGGCCATCTTCGCCCTGAACATCATGCCGTACATCTCGGCCTCCATCATCATTCAGCTCCTCACCAGCGTCTCTCCGACGCTGGAGGCGCTAAAGAAGGAAGGCGAGGCGGGCCGCAAGCAGCTCAACCAGTACACGCGCTACCTCACCGTCGTGCTCGCCCTGTTCCAGGCCTATGGCATCGCCGTCGGCCTGGAGGGCTCGGGCAGCCTGGTGGCGGAGCCCGGCTGGTTCTTCCGCATCTCCACGGTAATCACGCTGACCGGCGGCACCATGTTCCTGATGTGGCTGGGCGAGCAGATCACCTCGCGCGGCATCGGCAATGGCACCTCGCTCATCATCTTTGCCGGCATTGTTGCCGAGCTGCCGGGTGCGTTCGTTCGCACGTTGGAGCTCGGTCGTGAGGGCGCCATCTCCACGGTGGTGATTCTCGGCATGATCCTGATGGCGGTGGTGGTCATCGCCTTCATCGTGTTCATGGAGCGCGCCCAGCGCCGGCTTCTGATCCAGTATCCCAAGCGCCAGGTGGGCAACCGCATCTACGAGGGCCAGTCCTCGCATCTGCCGCTGAAGCTGAACACGTCGGGCGTCATCCCCCCGATCTTCGCCTCCTCGCTGCTGCTGATTCCCACCACCATCGCCAGCTTCATGCAGGGCTCGGGGCCGGAGTGGCTGCAGACCATCACCACCCACATCGGCCACGGGCGCCCGCTCTACATGGTGCTGTATGTGGCGCTGATCGTGTTCTTCTGCTTCTTCTACACCGCGATCGTGTTCAATCCGGTGGAGACGGCGGACAATCTGAAGAAGCACGGCGGCTTCATTCCTGGCATCCGTCCGGGCGAGCGGACGGCCGAGTACATCGACTATGTGCTCACGCGGATCACCGTCGTGGGTGCCGCCTACATTGCGGCGGTTTGCCTCTTCCCCGAACTGCTGATTTCCTACGCCTCTCTTCCGTTCTATTTCGGAGGAACGTCGCTTCTGATCGTGGTCAGCGTGACCATGGACACCGTGTCCCAGATCCAGGGACATCTGTTGGCCCACCAGTACGAAGGACTGGTCAAGAAGGCCAAGCTGCGCGGGGGGAGGAGGAAGTAATATGAGGCTGGTGCTGCTGGGCCCGCCCGGGGCAGGCAAGGGAACTCAGGCACAACGGCTGGTCGCCCGTCATGGCATCGTCCAGCTTTCCACCGGAGACATGCTGCGCGCGGCGGTTGCCGCGGGCACGCCGGTGGGGCTGAAGGCGAAGGCGGTGATGGATGCTGGTGGCCTCGTCTCGGACGAGATCGTCATCGGCATCATCGCCGAGCGCATCGGCGAGGCGGACGCGAAGAACGGTTTCATCCTCGACGGTTTCCCGCGCACGGTCGCGCAGGCCGAGGCGCTGGACCGGCTGCTCACCGAGAAGGGCCTCAAGCTCGACGCGGTGATCGAGCTGGTGGTGGACCAGGAAAAGCTGGTCAACCGCATCCTCAACCGCGCCGCCGAGGCCGCCGCCAAGGGCGAGCCGGTGCGCAAGGACGATGATCCTGTGGTCTTCAAGACCCGCCTCGAAGCCTACAACCGCGACACCGCGGTCGTGGCGCCCTACTACAAGGCCCGCGGCCAGCTGAAGCAGATCGACGGCATGGCGCCCATCGATCAGGTCACCGCCGCCATTGACGGGGTCCTCGCAGAAGCGGCGTGAGGGCAGGGGGCTTCGGCCTTCCGACAAGAGATCAAGGCCCTTTCGCCGGACGGCGGAGGGGCCTTTTCGTTGGACATCTTGCGGTGGGGCCGGAGAGCCGGGACAATCGCTCCGTGCAGCGGGACTTCGGCAAGATTGACGTCAAAGCGGCGATCAGCGCCGTCCGGCAGGTTCTGATCGATGTGTGGGATCCCATCGGTGTCCGGGAGATTGCCCAGGCGCGGGACGAATACGAAGGCGATGCCGGCCGCGTGGTCCGGGCACTGGCGGAAAATGCCGGCGTCGGGAGATATCGAGGCGCTGCTCGAGCTCATCGCCGTGAGCGAAATCGGCCTTCCCGCTGGTTCCGGCAATCCGCAAGGAGCGGCGGAGCGGATCGTGGTCCTGGGCTGGCCGGGAGGCAGGGGCTCATGCCCTTGACCCATCGCGGAATCTCCGCTATGGGCACTCCCTCGCTTCGGAAAAGGTGCCGTTCGGTCCACCCGAAAGGGTCGGGCAGGGCGGCTGCTTTGTCGTATCCGGGGCAGCATTCGTCAAGATCCCGCATGGGCCGGCCTCCACCGGACGCGGGGACAACAACCGGCCAGCCGCCTTCGGGCGCAGGCCCACATGGAGAGCGCAGTGGCTCGTATTGCAGGCGTCAACATCCCCACCAACAAGCGCGTCGTCATCGCGCTCCAGTACATCCACGGCATCGGCCCCAAGAAGGCTGAAGAGATCGTCGAGAAGGTGGGCATTCCCGCCGAGCGTCGCGTGAACCAGCTGACCGACCAGGAAGTGCTGCAGATCCGCGAGACCATCGACCGCGACTACATCGTGGAAGGCGACCTGCGCCGCGAAGTGGCGATGAACATCAAGCGCCTGATGGACCTCGGCTGCTACCGCGGCCTGCGCCATCGCCGTGGCCTGCCGGTGCGCGGCCAGCGCACCCACACCAACGCCCGCACCCGCAAGGGTCCGGCGAAGCCGATCGCCGGCAAGAAGAAGTGATCGGCCGCACGGCCTGAGAATTGGGGAGGCCGGCCAAGCCGGCCTTTCCCCGTTGACCGGCCCGTCAAGGGCCATCCCGAGCGCCTGGAGTTACGGGCGCGCCTGAAGGATCTGAGAGACAGATGGCTAAAGAAGCAACACGCGTGAAGCGCCGCGAGCGCAAGAACATCGCCTCCGGCGTGGCGCATGTGAACGCCTCGTTCAACAACACCATGATCACCATCACCGACGCCCAGGGCAACACCATCTCCTGGTCCTCGGCCGGTGCGATGGGCTTCAAGGGCTCGCGCAAGTCCACCCCGTACGCCGCGCAGGTTGCGGCCGAGGACGCGGCCCGCAAGGCGGCCGAGCACGGCATGCGCACCCTTGAGGTGGAAGTGTGCGGTCCGGGTTCTGGCCGTGAGTCCGCCCTTCGCGCGCTGCAGGCGGCGGGTTTCCTCGTCACTTCGATCCGCGACGTGACGCCGATCCCGCACAACGGCTGCCGTCCGCGCAAGCGCCGCCGCGTCTGATCCGCTCTTCGTTCCTCCGCGGGCCCGGCCCGTGGGGATCAAGCCCGGTTTCTCCTCCCCCGAGCGGGACGGGCCTGGCCTCTGGATGATGGCCTCCGGTTGAGGCTCACCACCCCGGCAGCTTGCCGTGGCCCGGCGAGAAAGCAAGGTGAAGCAAGTGATTCAGAAGAATTGGCAAGAGCTGATCAAGCCCGAGAAGCTGCAGGTCAATCCGGGCCACGATCCCAAGCGCTTCGCGACCGTCGTCGCCGAGCCGCTGGAGCGTGGCTTCGGCATGACCCTCGGCAACGCCCTGCGCCGCATCCTCCTGTCGTCGCTCCAGGGCGCGGCGGTGACCTCGATCCACATCGACGGCGTGCTGCACGAGTTCTCGTCCATTCCGGGCGTGCGTGAGGACGTGACCGACATCATCCTCAACGTGAAGGATGTGGCCATCCGCATGCAGGGCGATGGCCCGAAGCGCATGGTGGCCAAGAAGACCGGCCCCGGCGTGCTGGTGGCCGGCGACATCCAGACCGTCGGCGACGTGCAGATCCTGAACCCGAACCTGCCTATCTGCACCCTGGACGAGGGCGCGGAGCTGCGCATCGAGTTCACGGTGGACACCGGCAAGGGCTACGTGGCCGCCGACCGCAACCGTCCCGAGGATGCGCCGATCGGCCTGATCCCGATCGACAGCCTCTACTCGCCGGTGCGCAAGGTCTCCTACAAGGTCGAGAACACCCGTGAGGGCCAGATCCTCGACTATGACAAGCTGACGCTCCAGATCGAGACCAACGGCTCGATCACGGCCGAGGACGCGCTGGCCTATGCCGCGCGCATCTTGCAGGACCAGCTGGAGATCTTCGTCAACTTCGAGGAGCCCAAGCGCGAGAGCGAGGCGACCGCGATCCAGACGCTGCCGTTCTCTCCGGCCCTGCTGAAGAAGGTGGACGAGCTCGAGCTCTCCGTCCGTTCGGCCAACTGCCTGAAGAACGACAACATCGTCTACATTGGCGACCTGATCCAGAAGAGCGAGACGGAGATGCTCCGCACGCCGAATTTCGGCCGGAAGTCGCTCAACGAGATCAAGGAGGTGCTCGCCTCCCTCGGCCTGCATCTCGGCATGGAAGTGCCCGGCTGGCCGCCCGAGAACATCGAAGAGCTGGCCAAGCGCTTCGAGGAGCACTACTGATCCGCAATCCGGGGCGGCACGCTGCCCCGACCCCTTTCGAGCGGCCCGAGCCGCGCAACCCATCGACCGGCTCGTCCGTCGCCATCTTCAGGAGTTCGCCGTCATGCGTCACGGCAAGGTACACCGCAAGTTCAACCGCACCTGGGAGCACCGCAAGGCGATGTTCTCCAATCTCGCGGGCGCCCTCATCACCCACGAGCAGATCGTGACCACCCTGCCCAAGGCGAAGGATCTTCGCCCGGTGGTGGAGAAGCTCGTGACCCTCGCCCGTCGCGGCGACCTGCACGCCCGCCGCCAGGCGATCGCCGAGCTGAAGGACCAGGCCGTGGTCAAGAAGCTGTTCGACGTGCTGGCGCCCCGCTATGCGGCCCGTCCGGGCGGCTACACCCGCATCGTCAAGGCCGGCTTCCGCTACGGCGACAACACCGCCGTCGCGGTGATCGAGTTCGTGGATCGTGACGTGGACGCCAAGGGCGCCGCCGACCACGCCCGCACCGCCGCTGCCGCTGCCGAGGCGGCGTGAGACCGGGCTGCGTGAGCAGCCTTGGATGCGAACGTATGAAAAGGGGCGGTCCTCGGACCGCCCTTTTTTCGTTCGAGAGAATGTCTTTCGTTGCGAAGATCCGTGTCACCGCGTGATTCGGCTGACGACGGCCTCGGCGGCAACGGGGCGCTCCGTCCAGCATTGAGCGCGGAGCAGGCTTCAAGGGTGACGTTATGTTCGGACGGTTTCCCCAAATGGCGGCAGCGGCCGCCTTCGCGCTTCTCCTCGCCGCCCCCGCCTTCGCCCAGCCGGCGGCGCAGCAGCGCGTGCCCGCCTCGCAGGCGGAGGTGACGCTAACCTTCGCGCCGGTGGTGGCGAAGACGGCGCCGGCGGTGGTGAACGTCTATGCGCTGAAGACGGCGCAGCAGCGGGTCAATCCGATCTTCGATGACCCCTTCTTCCGCCGCTTCTTCGGCATGCCAGGCCCCGGCGGTCCGGGTGGTCCCGGCGATGGCCCGGGCCTGCGCGCGCCGGAGCGGGTGCAGCGCTCGCTGGGCTCGGGCGTGATCGTCGATCCCTCGGGGCTGGTCCTCACCAATTACCACGTCATCGAGGGGGCGGACGAAATCCGCATCGCGCTCAATGACCGGCGCGAGTACGAAGCCGAGGTTCTGCTGCGCGACCAGCGCACTGACCTCGCCGTGCTGCGCATCAAGGGTGACACCAAGGAGCGCTTCCCCTTCTTGGAGCTGGGCGATTCGGATGGCCTTGCCGTGGGCGACCTCGTGCTGGCCATCGGAGATCCTTTCGGCGTCGGCCAGACGGTGACGCAGGGCATCGTCTCGGCGCTGGCGCGCACGCAGGTGGGCGTCTCCGACTACCAGTTTTTCATCCAGACCGACGCGGCTATCAATCCGGGCAATTCCGGCGGTCCGCTTGTGGACATGGCCGGGCGGGTTGTGGGCATTAATTCCGCCATCTATTCGCGCTCCGGTGGTTCGCACGGCATCGGCTTCGCCATCCCCGCCAACATGGGCCGGGTCGTGGTGGAGCAGGCCAAGAGCGGGTCAAAGACGGTGCGCCGGCCGTGGCTGGGCGCGCGGCTCCAGCGGGTGACGCCGGACATCGCGGAGAGCCTCGGACTGCCGCGCCCCACCGGCGTTCTGGTGCAGAGCGTCACCGCCGGCAGCCCCGCCGCCAAGGCCGGGCTCAAGACCGGTGATCTCGTGGTGTCGGTGGAGGGGCTCGGGATCGACGATCCGGAATCCCTCAACTACCGGCTCGCAACCCGCCCTATTGGCGGCAAGGCGGCGCTGCTGGTGAACCGCTCCGGCCAAGAACAGACGCTGGTGGTGGTGCTGGAAGTGGCGCCGGAGACGGTCCCGCGTGAGGAACTGCTGATGAGGGGCCGCTCGCCCTTCGCCGGGGCGACCATCGTCAACCTGTCCCCGGCTGTCGCCGAGGAACTGAAGGTGGATGCGAACGCCACGGGCGTCGTCGTTTATGACGTGCAGGACAATTCGCCTGCCGCGGCGGCCGGCTTCCGGCCGGGGGATGTCATTGTCGAGGTGAATAATGAGAAGGTCGGCCGCACGCGCGATCTCGACCAGCTGTCGTCGGTGCCCCAGCGTGGCTGGCGCGTGACCGTGCTGCGCGGCGGGCGCAGCATCACCGCCGTCCTGCGCGGCTGACGGAGCCGGTCGAGGCACCCATGGGCGACCTGTTCGAGGCAGCGGGACTGGGGGAGGGGGTGGCGCGCCCCCTCGCCGACCGGCTGCGCCCGTCGCGCCTCTCGGAGGTGGTGGGCCAGGACCATCTGGTGGGGCCGGACGGCGTGCTCTCGCGCATGCTGGAGACGCGCTCCCTCGGCTCGCTCATCCTGTGGGGGCCGCCGGGCACGGGCAAGACCACCGTGGCGCGCCTGCTGGCTTCGGCGACCGATCTCCATTTCGAGCAGATCTCCGCCATCTTCTCCGGCGTCGCCGACCTGAAGAAGGTGTTCGAGCAGGCCCGCGGCCGCCGCCTCTCGGGCACCGCGACGCTGCTCTTCGTGGACGAGATCCACCGCTTCAATCGCGCCCAGCAGGATAGCTTCCTGCCCGTCATGGAGGACGGCACGGTGACGCTGGTGGGCGCCACCACGGAAAACCCCTCCTTCGAGCTGAACGCGGCGCTTCTCTCGCGCGCCCGCGTGCTGGTGTTCCGCTCCCTCGATGGGGACGCCATCGCGAAGCTTCTCTCCCGCGCCGAGGAAGTGGAGGGGCGGGAGCTGCCGCTCACCGAGGAGGCACGCGTGGCGCTGGTGAACATGGCCGACGGTGACGGCCGCGCCTCCCTCACCCTGGCGGAGGAGGTGTGGCGCGCCGCGCGGCCGGGCGAGGTGTTCGACGTGGCGGGCCTGAGCGAGGTGGTGCAGCGCCGCGCGCCCATCTACGACAAGAGCGAGGACGGCCACTACAA
>JAEZMT010000031.1 GCA_023442085.1 Pseudomonadota bacterium | reverse complement strand
TGTCCACGCCCAGGTTGTCGAGGGTGGTCAGCTGCGCCGCGCCCAGCGCCTTGCCGTCGAGGGGCGCGCCGATGGCGATGCCGATGGCGGTGGCGTCCGTGCCGTTCGCCTGCGCGGCGATGACGCTGGTGTTGGAGAGTGTCCCGCCCACTGCGCCGGAGGCGATCTGCAGGCCAACGGCTTTCGCCTGCGCCGTGCCGCTCGCGCCCGCGGCACCCGCCTCGGCGATGGCGATGACGATGCCCGAATTCACGATGCTGCCGCCGACGCTGCCCGTTGCATCGAGCGCAATGCCATAGGCGAAGGCGGACGCATCCGCTTTGCCGCCGCCGGCGGACGCATTCGCGGTGGCGATGCCGCCGATGGTACCCGTATTCACGAGATCGCCGCCGATGCCGGCGCCGCCCGCCGTAAGGAGGCCGAAAGCCGAAGCGACGGCCTCCGCTTTGGTGGAGACCGTGCCGCCGCTGGCCGATGCGATCACGCTGGACGAGGCGGTCGCGCCGATGGTGGCGGTGTTGGTGAAATTGCCGGCCGAGCCCGCCGTGCCGGTCAGCATCACGCCCATGGAGAGCGCCGACCCGACGCCGGTCGAGGTCGCGGTCCCATTGCCGCTGCCAGTGGCCGAAACAAGCGTGGTGACGGTGGCGCCGGAAAGGATGTCCGCGCTGTTGGCAAACCCGCCGATGCCGTCGGTGGAGGCGATGAGGCCGCTCGCCAGCGCCAGCCCGGTGGCTTCGGCTTCCGCCGTGCCGCTTCCGCCCGAAGCGTTGGCCGTGGCGTTGAAAAGACCGGACGCGCGGGTCCAGATGGCACCGGAATTGACGATGGAGCCCGTCACCTGGCCCGGCAGGGCGAGGACCCCCATGGCCAGCGTAAGGCCGTCCGAGACGGTGGTGGCCTGCGCGCTCGTGCCGGTGGCGGTCGCCGTGCCCGAAATGGCGAGCGCCTGCTCCACCGCGATGACGCCGGAATTGGTGAAGCTGCCGTCGAGCCCGTTGAGGCTTGCATAGATGCCGTAGCTCGCGGCGATGGCGCCGTCGAGGCCGGGCAGGGTGCTGAGCTGCGTGGACTGGCTGAGCGCCGAGGCCGCGGCCGTGCCCGTCGTTGCGTTCGCGGTGGCGCTGTTGGTCAGCGTCACGGTCGAGAACAAATCGATGATGCCGGAATTGGTGATCGCCGTGGTCGGAACCACGCCGCTCGCGGGTGCGGTCGTCACCGCCGTGATGTTGAGGCCGAAGCTGTTGAGATTCGGCGAGGCGGAACTGGCCGCCGCGCTCGCGCTCGTCCCGCCGGTGGCCGTCGCCGTCTGGGTGGAGGCGAAGGACGAGCTGAGGTCGATGATGCCGGAGTTCGTCACCTCGGCGATGTTCGGCGTGTCGACGATGATGCCGATCGCCTGGTTGGTGGCGTAGAGCAGGCCAGCGATGAGGGCGCTCGATCCCGAGGAATAGGTGACATCAGCGACCGCTTCGCCGTCCGACAGCGCCGAGCCGGCGAAAGAACCGACCGCGCCGGAGGAGATGAGGATGCGCCCGCTGTTGCGCACGGTGGCGCTGTAGGTGCCGGCCTGGAAGCTGCTGGCCTCCACATCGATGCCGACGAGCCGCGTCTGCAGATAACCGGAGGCATTCGCGGTCGCCTGCTTGGTCGTGGGGCCGCTCTCGGCGGAGGCGACGAGCGTGCCTTTCGCCGAGGCTGTGGCGGTCAGCGCCACGGTGCCGCTATTGACGATGGGACCGGTGAGATTGTCCACGGCCACGTTGATGCCCGTGAGCTGGACGGCGGCAAAATCCTGCTGCGCCACCAGCGTCTCTTCCCTGGCCATGGCGCTGGCGGTGGCGACCGTCTTCGCGATGCCCGTGACCTCGATGGTCCCGCTGTTGGTGAGTCCGCCGAGGCTACCATTGGCGAGATCGACGCCGTAGGCGATCACCGCCGCACCCACCGAGCCCGACTCCAGGGAGGTCGTCGGACCGGCGGGAGAATTGTAGTTCACCAGCTGGGCGATCTTGTCCGCCGTCGCCTTGCCGGAGGAGGTCGCCGTCGCCGAGGCGGCGACCGAGATGGTGCCCGTATTGTTGAACCGGCCGATGGTGGCGCCGTTCGACAGGACGCCCCAGGCGAGGGCATTGGCGGTGGACTGGATCATCAGCCCTGTCGCCTTCGCGGCGGAGGTCGACACAGAGAACTGGGTGGCGGCGGTGATGGAAGCGGCGACATCGATGATGCCGGAATTGGTAAGGGTGCCCGTCGCGCCGGCAGGCGTCGCGAGGCCGGACTGGCTCATCCGCACGCCGATCGCAGTGGCGGTGGCCGAGGCCTGGAGCGTGCCCGTCGAGGTCTGCGCGAAGCTCTCGCTGATGGCTGCGGCCGCGCGCACCTTGATGGTCCCGGCATTGTCGAAGCTGTTTGCGGCGGCTGTGCCATAAGCGGCATAGCCATGGGCGAAGATGCCGGTGACGATGTCGAGCCCGGTGATCTTGTCGGACGCGCTGATGGCGACGTTCGCGGTATTGGCGACGTCGATGACGCCGCTGCTGGCATTGGTGACGCCGCCGGCGAAGTAACTGTCCAGCTGCACGCCATAGGCATATTCGGAGATGCCCACGTTGCCGCTGGTCTTTATGACGGGCTGGTCGGTGACGATGCGGTGAGACAGCACGGTCCCGCTGTTCAGCACGCTCCCGGTGGAGGGGGCGGAGCCATAGAGGACGATCCCCTTGGTGGTGCCTGAGGCACCGACCGCTGTGCCGCCGGAGTGGATCTTCAGTTTCGTGATGGTCTGGGTGACGCTCACCGTGCCGGTGTTCACGATGCCGGCGCCGTCGCTGAGCCCAGACCGGTAGATCTCTAGCGCCGCCGCGCTGTTCTTGGTGGTTTCGGTATAGACGATGCCGCCGAGCACGCTGACGCCGCTGAAGGGTGCCCCCGGCGAGGCGCTGTCGAGGGACACCGGCACCGTGAGCACTGTGCCCGAGGGAATGAGATAATCCCCCGCCCGGGCCACCGGGCCGGCCAGCGCGAGCGCCAGCAGAGAAGTCGAGGCGAGCAGGCTGGTCGCAAGCAGGTGGGACATGCGCACCTCTCCCGGGGGGCGGGACAGCTTCGGATGTAAAATGGACGAGTGGGAACCTCTCCCAAGTTACCTCTCGATTCGGCTCGCATGCAATGTGCCGTGGGGCCTTCTCCCGCTTCATTCGCAACGGTTGCCGGGCGTGGTTAAGGTGTTGCACCGCAGCGTTGCGGCCGAGCCCCGCCCTTGATGGCCGTCGCCGGATCGAGACTGCGGCGCCGCCATACGGGCGGCCCCGCATCCGTTCCATGCGTCTTCTGCTGGTCGAGAACAACCATGGCGCAGGAACAGGAATGCGCTTCCGTCAGTCCGCCGGCCGTGCCATGAGCGGTGGTGTCGGGATCGGGCTGGAGAACCGTGTCATGTCGCTGCCGTCGCGTGTCGTCGCCTCGCTCAAGGCCTCCATCGGCGATGTCGTGTTCGGCATGGAGGATGGCACCGTCTCCATCTTCGGCCTCGTCTTCGGCGTGGCCATGAGCACCAACGATCCCCGCGCCGTGCTGATCGCCGGCGCCACCGGCGCGGCAGCGGCGGCCGTGTCCATGATGGCGGGCAGCTATCTCGATGCGGAATCGGTACGCGACGCCCGCCGCGCCCGGCGCAACGGGCCGGTGGATGCGGCGGAAGCCGCGGCGCAGGTGGAGACCGTGGCGGCGGCCCTCACCCGCGGCGGCATGGCGGCGGCGGATGTCGCGCAGGTGTCCGAGGCGCTGAAGCGCGCGCCGCGCGCCACCCTCGGCCTGCGCTCCGAGCTGGACGAGGCGGACGACGGCGCCAGCCCCACCGCGCATGCGTTCTGGATGTTCGTCTCCGACCTGTTTGCCGGCTTCACCCCGGTGCTGCCCTTCGCCTTCCTGCCCATGGACCAGGCGCGCATCGTCTCGCTGGTGCTGACGACGGTGCTGCTGGTGGCGCTCGGCGTCGGTCGCGGCATCGTGGCGAAGCGCTCCATCCTGCGGGCCACGGCGGAAACGCTGACCATCGCCGCCTCCGCCGCCGCGGCCGGCGTGCTGGTGGGGCGGCTGTTGTCCTGAGGGACGATCGCGAGGGGCGTTGCGGCCTAATGTCCTTAAGTGTGGTCGCGGGGCTCGTCTGGCATCGAACTTGTCTTTCCCTCGGCAGAGGAACCAGGGACAGGCCGATGAAGCCAAAGCCGGATGCTGACGACTATCTCGCGCTCTTCGGGCGCTACAAGGCGGATTTCGGGGACGTCTACATGGACCCGGAGGACGAGCGCTTCCGCCTGCTGTTCGACCAGATCTGCCGCATGCTGACCCAGCCCTCGCCCTTCAATCTGGCCCTGCCGGAGCAGTTCCGCTCCACGGCTTTCCGCTATCTGCAGGGCGATCCCCACACGGTGGCGCATATGACCACCATCGAGAACCGCCATTTCATGCTGAGCGACCTTTTCGACTACGTCCACCTCGTGAACACCATGGGCGGTCGCTGGGACCAGCGGGGGCGCTGACCCCGCAGCCGGCGATTTTGATGGCGTGCTCAGGCGACGTCGGGCCGGCGCGTCGTGGCGCCGTCGAGACGCCCGATCTCCCGGAGCCGGGTGCCGAGGGCGAGCCGGTCGAGCTTGGCGATCGGAAGCGCGGTAAAGGCCGATATGCGGTTCTTGAGATAGCGGAAGGCGGCGTTGAAGGCGGCTTCCTTGGCAATGTCGCTGCCCTCGACAGCGGCGGGGTCCTCGATGCCCCAGTGTGCCGTCATGGGTTGGCCGGGCCAGATGGGGCAGGCCTCGCCGGCCGCGTTGTCGCAGACGGTGAAGACGAAATCCATCACCGGCGCGCCGGGTTCGGCAAACTCCAGCCAGCTCTTGGAGCGCAGGCCGTAGGTGGGATAACCGAATGCGGTCAGGGTCCGGACAGCGAACGGGTTCACCTCGCCCTTGGGCGTGCTTCCAGCGGAGAAGGCGCGGAAGTGACCGCCCCCATCCTTCGCCAGAATGCTCTCTGCGAGAATGGAGCGCGCCGAATTGCCGGTGCACAGGAACAGCACGTTGAAGGTGTCTCTTGTCTCAGACATGGCTCTTCTCGCGTCTTTTGGTTTCCGCTTCGGGTGGACAGGTACAGGAAAGAGCAGCCACGGCCGGTGCGCAGACTTCGGGATGGCCGTTGCAGCAGTCCTTCATCAGGAAGGCGATGAGCCCGGACAGGGCGGCATGGACAGGGCTGTAGATGATGGACCTCCCCTCCCGGCGGGATCGGACCAGACCGGCCTGTTCCAGTTGGCCGAGGTGGAAGGACATCCGCGACGACGATGCGCCGCCCATCGCCTCTCCGATGGTGCCGGCCGCCAGCCCTTCCGGGCCCGCCCGCACCAGAATCCGGACGATGCGCAGCCGCGTCTCCTGCGAGAGGGCGGCGAATGCAGACAGGGCCGAGGCTTCGTTCATACTTCCATATCTCAAGATATGTTGAGATATGAGCGATCCTAGTGCTTCCCATGGCAGGGCGCAAGGCTTGAGCGGTGGCGGGCGATGAAAGGTCAGGAGCGGCGGTTCGCCGAGTTCATGTCGGCGTGGCCACGGCAAGCGCAAGCCAGGGAGATGGAGCGGGCGGCTGTGCCGCGGCCGTTCCGGGTCAGCCTGCCCCGACCGCCACGGCCTCGATCTCGAACCGCCATTCCGGGCGGGCGAGGGCGGCGGCGATCACCAGGGTCGAGGCTGGCTTGTGGCCCTTGAGCAGCTCCGTGCGCAGCGGCCCATAGGCGGCATAGTCGGCCGGATCGGTCAGAAAGGCGGTCACCTTGGCGAGGTCGCCGAGCCCCATGCCGGCGGCGGCGAGGACCTGTTCCAGATTGGCGAAGGCGGCGCGTACCTGCCCCTCGAAGTCGGCCGGCACCTTCCCCGCGGCGTCGATGCCCACCTGTCCCGAAATGTAGAGCGTGCGCACCGCGCCGCTCGCCAGCACGGCGGGGCTGTAGGGCAGGGGCGCATCGGCGGGGGTGGCGAGCACGGGCGAGAGAACGGACATTCAGGCCTCCGAAGGGGGGGCGAGGGCGAGGATCGCGCGGGTCAGCGGATCGGCGCCGTCGGCCAGGGGATCGAGCAAGGTGAAGTGGTTGCGCCGGGCCGGCTCCATGCGCTGCACCGCGCCGCCGCGCGCCGCCCACAGCTCCGCGAAATCGCGGCTCCAGCGCTTGAAGCCGTCCGTCTCCTCCCCGCCCACGGCGCACAGGAGCGGCATGAGCCGGGCGCTTGGCGGCAGGTCGCCGAGGCGCAGCAGCGGGCTCGCCGCCGCCGCCTCGGGGCCGGAGAGGCGGAGGTCGGCGTTGATGGAGGTGTGCCGGAGCGGGCGCAGGTCGTAGACGCCGGAGAGGCCGGCAAGGGCGCAGATGGGGCCGTCGCCCCGCTCCGCCTGATCGAGCGCCAGCATGGCCGCGAGCTGCCCGCCCGCCGAATGGCCGGCCACCACGATGCGGGACGGAGCCAGATGGTCCACAACCCAGCGCAGCGCGAGGCGCATCTCGTCCAGGATATCGGCGACGCGCACGCCGGGCACCAGATCATAGGTCGGTGCCACCAGCGTCACCCCTGCGGCGATCGAGGGGCCGGCGATGAAGGAGACATCTGACTTGTCCAGCGCGCGCCAGTAGCCGCCATGGATGAAGAACAGCACCGGCGCGCGGTCACCCGCGGGGAATACATCCAGCAGGCAGCGCGGGCCGGGTCCATAGCGCTGGTCCAGCCGCCAGCCACCGCTGGCCCGCAGCGCCGCGCCGAGGCGGCGGTGGCCGTCATAGACGCTCTCGCGCTCGGGATGCCGGCGGCGCAGGGCGTATTCGGCTTCGAGCGCGGGATTGATGAGGGTATGCGGCATGGGATTTCCGAAAACTCACAGGCCGAGATAGGCGGCGCGCACGCCGTCGTCATGGAGCAGGTCGGCCCCCGCACCGTCGCGCACGACGGCGCCCTCGGCGAGGACATAGCCGTGGGCGGCGCTGCGCAGGGCCATGCTCGCATTCTGCTCGGCGATGAGGAGGGACATGCCCTCGGCATTGAGGCGGCGGATGGTGGCGAAGATCTCCTGCACCACCTTGGGCGCGAGGCCCATGGAGGGCTCGTCGAGCAGCAGAAGACGGGGCCTGCCCATGAGAGCGCGGCCGATGGCGAGCATCTGCTGCTCGCCGCCCGAGAGCAGCCCCGCCGCCTGACGCCGCCGCTCGGCGAGGCGGGGAAAGAGCGCGAACACCATGTCGAGGTCGGCGGCGACGCCCTGCGCCCGGCGCGGCCACAGCCGGCGGAAGGCGCCCATCTCCAGATTTTCCTCCACCGTCATGGGCGCGAACACCCGGCGTCCCTCCGGCACCAGCGCCAGCCCGCGCGAGAGCCGGGCCGAGGTGGAGAGCGTGGTGATGTCCGCGCCGTCGAAGAGGATGCGCCCGGCCGTGGGTCGGATGAGGCCGGCGAGGGTGCGCAGCAGCGTGGTCTTGCCCGCGCCGTTGGCGCCGATGAGGCAGACGGACTGCCCGCGCGCCACCTTGAGGGAAACCGCGTGCAGCACATCCGTTCCGCCATAGCCGGCGACGAGACCTTCCACCTCAAGCATCGGCCGCCTCCTCGCCGAGATAGGCGGAGAGCACCTCGGGATGGCGGCGGACCTCCTCCGCCGTGCCCTCGGCGATGCGCCGGCCGTTGTTGAGCACCAGGATGTCGTGGGAGAGCGACATGACCATGCGCATGTTGTGCTCCACGAGCAGCACGGTCATGCCATCGCGATTCAGGTCGCGGATGGTCTCGGCCATCCTGTCCGCCTCGGCATGGGGCAGGCCAGCGGCGGGTTCGTCCAGAAGCAGCAGGCGGGGCTCGGAAGCGAGGGCGCGGGCCAACTCCAGCACCTTCATCTGCCCGAATGCGAGCGATCCCGCCGGCAGACTGGCTTTGGCGGCGAGGCCGAAGCGCTCCAGCAGCCCCATGGCGGTGGCTTCCATCGCCCGCTCCTCGGCGCCCACGGTCGGGATGTGGAGCAGGGCGGACAGCGTGGTGGCGCGCCCGCGCAGATGGCGGCCCACCATCACATTCTCCAGCACGGTCAGCTCGCGGAAGATCTGCAAATTCTGGAAAGTGCGGGCGATGCCGCGCCGGGCGCGTTCGTGGGTCGGCAGGCGGTCGATGCGGGCGCCGTCGAAGCTTATGGCGCCG
>JAEZMT010000271.1 GCA_023442085.1 Pseudomonadota bacterium | reverse complement strand
CATCGGCAAGCAGCCGCGGTTGAAGGCCGATCTCGGCGAGGCCCTGCCGGCCGTCGCGCGCGAACTGAAGCCGGAGGACGCCGCCGACCACACCGCCGCCCTCGCCACCGTGCTCGCCTTGCTGCGCGCGAGCTTCCCCGGCGCCAAGGCGTCAGTGGTGGGGCACCGCGTGGTGCACGGCGGCCCTCATTTCGCCGAGCCGATGGTGGTGACGGACCAGGTGATGGCGGAGCTGAAGCGCCTCTCGCCGTTCGCGCCCATCCACCAGCCGCACAACATCGCCGGCATCGAGGCGGCGCGGGCGGCCTTTCCCGAGGCGCTGCAGGTAGCGTGCTTCGACACCGCCTTCCATCGCCACCACCCCAAGGCGAACGACGTCTTCGCTTTGCCGCGCGAATATTACGACAAGGGCATCCGCCGCTACGGCTTCCACGGCCTCAGCTATGAATATGTCTCCGGCGAGCTGAAGCGCATCGCGCCGCAGATCCATGCCGGGCGGGTGGTGGTGGCCCATCTCGGCAACGGCGCTTCCATGTGCGGCATCCTCGGCGGCCGCTCGGTGGCGTCCACCATGGGCTTCACCGCCCTCGACGGCCTGCCCATGGGCACGCGCTGCGGCCAGGTGGACCCGGGCGTCATCTTCTACATGGTGCAGCAGGAGGGCCGCAGCATCGACGAGGTGCGGGACATCTTCTACACCAAGTCCGGCCTGCTCGGCCTCTCCGGCATCTCCAACGACATGCGCATTCTGGAGAGCGCCGGCGTTCCGGAGGCCAACGAGGCCATCGACTATTTCGTCTTCCGCATCCGCCGCGAACTGGGCGGCCTCGCGGCGGCCCTCGGCGGGCTCGATGCGCTCGTCTTCTGCGGCGGCATCGGCGAGAATTCGCGCAAGATCCGCCGACGCATCTGCGACGCGATGGACTGGATCGGCCTGGAACTCGACCATGACCGCAACGACAAAAACGCGCGGGTGATCTCGACCGACTTCAGCCGGGCGCGGATCATGGTGGTTCCGACCAACGAGGAAATCGTCATCGCACGGGCCGCCAAACGACTGTCGGCGATGCCCGAAGCGGCGGCGGCGGAATGAGGAGGGGGACGCATGCGGAAGGCGATCAGACCGGAGGAAGCGGCCGACATCGTGCCTGATGGGGCCGTGGTGCTCATCGGCGGCTTCATGGGCGTGGGGACGCCCGAACGCATGATCGACGCACTGGTGGCGCGCGGGGTGAAGAATCTCACCGTGGTGGCGAACGATGCCGCCATGCCGGGCAAGGGCATCGGCAAGCTGGTCAGCGCCGGCGCCGTGTCGCGGGCGATCATGTCGCACATCGGGCTCAACCCCGAAATCCAGAAGAAGATGATCGCGGGCGAGGTGGAGGTGGAGCTGGTGCCGCAGGGCACGCTGGTGGAGCGCATCCGCGCCGCCGGCGTCGGGCTCGGCGCCGTCGTCACCGCCACCGGCCTCGGCACGCCGGTGGAAGAGGGCAAGCAGATCATCGAGATCGACGGCAAGCGCTATCTGGTGGAAAAGCCCATCCATGGCGACTTCGCGCTGATCGCCGCCCAGCAGGCGGACTATGCCGGCAACCTGCTCTATTCGCTGACCGCCCACAATTTCAACCCGATCATGGCGCTGGCCGGCCGCACCGTCATCGTCGAGCCGGAGATGATCGTGCCCATCGGCGTGATCCCGCCGGACGCGGTGAAGACGCCGGGTGTGCTGGTGGACCATATGCTCGCGAGGGCCGCGTGATGGATGCCAAGGTAACGGATCGCCCGCGGGCGGGGATGAGCGCCAAGGACGTGATCGCCCGCCGCGTGGCACAGGAGATCAAGCCGGGGATGCTGGTCAATCTCGGCATCGGGCTGCCGAGCATGGTGGCCAATTACATCCCCCATGATTACGGCGTCTATTTCCAGGCGGAGAACGGGGTGATCGGCCTCGGCGCCCGCCCGCCGGAAGGCATGGAGGATCCGCACCTCACCGACGCCGGCGGCGGTTTCGTGACCGCCGTGCCGGGCGCGGCCTCCATCGACAGCGCCATGAGCTTCGGCCTCATCCGCGGCGGCCATCTGGACATGACCGTGCTCGGCGGCCTCCAGGTGGACGAGCGCGGCTATCTCGCCAACTGGATGGTGCCCGGCAAGATGGTGCCCGGCATGGGCGGCGCCATGGACCTCGTCGCCGGGGCGAAGCGCGTGGTGGTGGCCATGGTCCACTCGGCCAAGGGCGAGGCCAAGATCGTGCCCGAATGCACCCTGCCCCTCACCGCCATGCGCCGCGTCAGCCTCATCGTCACGGAATTGGCGGTGATCGAACCGACGCACGAGGGCCTGTTGCTGCGCGAGCGCGGACCGGACGTGCGCGTGGAGGACATCCTCGCCCAGACGTCGGCACGCCTCATCATCGAGGACGACGTGCCCGAGATGCGGATCGGCTGATGACGGCCCGGCAATCGCCGGACCCTGCCGCCTGATCTTCGGGCGGCGCTACTGCGCCGCCTCCGTCAGGCTGCTGAGGGGATCGGTCAGCACGTCCATCGTCGCCGGCGGCAGGCCCAGCACGTCGCGGAAGCGCTGGAGCATGGCAAGGGTGCGCGGCTCCATGTCTGACAGCAGGCCCGGCACGAACTGCACCACCTCGGCCGCCCGGCGCCGCTCTTCCGGCGTGCGGAGCAGGTCCGGCAGGGTCCCGATGGCCGCCGGGCCGGCATATTCCACGATCAGGCTCTGCTCGTGGATGATCTGGGCGCGCTGGTCCGTCTTCAGCGAGCGGAACGGCTCGTCCTTGGTGAGCACGCGGGCGGACCGCTCCAGCCGGTCGCGCCGCACCGCGCCGCGTGCATCGGCCAACAGGATCAGCATGCGGATGACCGCTTCCACGAAGCCGCCCGACGAGACGTGCAACAGGGCCGACTGCACCTCGGGCAGGCCGATCAGCTCGTCCTTGGACTTGTGGGTGCGCTCGAAATTGAAGTTGCGGCCGAACCACCGCGCCTGCGGCGTGGCATAGATGGAGAAGAACAGCGTCTCGTACCAGGCGTCGCGCAGGTCGCGGATGATGTCGAAGCTCTGCTCGATGGCGTCGGCGACAAGCTTCTCGGCGATGGCGAACGGGTTGTCCGGCGCCACCGGCTGGCGGTTCTGGGCCGTCGACTGGGCCGCGCCGGGGAGCGCGGCGAGGAAGGGATTGCGCGAGGACATGAGCCCGCGTTGCAGCCGCAGCGGATGAAGCTGGCGGCCGATTTCCGCGCTGGCCTTGGTCACGCAGGCCTGCACCCAGGGCCGCACGCAGATGTCGTAGAGCTCGGCCTGCAGCTCGGACAGGCGCTCCACCGCGCCGAAGGGCACCTCGTCCTGCCGCCCATCGCCGTATCCGGGCAAATCCGAGAGGCGCCGTTCGGAGAAGGACACGGTGAAATGCTTGCCGGCACCGTCCTGTGTCTCGTCCTCGATGATCATCTCATAGAGGCCGGGCGCCAGCGCCTCGATGGTCTTCAGGGTCGAGGCCACCTCCTGATGCTCGCGCTTGGCGATGGAGGAGGAGACGAAGATGCCGAGATGGCCGATGGACTCGTGGACCATGTAGACGATGCGCTGGCCGCGGATCTTGATCTCGGTCTCGTCGGCATAGGCGTCCATGATCCAGTTCACGGCCTGCTTCACCGGGGTGATGTTGTCGCCGTGGCTCGCGAACACGATGATGGGCGAGCGGATCTGCTTCACGTCGAGCACGCGCCCGTGCTCCAGCCGCGCCTCGTTGCGGGCGAGCTTGTTGCCGACGAACAGCTCGCGCACGATCCAGACGATCTCCGGCTCGTTGAGCAGGAAGAAGCCGCTCCACCACTTCTCAAACTCCAGGAAGCGGCCGCGCTCGGTGTCCACCTTCTCGAACACGTCGTAATATTTGCGGAACCAGGTGCGGCCCGGATTCAGCATCTCGAAGTTCAGCACCAGCCAGGCGCCGTCGAAGACGCCATCGCCGTAGTCGGACCAGAACATGGGCTGAACCTGCCCGCCGAGCAGGCCGGCATTGTAGCGCATGGGGTTCGAGCCCACGTCGCCGGACCATGTTTCAACCGGAGCGCCGTTGAGCACGAGCGGGCCGGTGAGGTCGGGATTGGAGGCGCCAAGCACCAGCGTCGCCCAGCCGCCCTGGCAGTTGCCGATCACAACAGGCTTTGGCGCATCGGGGTGCTTTTCCTGCACGTAGCGGACGAACGACGCCTCGGCGCGGGCGACGTCCGCGAGGGTCTGCCCCGGCTCGGGATTGCGCCAGAAGGCGGCGAAATAGACCGGATGCCCCGCCTTCAGCGCCACGCCCACCTGGCTATCGGCCTTGAAGCCGCCGATGCCGGCGCCGTGGCCGGCGCGCGGGTCGATGATGACATAGGGCCGCTTCCAGGCGAACACCTCGACGCCCTCGGGCGGGGTGATCTTCAGCAGCATGTAATTGCAGGGCCGCGACAGCTGGCGCCCGTCCACGGCGATCTCATAATCATAGATCAGCACCGGCGGGCAGCCTGCCGCCTCGTGCGCGAAAAAGGTGTCGCCGCGCTCACGCAGGCAGTCCGCCATCAGGATGGTGCGCTGGGCGCGGTCGGTGGCATAGGCGCGGAACTCGCCCAGCAGCGCCAGGGGCGAGGCGCGCGGCTTCGTCACCTCCGCCACGAGGCCGGTGAGGGCATTGAAGGTGGCGCGCAGGCGCTCGCCATGGGTGGCCGAGATGCTGTTGAAATGCCGGCCGGCGGCCTTGGAGGTCAGCTCGCCGACGGTCGACCACTCCGAGAGCTGGGCGGTGAGGGCCAGCGCCCGCTGGCGGGCCGTCCAGGCGTTTCCGTCGGTTACAGCCGCGAAGAACGGATTGCGATCACCCGCATTGCTGCCCGCAGTATTCACCGCGCTCTCCTCTGACACCACAGTCTATGCCGGGCGCATGGCACGCCCACCGCAATAAGACGGCACAGATCTTCTTAGCTGAGCAATGCTGCAATACAGTGTCTGTCACACATCAAAATCTGTGAGCCGGCTTTCATCTGGCCAGGAGATCTCGATTACAATGGAATGGGCCGCATCACCGGGGTGCGCGGCATCGACGGCACATCGCTGGGATAGGCCGCGCCTCGCGAAATCGGGTAATCGCCGGGCGCCTCAGCCCGCCAGCTTCTGCTGCCCGGGCGCGGCCTGCGCGGTGAAAGAGCAGCGGTCCAGCCATTCGCGGATCGCCGCCAGCGCCTCCGGCTCGTCGAGGAAGGGCGTGTGGCCGCGGTCCGGCACCTCGGCATAGATCAGATCCGGACGCCGGGCGGCCATCGCCGCGGCGGCGCCGGCGCTCAGCACATCGGAATTGGCGCCGCGGATCAAAGCCACCGGCACGCCAGCGCAGGCGTCGAACAGGGGCCAGGCATCCGTCGGCGGCGCGGCGAGAGCCTTCTGGAACGACAGGCGCAGGTCGGGATCATATGGGAGGGCGATGCCTGTCTCCGTCTGGACGTAGCGGCGGATGGTCTCCTCCTCCCACCGCAGTTCCGGGACGTGGTGGAAGCCGGGCATGGCCTGCGGCATGCGGTCGGCGATCTCCTCCAGCGTGGTCACGGCGGGCTCGACGCCGATATAGGCGCCGATGCGCTCCAGCCCCGCGCGCTCCATCACCGGGCCGACATCGTTGAGGCAGACGCCGGCCACCCGTGCCGGCGCCTTCATGGCCATCAGCATGGCGAGAATGCCGCCCCGGGAGGAGCCGATGATGGCGGCGCGCGGGATGCCGAGGTGGTCCAGCAGCGCGAGCGCGTCGTCGCTCTCCTGAAGCGCGGTGTAGGTGTCGGCCCCCGTCCATTGGGACTCGCCCCGGCCCCGGCTGTCGAGCCGGATCAGCCGCACGTCGTGCAGGTGGCGGCCGAGATAGTCGAAATCGCGCGAATTGCGGGTGAAGCCGGCGAGCGCCAGCAGCGGCCGCCCCGTGCCGACGTCTGAGAAGGCGAGGCTTGCGCCATCCTGCGCGTGAAAGGTGTCTCTCTTCATGGCATCCCGCGTGGTCGCACCATCCTAGCATCGGATGGGCGGCGGCGCTGCGCCTTGATCCATCACACAAGGCGCCTATCGCAGGATCTTGCGGATTTCCCCCTGCACCCGCTCCAGCGGTGGAAGATAGCGCGCCACCAGCGCCTCCGCGTCGCCGGCATGGGTGGGCAGGCCGAGGTTGAGCGCCGCGACGGTGACGCCCCGCGCATTGAGGAGCGGCACCGCGATGGAGCGCAGGCCGAGTTCCACCTCCTGGTCGATCACCGCATGGCCGCGCTCCCGCGCCTGTCGCACGGCCCCCATCACCGCGTCCGGATCGGTCAGCGTCAGCGGCGTGCGCGCGGCGAGCGGATGCAGGCGCAGGCGGCGCATCGCCTCCGCCTCCGGCAAGGCGGCGAGCAGCACGCGCCCCATGGAGGTGCAATAGGCCGGCAGGCGCGAGCCGGGCATGAGGGCGATGGACATCACCCGGCGCTGCGCCGCGCGCGCCACATAGACGATCTCGTCCGCGTCGAGGATGGAGACGGAGGAGCTCTCCCCCAATTCCTCCGAGAGCCGGTCGAGCCAGGGCTGCACCATCTGCGGCAGCGGCATGGCCGCGAGGCAGGCGGTTCCGAGCCTCAGCACCCGGGGCGTCAGGGTAAAGTACTTCCCGTCATAGTCCGCATAGCCGAGGTGGGCGAGCGTGAGCAGGCAGCGCCGCGCCGTCGCCCTGTCGAGCCCGCTCGCGGCGGACACTTCGGCGATGGACTGGCGCGGCCGCTCGGCGGTGAAGGTCTCGATCACCGAAAGCCCCTTGGCGAGGCCGCCCATGGTGTCGCGCTGGGAAATGCCGGTCACCCGCGGCCCTCTATTTGTGCGATATGTCAACAAATATCCTATATCGCACAAACCGGATTGAAGTCGAGCCCGGCGTTTTTTATTCGTCGGGTATCGAAAGGGGCGCCGCCCCGGGCGCAACAGGGATGTCCATGGACAAGACGATCGCCACACCCGCGGAGGCGGTGGCCGATATCGGCGACAACGCCACGGTGATGATCGGAGGCTTCGGCGGCTCCGGCGCGCCCATCGAGCTCATCCACGCGCTCATCGACCGGTTCGTGAAGACCGGCTCGCCGCGCAACCTCACGGTGGTCAACAACAATGCCGGCAACGGCCACGTCGGCCTCGCCGCCATGATCGAGGTCGGGATGGTGGGCAAGCTCATCTGCTCCTTCCCCCGCTCGGCGGATCCGCGCGTCTTCACGCAGAAGTATCTCGCCGGCGAGATCGCGCTGGAGCTGGTGCCGCAGGGCACCCTCGCGGAGCGCATCCGCGCGGGCGGCGCGGGCATCCCGGCCTTCTACACCCCGACCTCCTACGGCACGGACCTCGCCGACGGAAAGCCCACGGCAGAGTTCGAAGGCCGCTCCTATGTGCAGGAGCGCTGGCTGAAGGCCGATTTCGCGCTGGTGAAGGCGCATCTCGGCGATCGCCTCGGCAACCTCACCTACAACAAGGCCGCGCGCAATTTCGGCCCGCTGATGTGCACGGCCGCACGGCACGCCATCGTGCAGGTGTCACAGCTGGTGCCGCCCGGCACCATCGATCCCGAGCATGTCGTCACCCCCGGCATCTTCGTCTCGCGCGTGGTGGAAGTCTCCAACCCCGCCCAGGAAGAGCTGCTGAACCGCGCCGGAGCAACCTATCCATGACCGCCAGCGACGACACCAAGCTCTCCAACGCCCAGATCGCCTGGCGCGCGGCGCAGGACATCGCCGACGGCGCCTATGTGAACCTCGGCATCGGCTTTCCGGAGATGGTCGCGCGCTATCAGCCGGCCGGCCGTGAGGTGATCTACCACACCGAGAACGGCATCCTCGACTTCGGCCAGGAGCCGCCCGCGGGGGAGGAGGACTGGGACCTCATCAACGCCGGCAAGAAGGCGGTGACGCTGAAGCCCGGCTCGGCCTTCTTCCACCATGCCGACAGCTTCGCCATGGTGCGCGGCGGGCATCTGGACGTGGCCATCCTCGGCGCCTACCAGGTGGCGCAGAACGGCGACCTCGCCAATTGGAGCGTGGGTGCCAAGGGCGTGCCGGCGGTGGGCGGGGCAATGGACCTCGTGCATGGCGCCAAGCGCGTTGCGGTCATCACCGAGCATGTCACCAAGGCGGGCGAGCCGAAGCTGCTCGACCGCTGCAACCTGCCCCTCACCGGGGTCGGCTGCGTCACGCGGGTCTATACCAGCCTCGCGGTGGTGGACATCGAGGGCGGCCGCTTCGTGCTGCGCGAGAAGCTGCCCACGATCACGCTCGAAAAGCTCCAGTCCCTCACCGGGGCGGAGCTGGTCATCGCCGGCCCGGTGGCCGATCTCGTCGTTCCCGAGCTGTAGGAGGGCGCAATGAAGGATGTCTTCATCTGCGATTACGTTCGCACGCCCATCGGCCGCTTCGGCGGCACGCTCGCCTCGGTGCGGGCGGACGATCTCGGCGCGGTGCCCCTGAAGGCCCTCATGGCGCGCAATCCCGGCGTGGATTTCGAGGCGGTGGACGACGTGATCTTCGGCTGCGCCAACCAGGCGGGCGAGGACAATCGCAACGTCGCGCGCATGTCGCTGCTGCTCGCCGGCCTTCCGGTCGGCGTGCCGGGCACCACCATCAACCGGCTGTGCGGCTCGGGCATGGATGCGATCATCGCCGCCGCCCGCGCCATCAAGGCGGGCGAGGCGCAGCTGATGATTGCCGGCGGCGTGGAATCCATGTCCCGCGCCCCTTTCGTCATGCCCAAGGCGGACACCGCCTTCTCGCGTCACGCGGAGATCCACGACACCACCATCGGCTGGCGCTTCGTGAACCCGCTGATGAAGGCGCAGTACGGCGTGGATTCCATGCCGGAGACCGGCGAGAACGTGGCCGAGGACTTCGCCATCAACCGCGCCGATCAGGACGCCTTCGCCTTGCGCTCGCAGGCCAAGGCGGCGGCGGCACAGGCCAACGGGCGGCTGGCGCGGGAGATCGTCCCCGTCTCCATCCCCCAGCGGAAGGGCGAGCCCATCCTCGTGGAGCGGGACGAGCATCCCCGCGCGACCACCATCGAGGCGCTGGCCAAGCTCGCGACCCCGTTCCGCAAGGGCGGCACGGTGACGGCGGGCAACGCCTCGGGCGTCAATGACGGCGCCGCCGCGCTGATCCTCGCCGATGCGGAGACCGCCGCGAAGTACGGCCTCACCCCCATCGCCCGCGTGCTGGGCGGGGCGGCGGCGGGCGTGCCGCCGCGCATCATGGGCATCGGCCCGGCGCCGGCCTCCAAGAAGCTGATGGCGCGCCTCGGCCTCACCCCGGCGGATTTCGACGTGATCGAGCTGAACGAGGCGTTCGCCTCCCAGGGCCTCGCCACCCTGCGCGACCTCGGCATCGCCGACGACGATGCACGGGTGAACCCCAATGGCGGCGCCATCGCCCTCGGCCATCCGCTCGGCATGTCCGGCGCGCGCATCACCGGCACGGCGGCGTTGGAGCTGTCGCTCACCGGCGGCCGGCGCTCCTTGAGCACCATGTGCATCGGTGTTGGCCAGGGCATCGCGGTGGCGCTGGAGCGGGTGTGACCGCCCTTTCAGGTAGACACAAAAAGCAGCGGCGAGGGGCCATGCCTCTCGCCGCTGCCGTTTCAGGTTGGTCGTTCAGATCAGCTCAGCGCAGGCGCTCGGTCCAGGTCGCGAGCGCGGTGAGGAGCTGGCGGATGAAATCCGCGGTCGCCTCGTCGGTCAGGGAGCCGGAGGCGTCGAACTTGGTCTGGGCGGCGCCGATCATCACTTCCGGCTTGTTCAGCGGGAAGGCGTTCAGGAACACCAGCATCTGACGCAGCTGATACTGCGCCCGCGCGGTGCCGAGCACGCCCATGCTGGCGCCCATGATGGCCACCGGCTTGTTGTCGAACGGCTGGCTCGGCGGGCGCGAAGCCCAGTCGATGGCGTTCTTCAGCACGCCGGGGATGGAGTAATTGTACTCCGGCGTCACGAACAGGATGGCATCGGCCGCCGTCAACTGCGCGCGGAACCGCTCCACCTCCGGCGGATATCCGGCGAGGCGCACGTCGTCATTGTAATGCGGCAGGTCGCCGATTTCGGCCGCCTCGATGGTCATGCCCTCGGGCGCCAGCTCCATGGCGGTCTTGAGGGCCATGGTGTTGTAGGAGCCCTTGCGCAGGCTGCCGGAAATTCCCACCACCCGGATCGGGCGGGCATCGCTGGACATGTGTCGTCTCCTTGAAACGGGATCGTTACTCAACCCTGACGGCGCAGGAAGCCAGTGATGGTCACGCGCTCCCAGATGTCGGCCTTCCTGAAGGGGTCGGCGGCGTTGAACGCCTCGACGGCGGCGCGGTCCGGCGCCTCGATGAGGAAGAGGCTGCCGATCATCGTGGTTCCATCGTCCGCCACCAGCGGGCCGGACATGACGATCTCCACCCCGAATGCCGAGGTGTCGGACAGGAAAGCCTTGTGCGCCTCGTAATGGGCGAGGCGGGTGTCGAGCGCGCCTGGGCGATCGACGCCGTGGATGGCGAACAGCATCAGAGGGGTTCCTTCGCGAGCGGGGCGGCACGCGGCCTCAGGCCGGTGTCGCCCCGTATGGTGCCGCCTTTTCAGAACGGCGTCAGGTGGTCAGTTCGTCTTGGTGGGCGCCTTGGTGGCCATGGCGGCGGCGTCCGACCAGCTCGGGCAGGCGCGGGCTTCGAGCGGCACGTCGTAGGGCTGGTAGTTGGAGGCATTCACCACGGTGGGCTTCAGCACCACCTCGTTCACGATGGCCTCGTTGCGCAGGGAGCGGATGGCCACCATGGTGCCGATGCAGCCCTGCACGAAGCCGTTATAGTCGCCGGAGGCCAGCAGCTTGCCGGCCTTGATGGCGTCCACCGCCTCCTTGGTGCCGTTGATGCCGATGACCTTGGCCTTGCGGTTGGCGCCGTCCAGCGCCTCGATGGCGCCGATCGCCATGGCGTCGTTGGCGGCGAGCACGCCGTCGATCTGCGGATGCGACTGCATCAAGTTCTCCATCACCTGCAGGCCCTGCAGGCGCTGGTAGTTCGCCGGCTGGCTGGCGAGCAGCTTCACGTCCTTGTTTTCCTTGATGGCGTCGTTGAAGCCGCGCACCCGGTCGATGTTGGTGAGCGAGCCCTTCACGCCTTCGAGGATCACCACATTGCCCTTGCCGCCCATCTCCTTGAGCAGATAGCGGCCGGTCTCCAGGCCGAGGCTGTAGTCGTCCGCGCCGACGAAGGCGAGGAACTTGCCGCCGGCCGAGCGGTCGGTGACGTTCACCACCGGGATCTTGGCCTCGTTGATCTGCTCCACGCCGGGCACCATGGCCTTGTAGTCCACCGGCACGAAGACGATGGCGCTCGGCTTCTTCACGATGACGTCCTCGATCTGGCTGAGCTGCTCGGGGATCGAATCCGGCTTGGTGGGAATGTAGTGCACCACCTTGGCGCCCATGGACTTGGCTGCCGCCTCGGCGCCCACGCGCACGGTCTGGAAGTAGGGGTTGGTCTGGTTCTTGGTGAAGACGGCGATGGTCTCGTCCGCGGCCATCGCGCCGGTCGACAGGAGCGCCACCGGCAGCGCCGCGGCGATGAGCTTGAGGTTCGACGTGAGCTTCTTCATGGGATCTTCCTCCGATTCTTGGTCTTTGACTTGCTAACTTGGATTACGCTTCACGACCGCCTGCGGCCGATCATGTCGAGCCACACGGCGAAGACGACGATCACGCCCGTCACCAGCGGCTGCCAGCTGGCGTTGACCGCGAGCAGGTTCATGCCGTTCAGCACCAGGGTGAGGATGAGGGCGCCGACGAAGGTGCCGAACACACTGCCCACCCCGCCGAACAGCGAGGCGCCGCCGATGAGCACCGCCGCGATGGCCGGCAGCGTCATCGCCTCGCCGATGTCGCCCTCGGCCGAGTTCAGCCGGGCGAGGAAAACGATGGAGGCGACGCCGGCCATGGCGCCGGAGAAGGCGTAGACGAGGATCAGCCGACGATCCACCGGAATGCCCGAGAGCCGCGCCGCCACCGGATTCGCGCCGATGGCATAGATCTGCTGTCCCCACACCGTGCGCTGGGCGAAGACGGCACCGGCCACGAGGAAGCCGATCATCAGGTAGACCGGGATCGGGATGCCGAGGAAATAGCCCGAGCCGATCTGCCGGAAGCCGGGCGGGAAGCCGTGGATGGTCTCGCCGGCCATGTAGTAATAGGTGAGCCCGTGTAGCACCCACAGCATGCCGTAGGTGGCGATGAAGGAGGGGATGCGCAGCTTCGCCACCATCAGCCCGTTGCAGATGCCGATGACGCAGCCGCTGGCGAGGCCCGTGAGCGTCCCCAGCACCGGCGAGCCGGTGGCCTTGATGACGGTGGCGGCGAGGCAGGCGGAGAGCCCGATGTTCGCGCCCACCGAGAGGTCGAGCCCGCCGGTGAGGATCACCAGCGTCAGCCCCGAGGCGAGGAAGAACAGCAGGCTCGCCTGCCGGAGCACGTTGAGGATGTTGTTGGTGGTGAAGAAGGCATCCGTCGCGACGCTCAGCACCACGCACAGGAGGCCCGCCGCCAGCAGCCGGTACATCAGCTGCTGCATGTCCTTGGACAGATGGATGCGGGGCGTGCCCGCGGAGATGTCGCCGGCGAGGCTCATGACTTCTTGCTCCGCATGCCGTCGAGGAAGAGGGCGAAGATGACGAGGACGCCGATGCAGGCCACCTGCACCGAGGAGGGCACGGCCATGAGGTTCAGCCCGTTGCGCAGCACGCCGACGGTGAGCACGCCCATGAGGGTGCCGAAGATCCAGCCATTGCCGCGCTCGAAGGAGGTGCCGCCCAGCGCCACGGCGGCGATGGCGTCGAACTCCATGCCGATGGCGGCGGTGGGATGGCCGGCATTCATGCGCGCCGTCATCAGGAGCGCCGCGACGCCGGCCATGGCCCCGCCCAGCATGTAGACGGAGATCAGCAGCCGCCGCCACTTCACGCCCGCCAGCGTCAGCGCCTCGCGGTTGCCGCCCAGCGCGCAGATGTAGGTGCCGAAGCGGGTGTGATAGAGCAGCACATGGAACAGGGCGTAGAAGCCCGCGCCGATGAGGATGGGGTTCGGGATGCCCGCCACCTCGCCGGAATAGACCTGCCGCACGAAGCGCGGGATGCCCACCACGCTCTGCCCGTCCGAGACGATGAGCGCGAGCCCCTGCGCCGCGCCGAGCGTGCCCAGCGTCGCGACGAAGGGCGGAATGCCCAGCACCGACACGAGCCAGCCGTTGGCGAGGCCGAAGGCGAGACCCACGCCCAGCGCGCCGGCGAGCCCGAGCATCAGAGATTGCGTCGCCACCACGATGAGCGCCAGCACCAGCGAGGCGAGGGTGAGCACCGCGCCCATGGAGAGGTCCAGCCCCTCCGTCATGATGATGAGCGTCATCGGCAGCGCGAGGAGCAGCAGGATCACCGACTGCACCAGGATGTTGGAAATGTTGCCGGTCGTCAGGAAGCCGGGGCTCGCCACCGCGAACAGCACGCCGAGCACGGCGAGCGCGACGGCGACGCCGGGCACCGATGGGATGCGCGCCCGCGCGGGAGCGGCGGAGGGGGAAAGGGCGTGGTCACTCATCGTGCATCCCCATTCGGACGATGTTCTCTTCGGAGAGGTCGGCGCGGCCAAGCTCGCCGACGATGCGCTTGCCGCGCATGACGTAGGCGCGGTCGCAGACATGGACGATCTCCGCCTGCTCGGAGGAGATCATGAGCACCGCCGCCCCTTCGGCGACCAACTGGTCGATCAGGGCGAAGATCTCGGACTTTGCCCCCACATCGATGCCGCGGGTGGGCTCGTCGAAGATGAACAGGCGCGTGCCGGCGGCGAGCCACTTGCCGATCACCACCTTCTGCTGGTTGCCGCCGGAGAGGACGGCGACGCTCTGGTTCGGCGAGGGGGTGGCGATGCGCAGGCGCTGGATCATCTCCTGCGCCGAGCGCCGCGCCTTGCCGGGGGAGAACATGTTGCTCGGGAAAAGCTTCGGCAGGCCCGCCACGGCGAGGTTGTCGCTGACCGTGCGGATGAGGGCGAGGCCCTCCGCCTTCCGGCTTTCCGGGATGAGGCCGACGCCGGCGAAGGCGGTGGCGTCCGGGCCGCCGGTCTTGGCCTTGCCGAAGATGTGCACCTGGCCCGCCGTCACCGGATCGGCGCCGAAGATGGCGCGCGCCACCTCGGTGCGGCCGGAGCCGACGAGGCCGCACAGGCCGACGATCTCGCCGGCACGCACCTTCAGGTCGATGTCGCGGATGCCGTTGGTGGAGGAAAGGCTCTTGGTCTCCAGCACCACCTCGCCCGGCTCGGTGGCGAAACGGCGGGGATAGGACATGTCCACGTTGCGGCCGACCATCATCCGCACCAGTTCGTCCGGCGAGGTCTCGCCGGGCAGCGCGCGGCCGACCAGCTTGCCGTCGCGCAGCACGGTGATGCGGTCGCCGAGGGCGAACACCTCGGCCATGCGGTGGGAGATGTAGACGAGGGCGACGCCCTTCGCCTGCAGTTGGCGCATCACCTCGAACAGGCGTTCGGTCTCGCGGTCGGAGAGGGCCGCGGTAGGCTCGTCCATGACGAGGATGCGGGCATCCTGCGACAGCGCCTTGCCAATCTCCACCATCTGCTGCTGGGCGACGCCGAGCTGGTGCACCTTGGTGCGCGGGTCGACCTCCAGGCCGATGAGATCCAGCACCTTCTGCGCCTCGCGATAGAGGCGGCGACGGTCCATGAGGCCGGGAATGCGCGAGGGGAATTCGCGGCCGAGGAAGATGTTCTGCGCCACGTCCAGATAGGGGACGAGGGAGAATTCCTGGAAGATCACCGCGATGCCGAAGCGCCGCGCGTCGGCGGGGGAGCGAATCTCCACCTTCTCGCCGTTGTGGAAATATTCGCCCGCATCGGCCTGATAGGCGCCGCAGAGCACCTTCATGAGCGAGGACTTGCCGGCGCCATTCTCGCCGAGGAGCATGTGGACCTCGCCCGGCCACACGGCGAAGGACACGTCGTCCAGCGCCTTCACGCCCGGGAAGGTCTTGGAGATGCCCTTCAGCTCCAGGATTGGGGTGGCAGGCACGGCCGGGGGCGCGGCCAGCTCGAGGCGAGGCGTCGTTGCCATGACCGCCCTCATGGTGCGTCTCCTTGTTGTCTGTCGCGCGGCCGGAAGATCTTGCCGGGATTGAGAATGCCGTCGGGATCGAGCGCGCCCTTCACGAGGCGCATCACGTCCACCGCGTCGCCCAGCTCGAGGGGCAGGAAGTCCATCTTGCCGAAGCCGATGCCGTGCTCGCCGGTGCAGGTGCCCTCGAGCGCGATGGCGCGGCGGGCGAGGCGGTCGCAGAAGGCCTTGGCGCGGGCGAGTTCCTCGGGGCTGGCGGGATCGATCAGCACCAGAAGGTGGAAATTGCCGTCGCCCACATGGCCCACCACCGGAGCGGTGAGGCCGGTCCGCGCGATATCCGCCGCCGTCTCCACCAGGCATTCGGCGAGGCGGGAGATGGGCACGCACACGTCGGTGATCATCGCCTTCGCGCCGGGGCGCAGCGCGAGGCCGGCGTAAAGCGTGTTGTCGCGGGCGTGCCAGAGGCGGCTGCGCTCCTCCGGCGTCGTGGCCCACTGGAAGCCCTCGCCGCCGAACTCGGCCGCCAGCGCCTCAGTGGTCTCCGCCTGCTCGGCCACATAGGCCTTGGAACCGTGGAATTCGAAGAACAGGTGCGGCACCTCGGGCAGGCCGAGCTTGGCGTGCAAATTCATGCCCCGCATCATCACCGCATCGAGCAGTTCCACCCGCGCCACCGGCACGCCGGACTGGATGACGGCGATGGCCGTATCCACGGCGGACTTGAGATCCGGGAAGGCGCAGACGGCGGAGGAGATGGCCTCCGGCTGCGGATGCAGCTTCAGCGTCACCTCGGTGATGACACCAAGGGTGCCCTCGGCGCCCACGAACAGGCGGGTAAGATCGTAGCCGGCGGCGGACTTGCGCGCTCGCTGCGCGGTGCGGATGAGACGGCCGTCAGCGAGCACCACTTCCAGCGCGAGAACATTGTCCTTCATGGTGCCGTAGCGCACCGCCATGGTGCCCGAGGCGCGCGTGGAGGTCATGCCGCCGATGGAGGCGTCGGCGCCGGGATCGATGGGGAAGAAGAGGCCGGTGTCGCGCAGATGGGCATTGAGCTGCTTGCGGGTGATGCCGGGCTGGACGGTCACGTCCATATCCTCCGCGTTCACCTTGAGCACCGCATTCATCCGCCCCATGTCGAGGCAGACGCCGCCGTGGAGCGCCGCCGCGTTGCCTTCCAGCGAGGTGCCTGCGCCGAATGCCACCACCGGCACCTTCGCCTCGCGGCACAGGCGCACGATGGCCTGCACCTCGGCGCTGCTCTCCGGGTAGACCACCACGTCCGGCGGTGTCGCCGCGTGATAGGCCTCGCTGCGGCCATGGTCGGCGAGCACGCCGGGCGCGCGGGTGGCCCGCTCCCCGACGATGGCGGCGAGGCGCGCCAGCAGGCCATCCATGGGATGCGCCGCGATGGGCATATGGGCAGACATGCGTTCCTCCCTTCGCGCGTCCCGTTGGCCGGGCTTTCCTGCGCGTCTGTCCGTCCCGTTACGCCGCCTGCGAAGCCGTGGCGGTTACGGGGTTGAGCTTGAAATCGTAGGTCAGCGCGCACCACGGCGCGTCCATCACCCGGCCGTCCGGCGCGGTGCCCGGAGCATGGGGGATGAAGTCGCGGATGAGCGAGTCCTTCACGCCGAACACCGAGTCGCTGTCGAGATAGGTGTCGCCGGCGACGAACACATGGGTCACGAGCTTCTCGTGGCCGGGTGCCTCGATCATGAAATGCACATGGGCCGGCCGCCAGGGGTGGCGCCCCTGCGCCTCTAGCATCTTGCCCACCGGGCCGTCATGCGGAATGGGATAGGCGGCGGGCTTGATGGACCAGAAGGCGAAGCGGCCCTGATCGTCCGTGCGCAGGCGGGCGCGGGCGACGAGACCGTCATCCTCGTGCTGCACATCGTAATAGCCGTCCACGTCCGAGTGCCAGACATCGACGATGGCGTTCGCGAGCGGCGTGCCGTCCAACGTCGCGACCGAGCCGGAGACGAACATGGGCTCGCCTTCCAGATGCCCGGAAATGTCGGTGCCGTTCGCCACCTCCGGCGGGCCTTCCACATAGAAGGGGCCGAGCACGGTGCTCTCGGTGACCGCCGTCTGGTGGTCGTGATTGATGGCGTCCACCAGCATGGAGACGCCGAGCGTATCCGACAGCAGGATGAATTCCTGCCGCGTGCCGGTGCACATGTGGCCGGTGTCGGTGAGGAAGGCGATGCCCTTCTCCCATTCCGCCTGGGTGGGGCGCACCTCGCGGACGAAATTGTGCAGGTGGCGAACGAGCGCCTCGCTGATCTCGCGGATGCGGGCATCAGGCGCGTTGGCGACGCGCTCCAGCACCGCATCGGTGATGGAAAACTGGTCGAAATTCCTCATGCGAGCCTCCCGTCATTCTTGTCGAGATCCGGCTCGCCCAGTCCGGCAAGCCATTCGGCGAGGCGGACCGGTGCAATGAAGTCCGCCTCCCCGTCGCCGCGCCCGATGAGCGCGCCGTAGATCTCCCGCGTGAGCGTGGCGAGGGGCATGGCCATCTCGGCGGCATGGCCGGCCCCGACGATGAGGTCGAGGTCCTTGGCCATCTGCCGGCAGGAGAACGTGGAATTGAAGTCACGCGTCTCAAGGCTCTTGGCCTTGTAGTGGACCATGGGCGAGCCCACCGCGCTGTTGGTGAGCACGTCCAGGATATCCTGCCAAGCCAGATTCCCCTTGCGGGCCAGCACGATGCTCTCGCCCATCATGGCCGCCGAGACCGCGATCATCAGGTTGACGGAGAGCTTGGCGTAGCGCGCCTCCTCCTGCGTCCCGAGATATTTCTGGGCGCGGGTGAAATCCTTGGCCACCGGCTCGAACGTGTCGAACGCGGCGCGCGGGCCGGAGACGAAGCAGGTGAGATTGCCGGTGTGGGCGATGGCGGCGTTGCCGGAGACGGGCGCGCGCAGATAGTGGATGCCCGCCCGCTCGGCGGCAGCACCCAGCTCGGCGGAGATGCCGGGGCTGACGGTCGAGGTCTCCACCAGGATCGCGCCCTTGCGCATGGCCGGGAGCAGCGGCCCCTCCAGCGCGACAGCCCTGAGTGCCTTATCGTCCGGCAGCGAGGTGAAGACGATGTCGCGACCGGCAGCATCCTGAAGCGTCGCGGCCGGGGTGACGCCGCCGGCGGCGGCCTCGGCGATGCGCTCCTGATCGCGATCGAAGCCGGCGATGTCGCGGCCCGCGCCGGCGAGGCGGGTGGAGATGGGCAGGCCCATCTTGCCGAGCCCGATCCAGCCGAGGGTCAAAGTATCAGCCATCATCCTCTCCTCACGCTGCCTTCTTGCCGAGGCCCAGCTCATCGACGATGCGCGCGCCCGAGGCTTTGAGCCGGGCGAGCTTCTCGTCGAGGCCGGTGGCGAGCAGCGTCCTGTTCTTCTTCATGAAACGGCCGGCGATCATCACCGCTTCCACGTCACCACGCCCGGCCTGCATCACCACGGTCGCGACGGG
>JAEZMT010000005.1 GCA_023442085.1 Pseudomonadota bacterium | reverse complement strand
ATCTCGTTGCCGAGACCGTTCATCTTCACGAAGGGGCGGTGGCTGAGCGGGTTCACGGGCGTCCGGGCTGGTCCTGAAGGATCTTTGCCTTATATGGCGTCGTTCCGTCCATCACACCACCCCCGCGCCGCCCGCAAGGCGCCGCAATCGCGCCGAACTGCGGCGGGAGAACATGCTAGACAGAGTGCGTCGCGGCCCTTCGGCCCGCGGGAGGATGGACGATGACGGGCGTTTGGGGGACGAGGCTCGGACGGGTGGCGACGGTTTTCGGGCTGATGATGGCGCTGGCTGCGCCCGCGGCCGCGCAGGCGCCGCAAAAGTCACAGGACACGCTGACGCCGCCGCCGGTGGTGGACCCGAAGAAGGTGGAGACGACCCCCGTCACACCGGCTCCCGCCACCTTCTCCGCGGACGAGGTGACGCTGACGCCGGTGCCGGTGCTCACGATTTCCGGCTCGTCGTCCTGGGAAGACGCCTATGACAAACTGGTGGAGGCCGTCCGCAAGGCGGATGGCGAGGTGAAGCGGCTGGGCCTCGCGCGGGCTGGCGACGTGTTCGTCATGTACAATACCAGCGACGACCGCGGCTTCGACTATGAGGTGCAGATGCCGTTCTCCGGCACCACCACCCAGAAGCCGGCCGAGCCGATGAAGCTCGGCGGCTCCTTCGCCGGCAAGGTGCTGCGGTTTGTCCATACCGGCTCCTTCGGCGACATGGACAATACCTACGAGCAGATCGCCAATTATCTTGACGAGAAGAACGTCGAGCAGAACGACCTCTATATCGAGCGCTATCGGACCGACCTTCTGACCGCCTCGCCCGAGGCGCTCGAGATCGAGATCCTCGTCCCCCTGCCCTGAGCAGGCCCTGAAAAATAGAGAAACATCAAGGACACGGCGGCGTTGACCAGTCTAGCCTGAGGTCAGAACGCCGCCACAAGGAGGGCCGCATGGGTGGCATATCCATAAGAAACTGCGTCAAGGGGAGGACGGGAAACCTGTCGCGCGTCGCCGTCGCTGCGGTGTTCGGCTGGTCGACCATCTACCCGGCCCTCGCCCAGACCTCGCCGCCGGCGTCGCAAGGCCAGCCCGCGCCGCAGGGCGACCAGCGCTATCCTCAGGGCCAGCCGCTGCCGCAGGCGCCTCAGGGGCAGCCCGGTCCGCAGGGCCAAGCCCTGCCCCCGCCCCAGCCGGGCGATCGGGTCCAGCCCGCCTATTCCCTGTCGGAGCTCGAATACCTGCTCGGTCCGGTGGCGCTCTATCCGGACCCGCTGCTTGCCATCCTGTTCCCGGCGACGCTGTTCCCGGAACAGCTGGTGGAGGCGTACAACTGGATCGTCGCCAATCCGAATCCGGTGCAGGAACGCAACTTCACCGCCGTGGATGCCTTCAACTGGGATTCCTCGGTGAAGGCGCTGGTGCGTTTTCCGGAGGTGATCACCCTGCTCCATGAGCACATGGAGTGGTCGGAATCCCTTGGCCTCGCCTTCTCGACCCAGCCGCAGGATGTGTCCAACACCATCCAGATGCTGCGTGCCAAGGCGCAGGCGGTCGGCAATCTGCAGTCCACGCCGCAGCAGGTGGTGACGACGCAGGAAGCGCCCGCGAGCAGCGGCGGTCCCGCACGCACCATCTATATCCAGCCGGCCGATCCCGAGCGCATCTATGTGCCGGCCTATGACAGCTCGGAGGTCTTCACCACCTTCGCCACCGGCGCCCTGGCGTTCGGCGCCGGCGTGCTGGTCGGCTCCTACTGGAACAACAACTGGGGCTGGAACAACCGGCCGTGGAACTCCGTGTGGGTGGTGCCGCCGCGCTGGGTGCGCCCGCCCTATTGGGGTCCCGGCTGGGGTGGACGCCCGCCCGTCTGGGGTCCGGGACCGTGGGTGCCCGGCCGCCCCGGCGTTCGCCCGCCGCCGCGTCCCGGCTGGCCCGGTGGTCCCGGTCGTCCGGGCTGGCCGGGCGGTCCCGGCGGACCTGGTGGCCCTGGCCGGCCCGGCTGGCCCGGTGGCCCGGGTTACCCCGGTGGTCCGGGCGGACCTGGTGGCCCCGGTGGCCCCGGTGGACCTGGTGGTCCTGGCCGCCCCGGCTGGCCCGGTGGCCCGGGCGTTGGTCCCGGACGTCCCGGAATGCCCCTCGTTCCCGGCGCCCCCGGTCGTCCCGGCTATCCCGGTGGACCCGGCCGCCCCGGCACACCCGGCTATCCCGGCGGACCCGGTGTCGGTCCCGGTCGGCCCGGAATGCCGGTGGTTCCCGGTGCGCCCGGCCGGCCTGGCTATCCCGGCGTGGGACCGGGGCGTCCCGGCTATCCCGGCATCCCCGGCGTCGGCCCCGGCCGGCCCGGTCGCCCCGGCATGCCCGGCAACATCCCCGGCCGCCCCGGTGGACCCGGTGCGGGTCCAGGCCGCCCCGGCTACCCCGGCACCCCCGGCGTCGGTCCCGGCCGCCCTGGCCAACCCGGCATAGGGCCGAACCGGCCCGGCTATCCTGGCGCCGGCCCCGGCCGCCCGGGACAGCCCGGCATGGGTCCGAACCGGCCCGGTTATCCGAATGCCGGTCCGAACCGCCCGAACCGGCCCGCAGTCCAGCCGAACCGTCCGGCCAATCGGCCCGCCAACGTGCGGCCGCAGAACCGGCCGCAGCAGGTGCGACCGCAGCAAAGGCCCCAGCAGCGGCCGCAACAGATGCGGCCTCAGCAGCAGCGCCCGCAACAGATGCGGCCGCAGCAACGGCCCCAGCAGATGCGACCTCAACAGATGAGGCCGCAGCAGATGCGGCAGCAGCCGAGGGCCATGCCGCAGCAACGGGCGGCGCCGCAGAACCGGCCTCGGCCCGGCCAGCGCTGAGAGTTGACAGACCCATCCGCCCGGCTTCGGCCGGGCGGTTTGTTTTCGAACCGCCGAAGGCGCGGCAGAGCCCTTTCCTTCGGGGCGCGAATCTCCTTCACTGCACGGGCTGGGCCTGCGGTAGCGCCGCGGTCGCTCGTGAGACCGGCACCGTTCCGCCGGCCATCGCGGAGGGTTCAATGCCGCGACTGTTCACCGCCATCGAGATCCCCCCGGAGGTCGGGCTCGGCCTCTCCATGCTGCGAGGCGGCCTCTCCGGCGCCCGCTGGATCGATCCGGAGAACTACCACGTTACCCTGCGCTTCATCGGCGACGTGGACGACGCCACCGGCCGCGACATCATGCTGATGCTGGGTCAGGTGCGCCGCCCCGCCTTCGACATCGCGCTGGACGGGCTGGATCAGTTCGGCGGCCACAAGCCGCGCGCGGTGTTCGCGGCGGTCAAGCCAAACACCGCTCTCATGGAGCTGCAGGCCGAGCAGGAGCGCATCATGCAGCGGCTCGGCCTCGGCGCGGAGCGCAACTACAAGCCCCACGTCACCCTCGCCCGGCTGCGAGACGCTTCGTCCCGGCAGGTGGCAGATTACCTTGCCGCACGCGGCTCCTTCCGCACTCCGCCGTTCCGGGTGCCGCGCTTCGTGCTGTTTTCCTCGCGGGATTCGGTGGGCGGCGGCCCCTATCTCGTGGAAGCGGCCTACCCGCTTCTGTAGGCGCCTCTTGCGACGACCCGCGCGGTCCCCATTTCATGGTGCATGACCACGAACACGCTGAATCCCGACGATTTCGACCGCCTCTCCGGCGCCGAGCGCGACAAGGCCGCGCAAGACGAGGCCAGCGTGCGCAAGGGCTTCTGGCGGAAGATGCGCGGCGCCGCCCGCCACGTGCCCTTCGCCGAGGACGCGGTGGCGAGCTATTATGCGGCGTTCGACCGCCAGACGCCGCTGCGGGTGCGCGCGACCTTGCTCGGTGCCCTCGCCTACTTCGTCCTGCCCTTCGACCTGACGCCGGACCTCTTGCCGCTGATCGGCTTCGGCGATGACGCGGCTGTCCTCATGGGCGCACTCAAGCTGCTCTCGGGCCACGTGAAGCCCGAGCATTATGAAGCGGCCAAGGCCGCCTTCAACCCCGACCATCAGGCGAGCGGGGAGGACGGCCGCCCGGCCTGAGGCTCAGTCGGCGACGGTGAGCACGACCTTGCCCTTCACCCGGCGCCCGGAAATTTCGCCGAGGGCCTCGGCGCAGTGTTCCAGCGGGAAAGTCTTGTCCACATGGGCGGAGATGCGGCCGTCCCGCGCATAGCCCATCAGTTCGGCCACCGCGTCGCGCAGCCAAGCGGGATTGGCCCGGGCATGGGAGCCGAAGGCGACGCCGCGCGCATCGCAATTCTTCACCAGCAGCAGATTCAGCGGGATCTTCGGAATCTCGCCGGCGGCAAAGCCCACCACCAGGAAGCGGCCGAGGGGGCCGAGCGCCCGCAGTGCCTGCTCCGCCATGTCGCCGCCCACGGGATCGTAGACCAGATCAAGACCCGCCTCACCGCCGAAGGCCTTCAGCGCCGCCTTGAGGTCGCCGGAGGCATAGTCGAAGCCCTCGTCCGCCCCGTGATCCAGCGCGAAGCTCACCTTCTCGGGCGAGGACGCGCAGGCGATGATCCGCGCGCCGAGCACCCGGCCGAGTTCCACCGCCGCGAGCCCCACCCCGCCCGAGGCACCAAGCACGGCGAGCCGCTCGCCCGCCTTCAGCTCGCCGCGGTCGCGTAGCGCATAGAGCGCCGTGCCGTAGGTGACGATGAGGCCGGCCGCCTTCACGAGGTCAAGGTCGTCCGGAACCTTGGCCAGGAACTGGGCGGGAGCCGCGACATACCCGCGCGCAGCGCCATGGGTCTGGTAGCCGCACACGCGGTCGCCGACCGCGAAGCCGGTGACGCCCTCGCCCAGCGCGGCGACATGGCCGGCATATTCGGCGCCGGGGGAGAAGGGCAGCTCGGGCTTCACCTGGTAGAGATCGCGGATGATGAGCGTGTCGAAGAAATTGAGGCCGATGGCCGCGACCTTCACCAGCACCTCGCCAGGAGCCGGCGAAGGCGTGGGCAGATCGCGGATCTCGAGGGTCTCCGGGGCGCCATGGCGCGCGCACACCACCGCTTTCATGAGGTCTCCTTCGTCACTGGAACAACGGGAACGGATTACCAAAAATTAACCCAACGGGGCGGAAGCACGGGGTAAACACGCCCTTCCGCGACGGCACCGGCGCCATCAAGAACCCCACGCCTTGCGCCACGCAGGGTGGCCGGACAGTCTCGCGAAGTCCCACGGCGCAACGAATCGGGCGATTTCACCCGTCCTGCGCATTGAGCGGAGCCGAGCCTTTGGTTTAGGAAAACGCAAGACGACCCCGCCATTTTTTTGACCGCCTGCGTCGCTACCCGACACCCGGCGGCCAAGCACGATGTCCGATTGCCTTACGGGGCCCCAGCGATTTAGGAGAAGCCATGACGCTTCCTCGTGTCCATCCTGCTCTCCTGGGCATGTTCCTCGCCTGTGCCGCAGCCGCCCCGGCCGCCGCGCAGGGCCAGCCTCAGTCGAAGGCGGTGGCGCAGTTCGGTGACTGGAGCGTCTACGTCTCCACCGCCAGTCCCAAGGTCTGCTACGCCATCTCCCAGCCGAAGACTCGTGCGCCCGAAGGGCTGAAGCGCGATCCGGCCTATTTCTTCATCTCCACGCGCCCCAGCGAGAACGTGAAGAACGAGGTGACCGTCACCGTCGGCTTCCCGCTGAAGGAGGGTTCGGACGCGACCCTCACGGTCGGCAACGCGACGCTCCAGCTCTACACGAAGGATGAGGGCGCCTGGGTGCGCAACGTGGCCGACGAGTCCAAGCTGGTGGACGCCATGAAGCGCGGCAAGGACCTCACCGTCGCCTCGACCTCGCTGCGCGGCAACGTGACCACCGACAAATACTCCCTGGTCGGCCTGGCGCAGGCGCTCGACCGGGTGGCGCAGGAATGCAAGTAAGCGCGATTAAGTGAGCGCGATCGAGGTCGCGCTTTGAGGGGATGCTAAAAGGGACGGGCCCGGCCCGTCCCGGCAATCACCGCCCGGGCAGATCCAGCACCCCGTTGGGGCTGAAGCGGTCGATGATGGTCGGCAGATGCTTGGCGAGAAGCTCGGGCAGCATCTCCGGCTGGAGGCCGAGCCCGTTGGCGATGGCGGTGAGCGGCTCGGCGCCGAGCGCGTTGACGATCTCGTCCGCGCTCACCGGCACGTTGGGGCCGCTGGAAAGCCAGCTGTCCACCTCATGGGCGAGGCCAGCCTCCTGCAATTGCGCCAGCACGCCCTCGATGCTGCCATAGGGCGTCTTCGCCAGCGCGCCGTCGAGGATGCCGGGCAGCGCCGAGGCCATCGGGCCGCTGAGCAGCGTGTCGATGAGGGCGCCGGCGCCTTCGGGACCGGCACGGCCGAGCATGTTGGAGAGCATGCTGCCCGCCATCTGGTCGAACAGGCCCATCCCCGTCTCCTCCCGCTGCTGCGCTGCACGATGCGGCGCGCCGTGGGTTGGTGTACCGGATCACCCTCGCGGTGTCGATCTGGCGCGGATCGGTCACGAACGCCTGATCGCCTGCGGCTCCGCGCCGCTGGGACGGCGTGTGGCCTATGCACGAGGATCGTCAGCCGCTAACGGCTCGCAGGTGATGATTTCACTCCCTCTGTTCACGGCCCTCGCCCTCATGACCGCCGTCGCGGCCCTCGCCGTGCTGTGGCCGCTGTCGCGCGCCCGCACCCTGAAGGCGACACGGGAGGCGGACCTCGCGGTCTATCGCGACCAGCTGGCCGAGATCGCCCGCGACGCCAAGTCCGGACGCCTGCCCGCCGCCGAGGCGGAAGCCGCGCGCATCGAAGTCGCCCGCCGCATGCTCGCCGCCGACACGGCGGCCGACGCTGCTTCAGCCGACCCCGCCGTGGCCGGCCGGCGCCGGCGCGCGGCGGCCATTTTCGCGCTTCTCTTCGTGCCGGTCTGCGCGGCCGCGCTCTATGCGGTCATGGGCTCGCCAGGCATTCCCGGCGCCCCCCTTGCTGAAAGGATGGCCGCGGCGCCGGACCGCAGCGACGTGGCGATCCTCGTCCGCCGCGTGGAGGAGCACCTCCAGAAGAATCCCAATGACGGGCAGGGCTATGAGATCCTGGCCCCCATCTATCTGCGCCTCGGACGGCCGGAGGATTCCGCCCGCGCCTATGGCGAAGCCATTCGCATTCTCGGCCCCAGCGCCGAGCGCCTGTCCGCACGCGGCGACGCGCTGGTGGTGGCGGCGGACGGTCTCGTCACCGCCGACGCCGCCAGGGCCTTCGCCGCTGCTCTCGCGCTGAACCCGAACGAGCCGCGCGCCGCCTATTTCCTCGGCCTTGCCGCCGAGCAGGATGGCCGCGCGCAGGATGCCGCGCGGATCTGGGGGGATCTCCTCGCCCGGACGCCGGCCTCCGCCCTTTATCGGCCCATGGTGGCCGAGGCGCTCGCCCGAGTCGGCGGCACGGTGCCCCCTGCGGCCCCTTCCCCTGCGGCCCCTTCCCCTGCGACACCCGGTCCCAATGCCGCCGATGTCAATGCGGCCGCCCAAATGTCGCCGCAGAACCGGAACGCCATGGTGCGCGGCATGGTGGAGCGCCTCGCCGCCCGGCTCGATCAGGAGCCGAATGACATCGACGGCTGGGAACGGCTGATCCGCGCCTACGGCGTGCTCGGCGACAAGGACAAGGCGGACGCCGCGCTGAAGACGGCGCGCGCCGCCCTGAAGGACGATCCGGCGGCCCTCGCCCGTCTCGACGCGGCGGAGAAGGCCCTGCCGACAGGAGGAAAAGGATGACGCGGAAGCAGCGCAGGCTGGTCCTCATCGGCGCCGGGCTCGGCGTGCTCGCGCTCGCCGCCGGCCTCATCCTCTCGGCGCTCAACGACACCATCGTCTTCTTCCGCACCCCCACCGAAGTGGCACAGAAGCAGGTGACGCCGGGCGCGCGCCTCAGGCTCGGCGGGCTGGTGGAGACCGGCAGCGTCGTAAAGGCCGGCACGCTCACCACCTTCTCCATCACCGACGGCAATGCCACGGTGAAGGTGGCCTACCAGGGCATCCTGCCGGATCTCTTCCGCGAGGGTCAGGGCGTGGTGGCCGAAGGCGCGCTGCAGCCGGATGGCGCGTTCAAGGCCGACAGCGTGCTCGCCAAGCACGACGAGAAATACATGCCCCGCGAGGTCGCCGACGCCCTCAAGCAGCAGGGCCACTGGAAGGACGGCGCGCCCGCGCCTGGCGCCGCCTCGCCCTCAACCCGCCAGCCGGGGAGCTGAGGCATGATCGCAGAAATCGGACAGTACGCCCTCGCCCTCGCCTTCGCGCTGGCCTTGGCACAGGTGATCCTGCCGGCCTGGGGGGCGGAGCGGCGCGACGCGGTGCTGATGGGTTCCGCCGGGCCGATCACCCTCGCCGTGTTCGGCTTCGTCGCCTTCGCCTTCGGCGCGCTGGTCCAGCTCTACGTCACCTCCGACTTCACGGTGGTGAACGTGGTGGAGAATTCCCACTCCCAGATGCCGCTCGTCTACCGCGTGACCTCCACCTGGGGGAACCACGAAGGCTCCATGCTGCTGTGGGTCTTCGTGCTCGCCCTCTTCGGGGCGCTGGTGGTGGTGTTCGGGTCGAACCTGCCGGACCGGCTCCGGGCGCTCGTGCTGTCGGTGCAGGGGGCGGTGGCGGCGGCCTTCCTCTCCTTCATCCTGTTCACCTCCAACCCGTTCGCCCGCATCGTGCCGGCCCCGGCGGAGGGGCGCAGCCTCAACCCCATCCTCCAGGATCCCGGGCTCGCCATCCATCCGCCGCTGCTCTACCTCGGCTATGTGGGGCTCTCCATCTCCTTCTCCTTCGCCATCGCCGCGCTGATCGAGGGGCGGATCGACGCCGCCTGGGCGCGCTGGGTGCGTCCGTGGACGCTGGCGGCCTGGGTGTTCCTCACGCTCGGCATCGCGGTCGGCTCCTACTGGGCCTATTACGAGCTGGGCTGGGGCGGCTGGTGGTTCTGGGACCCGGTGGAGAACGCCTCCCTGATGCCGTGGCTCGCCGCCACCGCGCTGCTGCATTCCGCCGTGGTGATGGAGAAGCGCGACGCGCTGAAGGTGTGGACCATCCTCCTCGCCATCCTCGCCTTCTCGCTGTCGCTGGTGGGCACCTTCCTCGTGCGCTCGGGCGTGCTGACCTCGGTCCATGCCTTTGCCACCGATCCGGCGCGGGGCGTGTTCATCCTCGGCATCCTCACCTTCTTCATCGCAGGAGGTCTGGCGCTGTTCGCCTTCCGCGCCTCCGAGCTGAAGCAGGGCGGCCTCTTCGCGCCCATCTCGCGGGAGGGAGCGCTGGTGTTCAACAACCTGTTCCTCACCGCCGCCACCGCCGCAGTGCTGGTGGGCACGCTCTATCCGCTGGCGCTGGAAGCCTTCACCGGCGCGAAGATCACCGTGGGCCCGCCCTATTTCAATCTGGTGTTCGGCGGGCTGATGCTGCCCCTCGTCTTCGCCATGCCTTTCGGCCCGCTGCTCGCCTGGAAGCGCGGCGACATCCTGGGCGCCGCCCAGCGGCTGATGCTCGCCGCCGGCCTCGCCATCGTGGCGGCAGTGGTGACGGCGGCCGCGACCACCGGCGGCCCGGTGCTGGCGCCCCTGGCGGTGGGCCTTGCCGCCTTCATCATGCTGGGTGCACTGACCGACCTCGCCGAACGCGCCGGCCTCGGCCGCGTGGGGGCGAAAGTCGCGCTGGCCCGGCTCGCCGGCGTGCCGCGCTCGGCCTATGGCACGGCCATCGCCCATTTCGGCGTGGGCGTCTGCCTGCTCGGCATCGTCTGCGAGACCTCGTGGAGCCTCGAGAAGATCGCGGCGGTTAAGCTGGGCGATACCATCACCATCGGCTCACGCACCCTCACCCTCGACCGGCTGGAGAACCGCACCGGCCCGAACTTCCGCGCCCGCACCGCCGTCTTCTCCATCCGCGACGGCGGCGTCTCCGAAGGCAATATCGAGGCCTCCCGCCGCACCTTCGCCGCCCGCCAGATGGCGACCACCGAGGCGGGCCTGCGCACCTTCGGCTTCAGTCAGCTCTATGTGAGCATGGCGGAGGAGAGCCCGGACGGCCACGTCTCCGTTCGCGCCACCTTCAAGCCGTTCGTGACGCTGATCTGGCTTGGTGCGGTGGTGATGGCGCTGGGTGGCCTCCTCTCCCTCGCCGACCGCCGCCTCAGGGTGGGCGCGCCGCGCCCGGCGGCGAAGAAGCAGCGGCATTCCGTGGCGCCGGCGGAGTGAAGACCATGGCCCTGTCCCCGCGCGCCCTCCTCCCCGCCCTCCTGCTCCTGTTCACCCTCGGCACTACCGCCTTCGCCGTGCAGCCGGACGAAGTGCTGGGCGACCCGGTGCTGGAAAGCCGCGCCCGCACCATTTCGGCGGAGCTGCGCTGCATGGTCTGCCAGAACCAGTCCATCGACGATTCCGACGCGCCGCTGGCGAAAGACCTGCGCCTCATCGTGCGCGAGCGGCTGAAGGCGGGCGACAGCGACAGCCAGGTGCTGGACTTCATGGTGGCCCGCTACGGCGAGTTCGTGCTGCTCCGCCCGCGCATGTCCTGGCGCAACGCGCTCCTGTGGGGCGCGCCGATCCTCGTGCTGCTGCTCG
>JAEZMT010000452.1 GCA_023442085.1 Pseudomonadota bacterium | reverse complement strand
GGGTGATGAAGGTCGTGCGGTGGGCGTAGTCGGAGATGGTCAGCTTGTTGTGGGTGAGGTCCTTGATGGCCACCCACTGGGTGTAGTCCGAGACCACCGTGTCGCCGTCCTTGCTCTGGGCGATGCCGAGCGGGATGTCCACCGTGTTCAGGATATGGCCGATGGAGGTGACGGCGTCGGCGGCGTCCTTCGGCTGGGCCATGAAATGGCGCATGAACGCCGCCCGCACGAAGCGGGAAGGCGGGGTGAAATCCCCCGGCAGGCCGGTGGCGCCGCCGCCCTGGCCGATGGCCGTGACGTTGGCCGTGCCGAACCGGAGCTCGTTGACGCCCATGGTGGAGAGGTTGAGATAGTTGCGCAGGTTGAGCAGGTGCCAGTCGTAGGTCGGCGAATTGGTGAGCACGCTCGCCACATTGTCGTGGATCTGCAGCTGGCCACCGACATATTCCACGATGATGCTCGCGCCCGAACGGTCGGTGAAGACCATGTGGATGGTGGGCGGGGTCGGCCCGCTCGGCAGCGAGGCGTCGGCCCACACCTTGGTCTTCTCCAGCGCCGCGCGCACCTCGGCGACGGTGCCGTGCATGCCGAGCGCCCAGGCGCCGAAGCCGAGGATGGAGACATAGGCCGTGTCTGCCTTGGTCACCGTCTGGTAGGTGGTGAAGCCGGGCAGGAAATTGCCGCTCATGCCGAGGCCGGCCGCGTTCTGCCCCTCGATAATGGCGCCGCCGGGGATGACCTCGGCGCTGATACCCACGGCGGAATAGAGCGTCGCCACCTTCTTCTCGGGCAGGCCGAGATCCGCCGGCGCGGTGAGCGTCAGGGTGGTGCCCTTGGGGATGCTCTTGAGCGTCCACTTCATGTCGAACGCCCATTCCATGGTGCGCCCGGCGATCACCGTCTTGTCCGCCGCGACCACGTTCACCGCCGTGCAGGCCACCGCGAGGCTGACGTGCTGGAAGGGAAGGACGGCTGCGAGCGCCACCGCCAGGATGCGTTTCATGTGAATTTTCTCCCTCCAGGTCCCGCGGAATCGCGGAGCGTATCGGCTCTCCGGCCGGGCTGAGACTTGAGCACATAAAGGCTGATGCCTGATGAACGGCACGGTCGATGCGGCCGCGACACGCGGTCGATAGGGCGTGAATCCGCTTTAAATGCATCGAACTTGTAGTATAATCGAACGATATACAGTTTTTGGATGTTTATTGGAGACGACCATGGCGACGCTGCGACTGGGCGATGTGGTTCCGGATTTCGAGGCCGTGACCACCGAAGGCCCCATCAAGTTTCATGAGTGGCTCGGCGACAGCTGGGGCATCCTGTTTTCCCACCCCAAGAACTTCACCCCGGTCTGCACCACGGAGCTGGGGCAGGCGTCGCACCTGAAGCCGGAATTCGACAAGCGCGGCGTCAAGCTGCTCGGCCTGTCTGTGGATGCCATCGACAACCACCCGGCCTGGGTCGGCGACATCAAGGACGCCACCGGCGCCACCCTGAACTTCCCGCTGATCGCGGATTCCGACAAGAAGGTCTCCGACCTCTACGACCTCATCCACCCCAATGCGAACGACACGCTCACCGTGCGCTCGGTGTTCATCATCGGCCCGGACAAGAAGCTGAAGCTGTCGCTCACCTATCCGGCCTCCACCGGCCGCAACTTCGCGGAAATCCTGCGCGTGGTGGACAGTCTCCAGCTCACCGCCAAGCACTCTGTGGCGACGCCGGTGGACTGGAAGCAGGGCGACGACGTCATCATCGTCCCCTCGCTCTCCGACGCCGCCGCCAAGGAGAAGTTCCCGGAGGGCTGGACCACCGTGAAGCCCTACCTGCGCGTGGTGCGCCAGCCCGGCGCGTGAGGCGTCTCTTGCTTTGACAGTCGCCCTCCGGTCCACCGGAGGGCAAAGCTGTTCCCCGGACAAGCGACGGCGCAAGCCGGAGCGCTGATCCGGGGTCTAGGAGAAAGACCGCGCAGCGGGGCAAGACCTCAGAGCGGCAGGATGTGAAGCGCCTGCGGCGGTCCCTTGCGCTGGACCCCGGCTCGCATTCCGCTCACGCTGCATGCGTCCGGGGAACGGGCGCGGAGGGCCTCCGCGCCGGAAGCGCCCTCAGGCCGACATGATGTAGTCGCGCAGCTGGGCGCTCTCGCGCTCCATTTCCTCCACGCGATACTTCACCACGTCGCCGATGGAGATGATGCCCACGAGCTTGCCGCCCTGAACCACGGGCACATGGCGGAAGCGGCCGCGGGTCATGCGTTCCATGATCTGGGGGACGGTGTCGTCCGGGGCGCAGGTCACGACCGCCTTGGTCATCAGCCCGGTGATCGGCTCGGCGAGCACGTCCACGCCGCGTTCTCCGATGAGGCGCACCACGTCGCGCTCGGAGATGATGCCCTCCACCCCCATGTCCGCATTGGTGACGACGATGGCGCCGATGCGGTTGCGCGCGAGGCTCGCCACGGCATCGCCCAGGGTGGCGTCGGGCGACAGGGTGACGATGTCGTTGCCCTTGCGGCTCAGGATGACGGTCACGGACATTGGCGTAATCTCCCTAGCTGGTGAAATCCAGGGGCCCGCTCCGCCGGCGGGGCCTTCTCTGGAAACGATCCGGACAGGGATGATCACTCGCATTGCGGTGCGACGCAAGCGCGCAGCGCGCTCCGTGCACCACGACCTTGGCCGTATGGAACGCCCTCAGGCCATGCGTCGGCGCGGCACCGGATCGAACAGGGGGAACAGCAGCAGGCCGGCGACGAAGCCGCCGATATGGGCCTGCCAGGCCACCTCCGCATCCTCCGTTCCGGGCAGCGAGACGCCCGCCGCGAACAGGAGGTTGAAGGCGAACCATGCGCCGACGAAGATCAGCACCCTTTTGTCGCTGAAATTCTGCTTCAGTGTCCCGGCCGGCTGGTGATCGGCGAAGATGGTGCGATAGCCGGAGAGCGCGCCGCCCGGCCCGAAGGCGAAGCGCACCGCCGCCGCCATGGTGCCCGAGATGGCCGCTGACGCGCCGATAAGCGGGGCGATGGCATCGCGATTGGCGAGATAATGCGCCCCCGCCCCCGCCGCCGCCGTTACCGCGCAGAACAGCCAGAAGCGCGTGGAGCCGAACCGCCGCGCCACGGGCGTTCCGAAGGCCAGCAGCCAGACGAGGTTGACGATGAGGTGCATCCAGTTGGCGTGAAGCAGCGCGTAGCTCACCACGGTCCACACCTTCGGGCCGAGGCCGCCAGGCAGGTAGAACATGCTGTCCGGCAGCGTGTAGCGCGCGGGGATGAAGGCGAAATAGGTGAGGATTTCGATGTCCGCGTCCTGCGAGAGCAGCAGCACGCGGATGGCATGGATCGCCACCAGCCCAAGCGCCATCACCGCCACCGCGCCGGGCACGTTGAAGACGGGCTCCCGATGCGACGTGCCGGGATGGGTGGGGCGGTTCAGCACGCTCTGCACATAGGTGCCGCTGCCCCGCCCGGCAAGGGAAAAGCGCGGGGGTGGGGGCTAGCCCAGCTCCCCGGACAAGCGACGGCGCAGCCGGGGCGCCGATCCGGGGGCCAGGGGAAAACACCCGCGTAGCGGGGCCAAACTTGAGGACGCCGCGGTTTGGAAGCGCCTTCGGCGGTCTCGTGCGCTGGGCCCCGGCTCGCATTTCGCTCGCCGCATGCGTCCGGGGCGCGATGGCGCGCCCTACAGTGCGTAGCGCAGGCCGAAGCGCACCTGCTGGGCGGTGGAATTGCCGAGGGACAGCCCACCGGCATAGGTGGGGCTGCCGAGGTCGAGATAGCGGTAGCCGAGATCGAGGCTGAAGCTGCTCGACACCGCGAAGGAGATGCCCGCGCCCGCCGTCCAGGCGAATTCCCAGGCATTGCCGGCCGGCTGGAGCGCCGCCGGGGCGCTGAGCGTGTCGATGGCGAAGCCCGCGCCGGCGCTGAGATAGGGCGTGAAGCCGGCGAGGGTGATGATGTCCCAGTAGACGCTGGCGAGCCCCACCGTGGCGCTGGCGCCGACGCTTGGTCCGAACGGCGCGAGGCTGGCCGATCCGAGGGCGAGATAATCGAGGCTCACCTCGGCCCGCAGGAAGGGGAGAAAACGATAGCCGATGCCGCCGCCCAGCGACCAGCCCGACCCCGACACATCGAGCCCGGTGGGGAGCCCGCCGAAGGAGAGGCTCGCGCTGCTCGCAGCGACGTAGCCCACGTCCGCGCGGAAATACCAGCCGGAGGCCGCGTCCTCGCTCACCGCCGGGGCGGCGAGGGAGAAGTCGCCCGGCTTGCCGAGGGAGGCCATCATGGCCTCCATCTCCGCATCCGCCTTGTCGGCGGCCTGCGCCGTACCCGCCAGCGCGGCGATCGCGAGAGAGGCCAGAAGAAGACGCCCGGCCCGACCAAACACACCCATCATGACGACCCGCCCGAGAAATGCTCTGGAGCGAGGTGTGGCACGGGGAGGCTTAAGGCCGGATTAACCCTGATGAACCGTTAAGCTCTGGCGCGGCAAGGGAATTCGGAACGGCAGCGCAGCCGCCATTCCGCTCGCGCCCCGCTCAGGCGGCGGCGCGATTTCTGGACGCGACAGAAAGTCAGCGACCAGCTCAGAAGGCGGGCTTTACCACCATCAACCACACGATGCCCAAGACCGCCGTAAAGGCCGGGATCCCGAGCACGAACCACAGCTTGAACAGGCGGAAATAGCGCTCGGGTAGTGGCATTGAAGTGGCGGCGGCTTGAAGGGCGAGGTCCCGCAGGCGGATTTGAATCCACACAACCGGCAGCCAGCAGAGGCCAGTGACCACATACAGAACCAGGCTCAGCCCGATCCATCCCGAGAATAGCGGATAGCCGGCCAGGTGGGCCAAGGCCGCGCCGGTCATGGGCTGCAGGATCGCCGCCGAGGCCGTGAAGAGCGTATCGGCCAGAACCACGATCCTTGCGGTGTGGGCGATCAGCGCCGGGTCGCAGGTGCGATGGGCCATCAGCATGAAGAAAGCAATGCCAGCTCCGGTGCCAAGCAGCACCGTCGCGCCAACGACGTGCGAGACCTTCAGCAGCGTGTAGAGGTCCATCAGCGTTCGTCCAGCGTGGCCAGGGCCGCCAGGGCCAGGAAAGCGGCGGGTATGCTCTTCAGCAACGACCCCATCGGATCGAGCCACAGGTCGGGACGCACGATGGTGCCGCCAAGCAAATAGCCAACCGTGACCAACAGCATGCCTTGCAAGGCGCGGGCGGCGGTCGGTCGCCAGATCAGCAGCATGGCCAGGACGATGTCCACGAGACTGCCCGCGATCACCGCCGTGGTCGCCAGCCTCGCGTCCATTCCGGAGACGGTCAGAACGGCGGTGGCCTCCTTCAAGCCAACCGTCAGGCCGATCAACCCCGAGAGCATCCAGAAGGCGAACAGGCAGGCCAGGATGCACGGCTTGGCGAAATAGGCGCGGGCGAACCACCGCTCTTGAACGCCCGAGGGGGCGGCGGCCAGCAGGGCATCGAAGGATCGCGGCGCCAATCCAAGGCGCGCGGCGTCCTCCGTCCGACCGCGAACGCCCATTCGCAATTGCTCCAACGCGGCGGTGCGCATCGGGCTGCGCCAACCCAGCCAGGCCAAGGCGTCGCTAGCGGCGGCGGTCGCGCGGGCCAGTCCGTGCGGCAGGCGGATCGTCGGCACGGGCCGTAGTCCCAGCCAGCCCCGCAGTCGGCCGACAAGGTCAATGAGGGTCAGCGCCTCGCCGTGAACGAGGTCCAGGCTGAGGCACGTCGGCGCGTCCGGCGCCAGGCAGCGGGCGACCGCGTCCGCCAGGTCCTCGGCTCCGATCGTCTGGACCAGCCTGTCGCCGAAGACCACGGGGCTGGCGCCGGGGAAACCCGCCAGGCCGCGGAGCAAGGCCGTGCCGCCATAGGCGGCCGGGGCGAATACAAGGCCGGGGCGCAGGATGATCCAATCCAGCGCGCTTTGAGCGAGAAGGGCCTCGGCCTCCAGTTTCGTGGCGTTGAAGGCTGTCTCGCGCCCTGGCTCGACCCCGGCCGCCGAGATCTGCACGAGACGCCGGACACCGATCCCCTCGCAAGCCTCGATCAGGCGACGAACCCCTTCGATGTGGACGGCTTTCAAGTCGTCGCGCGGACTGTCCTGCAAGGCGCCAGCGCAATTGATCACCGCATCGGTGTCGGCGAGCAGGACGGACCAATCCGCGACCGAGGCTTTGGCCATATCGGCGAGCCTCCACTCCAGGGCTGGGAAGCGACGGCGGGCGGCGTCGATGTCGCGCCCAATGCCGACGACCCCATGGCCGTCAGCCGCCAATCGGGCGGATACATACGAACCGATGAGCCCATAGGCCCCGATAATGGCAATGCGCATCATCGACGCTTAGCGTCTCAACCATGGAGGGGGAAGCATCACTGTCGGTTCCTGCCTATCCGCCCATCCCCCGAACCTTGAACAGATGTCCGTGTGGGCATCGTCCGCGCGGGATTGTCCGGATGAGTGCATCCCCGTCATTTCGGGGTGTGTCCGGGGGATCCACCCCTCGGCCCGCGCGCTGTTCGCAAATCAATCCCGGCCCGACCGTGGATCGCCCGGACGCGCCGGGCGATTGTGGAGGAGGCCGGCGGCACAGGCCGCCGGGAGCCCTTCCTCTGGCCGGAGGGCGATGGCTGCGGAAGACCGCGCCCCGCTCAGGCGGCGGCGCGCTGGAGGGCGTCGATCACCTCGTCCACCACGGTTTCCACCAGCTCGCGGTCGTCGCCTTCGCCCATCACGCGGATCACCGGCTCGGTGCCCGAGGGGCGGATGAGCAGGCGGCCGTGGTTGGACAGGCGGCGCTCGGCATCGGCGATGGCGACCTTCACCTTCTCGTTTTCAAGCGGCGCGCCGTCGCGGTAGCGCACGTTCTTCAGGATCTGCGGCAGCGGATCGAAGCGGTGGCAGACCTCGGACACGGGCTTGCCCTGCCGCGCCACCACCGCGAGCACCTGCAGCGCCGCGACGAGGCCGTCGCCCGTGGTGGAATAATCCGACAGGATGATGTGGCCGGACTGCTCGCCGCCCACGTTGAAGCCGTCCGCCCGCATGCGCTCCAGCACGTAGCGGTCGCCCACGCCGGTGCGGGCGAGGGTGATGCCCTCGCCGGCGAGGTGGCGTTCCAGCCCGAGGTTGGACATGACGGTTGCCACCACGCCGTCGCGGGCGAGGCGGCCGTCCTCCTTGAAGCTCTCGGCGATGACGGCCATCAGCTGGTCGCCGTCCACCGTGTGGCCCTTCTCGTCCACGATCATCACCCGGTCGGCGTCGCCGTCGAGGGCGATGCCGATGTCGGCGCGCACTTCGCGCACCTTGGCGGCCAGCGCGGCCGGGGAGGTGGAGCCCACGTCGCGGTTGATGTTCATGCCGTCCGGCTCGACGCCGATGGAGATGACTTCCGCGCCCAGCTCCCACAGGGCCTCCGGGGCCACGCGGTAGCCGGCGCCGTGGGCGCAGTCCACCACCACGCGGATGCCCTCGAACGACTGGTTCCGGGGCAGGGTGCGCTTGGCATATTCAATGTAGCGGGCGTGCACGCCCTCCAGCCGCCGGGCGCGGCCGATCTCGGCGGGCTTGGCGAGGCGCTTGGCGAGGTCCTCGTCGATCAGTTCCTCGATCTCGCGCTCCACCTCGTCGGAGAGCTTGAAGCCGTCCGGACCGAACAGCTTGATGCCGTTGTCGTCGAACGGATTGTGCGAGGCAGAGATCATCACCCCGAGGTCGGCGCGCATGGAGCGGGTGAGCATGCCCACCGCCGGCGTCGGCATGGGGCCGAGCAGCAGCACGTCCATGCCCACCGAGGTGAAGCCGGCCACCAGCGCATTCTCGATCATGTAGCCGGAGAGGCGGGTGTCCTTGCCGATGACGACGCGGTGGCGGTACTCACCGCGCTGGAACACCAGCCCGGCCGCCATGCCCACCCTGAGCGCCAGATCCGCCGTCAGCGAGGCATTGGCGCGCCCGCGCACGCCGTCCGTTCCGAAATACCTGCGCGACATGGTCCCTCTCGTGGCCTTGAAGCTCGTGTCCCGGCGCGCCGTGCCCCGACCGGCGGCCGCCGAACCTGCCTTTAGCATCCGCGCGGCGCCGGGCGGCATCACGTCTCGTGACGCTCCGCAACGCAACGTCCCGTCTGTGCGCCGGGCAGGCCCCTGTGAGCAGACGTGTCCGAATTGTTCAGAAGGGCGCTCCCGTTGCAAGTGCGAAGGCACGGGGCCGGGCGGGGCGGTGGGCATTCCTTGCGGAAAGGTTAAGGGGCGGCGGGCCGAGGGTGGCCCGGCGATTGCACCGCACCAAGGCGGATGCTACCCCTCGCCGAACCTTCCGGAGACCTCCCCGTGACTGCTTCCGCCCTCGACGTCCTCGCCATCGGCAACGCCATCGTCGATGTCCTCTCGCGCGCCGAGGAGGATTTCCTCTCCGCCAACGGCATGGCGAAGGGCGGCATGGCGCTCATCGACGAGGCGCGGGCCGAAGACGTCTACGCCGCCATGGGCCCGGGCACCGAGGCGTCCGGCGGCTCGGCGGCCAATACCGCGGCGGGCGTCGCCTCGCTGGGCGGCAGGGCCGGCTTCATCGGCAAGGTGAAGGACGACGTGCTCGGCACCGTGTTCGGCCACGACATCCGCGCCGCCGGCGTCGCTTATGGCACCCCCGCCGCCGCCGACGGCCCGGCCACCGCGCGCTGCCTCATCCTGGTGACGCCGGATGGCGAGCGCACCATGAACACCTATCTCGGCGCCGCGCAGAACCTTGTCGTCGCCGACATCGACGCCGCCATGGTGGAGAGCGCTTCCGTCACCTATCTCGAAGGCTATCTGTGGGATCCGCCGGCCGCGAAGGAGGCCTTCCTCGCCGCCGCGAAGATCGCCCATGGCGCCGGCCGCAAGGTGGCGCTCTCCCTCTCCGACACCTTCTGCGTGGATCGCTACCGCGCCGAGTTCAGGAACCTCATCGTCTCCGGCACCGTCGACCTCGTCTTCTGCAACGAGGGCGAGCTGAAGTCGCTCTACGAGACCTCCGATTTCGACGCCGCCCTCGTCGCCTTGCGCAAGGACGCGAAGGAGGCGGTGGTGACGCGCTCGGAGAAGGGCGCCTCCTTCGTCACCCGCGAGGCGGTGGTGAGCGTGCCGGCCCATCCGGTGGAGCGCGTGCTGGACACCACCGGCGCGGGCGACCTCTTCGCCGCCGGCTTCCTCACCGGCTATACGCGCGGCCTCGACCCGGCGACCGCGCTCCGCCTCGGCGCGCTGGCGGCGGGGGAGATCATCGGCCAGATGGGCGCGCGGCCCCAGCGCCCCCTCATCGACCTCGCCCGCGAGGCGGGGCTTATCTCGTGAGCGACCGCACCTCGTGAGCGATCTGCCCGTACCAGCCGACACCCCCGGCGCGGATGCCGCCGGGCGGGCGCTCGCCGCCATCGAGGCGAAGGCCCCGCTCATCATGGTGCTGGGCGGCGCGGGCACGGGCAAGACCACCTTCCTGCACGAGCTGAGAAAGGCCCCCCGGGGCCGGCAGGTGGTGCTCGCGCCCACCGGCGTCGCCGCGCTGCAGGCGGGCGGGCAGACCATCCATTCCTTCTTCGGCATTCCGCCGCGCCTGATGAACCCGGACGAGGTGAAGCCCCGCGCCCAGGTGCGGCGCCTCCTGAAGAAGCTCGACCGGGTGGTGATCGACGAGATTTCCATGGTGCGGGCGGACCTGCTTGACGCGGTGGACATCTCGCTGCGCATCGCCCGCGACAATTCCGAGCCCTTCGGCGGGGTGCAGATGGTGCTGGTGGGCGATTTCCTCCAGCTTCCCCCCGTGGTGCCCTATGCCGAGCAGGAGATGCTGGGCCGCATGGGATACGAGGGGCCGTTCGCCTTCCATGCCAAGGCGCTGGACGGGCGGGAGGTGACGGGCGTGCCCTTCACCTTCGTCCACCGCCAGACCGACCGCGCCTTCATCGCCATGCTCGACG
>JAEZMT010000433.1 GCA_023442085.1 Pseudomonadota bacterium | reverse complement strand
GCCAACTTCAAGGAGACCCAGCTCGGCCGCCTGAAGCCCGGACAGAGCGTGGATGTCTATGTGGACGCCTACCCCGACCACGATTTCACCGGCAAGGTGGTGAGCGTCTCGCCGGCCTCGGGCTCGGTGTTCAGCCTGCTCCCGCCGGAGAACGCTACCGGCAACTTCACCAAGATCGTGCAGCGCATTCCCGTGCGCATCGCCATCGATCCCCGCGTGCTCGCCAAGCGCGAGCTGCGCCCCGGCATGTCGGTGACGGCGACGGTGGACACCAAGTCCAGCCCCGCCACCTCCACCGCTGCCGCGCCCACCCCCTCGCCCGCGTCCTGACGCGCGCATCCCGAGCCTCGACAGGAGGCGGCCATGGCCGACACCCTGACACTGAAGCCATCCCAGGCCGGCGCCCCTCCTGCCGCCCCCGCCGCGCATGTGGACGGGCGGCGCATGTTCGCCTTCCTGTGCATGGTGTTCGGCATGTTCATGGCGATCCTGGACATCCAGATCGTCTCCGCCTCGCTGGCCGAGATCCAGGCGGGCCTTGCCGCGTCCTCGGATGAAATCTCCTGGGTGCAGACCAGCTACCTCATCGCCGAGGTGGTGATGATCCCGCTGTCGGGCTTCCTGTCCCGGGCGCTGTCGACGCGCTGGCTGTTCGCGGCCTCGGCGGCGGGCTTCACGCTCATGAGCTTCATGTGCGCGACGGCCTCCTCCATCAACGAGATGATCGTCTACCGCGCGCTGCAGGGCTTCCTCGGCGGCGGCATGATCCCCACCGTCTTCGCCGCCGCCTATACGGTGTTCCCGCGCGAGAAGCAGCCCATCGTGGCGCCCATGATCGGCCTCGTGGCGACGCTGGCGCCGACCATCGGACCGACGGTGGGCGGCTATCTCACGGACCTGTTCTCCTGGCACTGGCTGTTCCTCATCAACGTCATCCCCGGCATCTTCGTGGTGCTGGCGGCGGTGACGCTGATCGACTTCGACGAGCCGGACTTTTCGCTCCTCGACAAGTTCGACTGGTGGGGCCTCCTCTTCATGGCGGGCTTCCTCGGCAGCCTTGAATTCGTGCTGGAGGAGGGACCCACCAACGACTGGTTCGAGGACCAGTACATCGTCGCTTTCGCCATCGTCTGCGCGGTGTCGTCCCTCGCCTTCTTCGCCCGCGTCTTCTCCACCGACCATCCGGTGGTGGATTTGCGCGCGTTCGAGAACCGCAATTTCTCCATTGGCTCTGCCTTCAGCTTCATCATGGGCATCGGGCTCTACGGGCTCACCTATCTCTATCCGGTCTTCCTCGGCCGGGTGCGCGGCTACTCCGCGCTGCAGATCGGCGAGACCATGTTCGTCACCGGCATTGCCATGTTCCTCACCGCGCCCATCGCCGGACGGCTGATGACCAAGATCGACCCGCGCATCATGATGGGCGCGGGCTTCGGCGCCTTCGCCGTGGGCACCTGGTGGGTCACCTTCATCACCAAGGACTGGGACTTCTGGGAGCTGTTCATCCCGCAGATCCTGCGCGGTGTGGGGCTGATGATCGCGATGATCCCCATCAACAACATCTCGCTGGGCACCATGCCGCCGGCGCAGATGAAGAACGCCTCCGGCCTGTTCAACCTCATGCGCAACCTCGGCGGCGCGGTGGGACTCGCGCTCATCAACACGGTGCTCAACAACCGCTGGGACCTGCACCTCGCCCGCCTGCACGAGCATGTGGAATGGGCGAGCGCGACCGCCGTGGAACGGCTCGACACCATCACTGCGGGCTTCGCGAAGCTCGGCTCGGATGCCTCGGCCGCGGCGCTGAAGCAGATGGCGGCCATCGTGCGCCAGCAGGCGCTGGTGATGGCCTTCTCGGACGTGTTCTACCTTCTCACCTTCCTGTTCTGCGCGCTGGTCATCGCCTCGCCTCTCATGAAGCGGCCCAAACCCGGCGCCGGAGGGGGCGGAGGCCACTGAGCGGTTCCGGCGCTCCGGCGCTAACCCTCCATCCCGTGACAGCCTGACGTTTCCGTGATCCCGCATTGCGGAACCGCACGGTCGCGGCCGCGTTGGACGCCGGTTCGGCTGGCGACCTGCTGGCCGCCCGGACCTTTCCGTGCGCATGCTCGGTCAACGGCCACGCTCGCGCCGCTCATATCCGTTCCATCAGCCACAGGCACCCGTCCGAAGGAGGATCAGGCACCCATGGCGAGCTCCCCCGATCTCGATATCAACCGGCGCGGCATGATCCTCGCCGGGGCCGCCGCGGCGGTCGCCTCCTCCCTTCCCGGCGGTGCCGAGGCGCAGGCCGCTGCGCCTCCGGCGGGCGCCGGAGCCAACCGCGCCACGGTCTCCCTCACCGTCAACGGCGTCATCCGCGAGCTGGAGGTGGACACCCGCACCACCCTGCTCGATCTCCTGCGCGAAACCCTCCACCTCACCGGCACCAAGAAGGGCTGCGACCACGGCCAGTGCGGCGCCTGCACGGTGATCGTGGACGGGCGGCGGATCAATTCCTGCCTCTCCCTCGCGCTCATGCACGAGCACCAGAGCGTGACCACCATCGAGGGCCTCGGCACGCCCGACGATCTCCACCCCATGCAGGCGGCCTTCGTGGAGCATGACGGCTACCAGTGCGGCTATTGCACCCCGGGCCAGATCTGCTCGGCGGTGGCGGTGATCGCCGAGGTGAAGGCCGACAT
>JAEZMT010000418.1 GCA_023442085.1 Pseudomonadota bacterium | reverse complement strand
AGACGCCCAGCGCGAACACGCCGGTGAACAGCCATTTCTGGTTTACGCCCAGCGCCGCGACCATCTCGCGGTCCTGCGTCGCCGCGCGCACCAGCACGCCCCAGCGGGTCTTGTGGAACAGCAGCCAGAGGATGCCGAGTACCACCGGGCCGAGGGTCATCATGAAGAGATCGTAGGTGGGCACCATGCGGCCGAACAGGCTGATGGCACCGGTGAAGCCGGGGGCGCGCGGGCCGAGCAGGTCTTCCGGCCCCCAGATGACCACCACGAGGTCCTGCACCATCAGCGTCACGCCGAAGGTGGCGAGGAGCTGGAAAAGTTCGGGCGCCTGATAGATGCGCCGCAGCAGCACCATCTCCATCAGCGCGCCGAGGATCGCGACGATGATGGCCGCCGCGACGATGGCGCCCCAGAAGCCGAGCGGCCCGGCAAAGCGCGTCGTCAGCGTGTAGGCCACGTAGGCGCCCAGCATGTAGAAGGCGCCATGGGCGAAGTTCACGATGCGCGTGACGCCGAAGATGATCGACAGCCCCGACGCCACCAGAAACAGCGACGCGGCGCTGGCGAGCCCGCTCAGGGCCTGGACCAGAAGGAATTCCACGGCTTCAGCCTCTCGTTCACCTGCTGGAAGTTTTGGTCTTGTTGGGCCACCCGCCGTCGAGGGCGGGGGGCCGGATGCGGGGGCGGAAGAACCGCCCGCGCCGTCTTTGCCTCCCCTCTCCCCTTGAAGTCGGCTTTGGCCGACTTCAACTCGCTCGAGCCGAACGCGGCAACAGCCGCGTTCGGGCGGGAGAGGGGTTGGGGGTGAGGGGTCAGGCGCCGAGCGAAAAGGGCGGCACCAGAAGCCGAATGCCCCTCCCCCTCACCCTGCCCTCTCCCGCAAGGGGAGAGGGTTCGCACCGTGACAAGCGGAAAAATCCGCCTCAGTTCGCCGGGCGCAGCTTCGCGGCTTCGGCTTCCGGCGGCAGGTAGTCGGCGCCGGGGCGGAACTGGAAGTTCACCATGATGCCCTGCCCGTCCTTCTGCGAGGTCGTGCCGATATAGGCGCCCATGGTCGACTGGTGGTCGGCCGCCCGGTAGACGACATCGCCGAACGGCGTGGAGACCTTGAGGTTCTTCATCGCCTTGAGAAGGCCGGCGGTGGAGTGGTCGTCGGTCGCCTTCAGCACCGCGGCGATGGACTTCACGGTCGAGTAGCCGACGATGGAGCCGAGGCGCGGATAGTCCTTGTGGAGCTGCTGGTAGGCGTCGAGGAAGGCCTGGTGCTCAGCGGTCTTGATGCCGTACCAGGGATAGCCGGTGACGATCCAGCCCTCGGGGGTCTCGGTCTTCAGCGGGTCGAGATATTCCGGCTCGCCCGTGAGATAGCTCACAACCGCGCGGTTCTTGAAGATGCCGCGGGTGTTGCCCTCGCGGACCAGCTTCACGAGGTCGCCGGCGAAGGTGGCGTTGAGGATGGCGTCGGGATTGGCGGCGTCGATGGCCTGGAGCACCGGGCCGGCGTCGATCTTGCCCAGCGGCGGCCACTGCTCGGCGACGAACTCCACGTCCGGCTTGCGCTTCTTGAGAAGCTCCTTGAACACCGCGACGAAGGATTGGCCGAACTCGTAATTGGGCGCAATCGTCGCCCAGCGCTTGGCCGGAAGCTTCGCCGCCTCTTCCGCCAGCATGGCGGCCTGCATGTAGTTCGAGGTGCGCAGGCGGAAGGTGTAGTCGTTGCCCTTGGACCAGACAAGCGCATCCGTGAGCGGCTCGGCGGCGAGGTACATCACCTGCTTCTGCTTGGCGAAGTCGGCGAGCGCGAGACCGACGTTGGAGAGGAAGCCGCCCGCGATCATCACCACGCCGTCGCGCGAGACCAGCTCGTTGGCGGCGGTGAGCGCGTCGGCCGGCTTGCCGCCGTCGTCCTTGGTGATGATGACGAGCTTCTTGCCCTTGATGCCGCCTGCGTCGTTCACTTCCTTAAGCGCCAGATCCATCCCCTTGCGATAGGGGTCGAGGAATGCGGGCAGCGCCGAATAGGAATTGACCTCGCCCACCTTGATCTCGCCCTGCTGCGCCCGCGCCCCGCCTGCGGCGAGGAGGAGAGCGGCGAGGGATGCCGCGACCAGCTTCTTCATGTCCATTCCCCTTTTATGATTTCACATGAACGGCTTATGCGCGAGGGCGTGGCCTATCTCAGCCCGTCCTCGCCCTTGATTTCGCTTGCCTTCAGCCCGCCGACGCGCGGCAGCGGCCGGCCGGAATCCGTGACCGCCACGGCGACCACGATCTCGTTGGCGCGCGGGGCATCCGACACGCTGACGATCATGCCGTCGAAATGACTGCGCACGAAGGCCGCATCCTTGTGGCCGAGCGGGATGTCCAGCTCCGCGCCGAGGCCGCCCCGCCGCTTGGACGAGGGGATCAGCGCCGCGCCCTTGCCCAGCACGGCGCGCACCGGCGCGCCCATCTTGGGGTGCAGGAGGGCAGCGGCGTGCTCCAGCTCGCCGTTCTCGCCCACCAGCGCCGCCTTGCCGTAGCTCTCGGCGGAAGGCCCCTCGATGCCGAGGGCCTCCACCGCCTTCTGCGCCAACAGGCCGCCCAATTCCTCGCCCATGGCGATGAGGTCGGCGAGGTCTTCCACGTAACGGCCGGCGAAGGGGTTCTCGATCACCGCGATGGCCGCCGCGCGCCGTGTGGGCGGGGAGACGGGCCGGCCCATCTCGGTCCGCGTCTCCTCGACGATGGTGACGATCTTGCGGATGTTCGCGCTCATCGCAGGCCGTCCTCGCCCTTGATGGCCTCGGCCGCGAGGCCTCCGACGCGGGCATGGACACGCGGGCCGCAGGTCATGACGAGGATGAGCGCGATCTCGTCCGCCTTGGGAGCGTCGGACACCCCGATTTCCATAGCGTCGAAGTGCGAGCGCACATAGGAGGCGTTCACATGGGTCACCGGCACGTCGAGGCGCGTTCCCGGCCCGCCCACCTTCTTGGTGGAGGGCACGATGGCCTTGGCATCGCCCAGCGCCTCGCGCATGGCGTAGCCGCCCGGCGCATGCCATAGAGCGCCATGCTCCAGCTCGCCGGCGGCGCCGACGATGGCACCCTTGCCGTAGCCATCCACGGCCTTGGCATCGCCGCCAAGCGCCGCGAGAAGCTCCTTGGCCATGGAGAGGCCGAGGGGCTTCAGATCTTCCATGAAGCCGACGATGTCTTCCACGTAGCGGCCGGCGAACGGATTTTCGATCACCGTCACGATCGCGCCGCGCTTGCGCGGGGTGGCGACGGCGGGGCCGCCCTCGTGGAAGATCTCCTCCAGGATGCGGACCTGCTTGCGGATCTTGACCTCAGGCATGGGCGACGCCTCTTTCTTGTTCTGCGGCGAGGGTTATCGGAGCAAGGGTAATCGGAGGGGATGACAGGCCGACATCCCCCACAGGACAGGTTGAGACGCTGGCGCCCTGCAGATGCAGCGCGGCGGCGGTGATGAGGCCGCGCGCCACCAGCGCGCCGGCGACCGCGAGGCCATCAGTGAGCGCCTCGTCCCGCTCGGCGGGGGCCAGGTCGGGAACGTGACGCGTGACCTTGAGCATTCCGAGATCGCTGTCGGGGAGGACCTCCCGCGCCGGCACCCGGACGATGCCGGGATGGGCGGGCAGGTTCACCGCATTGGCGATGACGGTCGCCGCCGCATCGGCCGCCGCGGCGGTGGGCGCCAGCACCGTCACGGCATCGGCGATGCCAAGGGAAAAGCTGCGCCCGCGCCAGCCGGAGGTGGCGATGCCGCGCACCGGGCCGTCCGCCGTGACGCGGGCGGAGCCCATCACGCGCGGGAGATCCGGCCGGTCCACAATGCCCGCCACCAGCCCGGAGCCGGGCGAGAGATAGAGCGCGATGTCGCCGCCATTGTTGACGAAGGCGCGGGTGAGGCCCGGCCGCACCATGGCGGCGAGCACCTCCTCCGCCACCGCCCCGGCGACGGCCGCCATGGGGGTGATGAAGCCGGCGCGCGCATGGGGCGACACCGCCGCCCACATGCGCCGCGCCACCGGGCCCTGAAGGGGGCAGGGTCCGGGATGGGCAGGCCGGCGAAGCAGGAAGAGTTCGCCGCACAGTGTATCGAGAAGACCCGCGAGGCGCTCGGTCGCCGCGCGATAGGCGGCAGCGACTACATCCGACGGGCCATCGGCCTCGATCACGAGATCGATGGGGCCGTCATTGAGATGCAGCCGACGCCCGTCCGCCAGCAGCCCCGCCTGCGGCAGGCGCCGCTGCACCGGCATCGCGGGAATCGCGACCTTGGGCGGTTGAGCGGGAATGTCGGCCGGGCGCAGCATGGCCTCAGCCCTGCGACCGGGCCGAGAGCGGCCACGGAATATCGGAGAAGGGCGCCATCTCGCGCACCGCCTCGCGCTCGATCACCGAGGCTGCGGGGCGCACATGGTCCATGTGACCGCCGAGCGCCTCATAAGCGGCGAGCGGCAGCGTGAATTCGATGGGCGCCACCAGCGCCGGGGTCGGCACATAGCCGAAGCCGTGCTCCGGCACGCGGGTGACATCCACCATGAAGGTGATGCCGCCGCCCGGCCAGACATAGACCGGGGCGCCGCCGCAGGTGACGCGGGTGATGGAATCCTTCACCGAGCGTGTCAGCCGCACTGGATTTTCCGTCACCCCCGCCCGCAGCGAACCGCCCGCCCCGGCCATGAACAGAACGGAGGACAGCGCCGGCTCGCAATTCTCGCGGATGCGCTCGACGGAGGGATAGAGATCGGCGGGCACCTCGGTTTCCACCGGCACCAGATGCTCGTCGAGAACGTAATAGCCGTAATGCTCGCCGGTGGTGGAGGCGAGCAGCAGGCGCAGGCCCGGCCACGCCAGCTTGGCGTCGAACGCGCCCAGAATGGAGAGCGGATCGGAAATATTGGTGCCGCCCCAGCCGAGGCCCGGCTCGGCCACCTGGAAATAGCGACCGGGCGTGGAGCGGCGGCCCTTCATGCGGATGCCGGTGTCGCGGATACCGAGGAGCTTGCCGGCCTGATGCTCGGAGAGGACGCCGGTGATGTGATCGTCCACCACCACCACCTCGTCCACCTTGCCGTGCCACTGCTTGGCGAACATGCCGATGGTGGCGGAGCCGCAGCCCACTCGCATGCGCGCCTCTTCCGCGCCGTTCACGATGGGCGGCTTGCCGGCCTGCACGACAAGCTTGGCGCCGCCGTCGATGGAGAATTCCACGGCCTTGCCGTTGCAAAGCTCCAGCAGCGCCTCGCAGGTGACGCGGCCTTCCTTCTTGGAGCCGCCGGTGAGGTGATGCACGCCGCCCAGCGAAAGCATCTGCGAGCCGTATTCGGAGGTGGTGACATGGCCCACCGCCTCGCCGTCCACCCGCACCGCCGCCTGCTCGGGGCCGATGAAGCGGTCGGTGTCGATCTTCACCTTAGCGCCAGCGTAGCTGAAGATGCCCTCGGTGACGACGGTCACCATGTCCACGCCGTTCACCTCGGCGGAGACGATGAAGGGCGCGGGCTTGTAGTCCGGATAGGTGGTGCCGGAGCCCACGGCGGTGACGAAGGATTCGCCGCCGGCCACGAGGCGCCCGTCCCAGTCGCCGCCGCGATCGAAGGGCACCACCTTGCCGCCCTGCGCCAGCGTGCGGTCGAGGACGATGTGAGGATCGACGCGGATCAGCTCGCCGTCGCGGTTGGCGTAGCGGTCGCAGGCGCCGGTGAGGCCGGGGCGGATGTAGCACATGACCGGGCACGCATCGCAGCGGATCTTGTCATCCTCGGCGCGGGCGGTGATGGTGGGCTCTTGGGCCATGGAACCTTTAGCTCCGGCCCCGCGACGGGGCCATCCGATTTCATATGTACACTAATGAAAATCGGGACGGACCGAAGTGTCAAGCACAAGGAACGGGCAGGCCGCACCAATAGGCAGCATTGCTGACATACCCTTCGCAGAGCAGCATTTTCTGTGCACCGCATCACTCGTCGGTAACGGTCGGCAGCCTCTGTTTTGGGCGGGCCTCGCGCTTGACGATGATTTATTAGTGTAGAAACAATCTAGCCCATGACGGATCGGCGCCGTTTCCGGTC
>JAEZMT010000406.1 GCA_023442085.1 Pseudomonadota bacterium | reverse complement strand
GCCGAAGGGCGTGGTGGCGTTTTCCCTGGGCCTGTTTCTGGCCGTGAATCTGGGGCCCGCGGCCGTTTGGGCTCAGCAGCCCGTCCCGGCCGAAACGCATCAGCACGCGCCACCGGCTGTCCCGTCACCCGCCGCAGCGGCGCCGGCCCCAGATGCAGCGACCGCGCCTGCGTCCGCCAATCCGGCGCCTGCCATCCCGGCGTCGCCCAACCCGGCGCCTGCCACCCCCGTCGAGGCCACGCCCGCCGCGCCTGTGCCGGAAGTCGGGGTGGACGGGCGCCTCCCGCATGACTTGACCCCGTGGGGCATGTTCATGGCCGCCGACATGGTGGTGAAGGCGGTGATGCTGGGCCTTGCCTTTGCTTCCGTTCTGACCTGGAGCGTGTGGTTCGCCAAATCCCTTGAGCTGCTGTTCGCCCGGCGCGCCGTCGCCCGCACGCTGAAGGCGCTGCGCGGTGCCGTCACCCTGTCGGATGCGGCTGCCGAGATGCCGAAGCGCAACAGCCCGGCCACCGCCACGGTCCGCGCCGCGCTGGCCGAATGGCATGCCTCGGCCGGCCTGCCGGTGGACGGCATCAAGGAGCGCGTCGCCGTCGCCCTCTCCCGTATCGAGGCCAAGGCCGGGAGGCGCATGACCGCCGGCACCGGCGTGCTCGCCACCATCGGCGCGACGGCGCCCTTCGTCGGCCTGTTCGGCACGGTGTGGGGCATCATGAACTCCTTCATCGGCATCTCGAAGGCGCAGACCACCAATCTCGCGGTGGTCGCCCCCGGCATCGCCGAGGCGCTGCTCGCCACCGCGATCGGCCTCGTCGCCGCCATTCCGGCGGTGGTGATCTACAACGTGTTTGCGCGCGCCATCGCCGCCTACAAGGCCAACCTCGCGGACACCTCCGCCGAGGTGATGCGGCATCTGTCCCGCGACCTCGACCGCGCTGCGATCGAGGGGGAGGCCGATCTCCCGCGCCTGCGCGCCGCCGCGGAGTGAGCCCCCATGGCCGCCAAGCTCGACCACGGCGGGGACGACCTCGCCGAGAACCACGAGATCAATGTCACGCCGTTCATCGACGTGATGCTGGTGCTGCTCATCATCTTCATGGTGGCGGCCCCCCTCGCCACGGTGGACGTGAAGGTGGACCTGCCCGCCTCCAACGCCCAGCCACAGCCGCGCCCTGACAAGCCGCTCTTCCTCTCGGTGAAGAAGGATTTGACGCTGGCGTTGGGGGATGATGCCGTCACCCGCACCGGCCTCGGGGCCATGCTGGACGGCCGCACCAATGCCGACCGCCAGCAGCGCGTGTTCGTCCGCGCCGACAAGACCGTGCCGTATGGCGACGTGATGGAGGTGATGAACCTTCTGCGCACGGCGGGCTATCTCAAGGTGGCCCTGGTGGGTCTGGAAGGCGGCGATCCCGCGCCCGCGGCACCTGCCGCCAGCCCTGCGGCCCCGCCTGCGGCCGGGACCGTGCCCGCGGGAGCGGCACAGGGAGCGCCCCGGTGAGCGCGGTTCACCATCACCACCACTGGCACGACTTCGACCGTTACCATTTGCGCAACATGATCCTGCGGCTCGCCGTCGGCGTGCTTGTGGTGGTCGGACTACATGCCGCCGCGGTCTATGTGGCGCTGAACTGGAACAAGGAACCGGCTGGCGAGCAGTCTCCGCCCGCCGCCATCATGATCGAGCTGGCGCCCATGGCGGTCAGCCAACAGTCTCAGGAAGAGGTCGCGCCTGGTCCGCAGATGGTGCAGGCGCCCGAGCCGGTTCCCGACGCCAAGGAAGAGCCGGAGGAGGCCGAGCCGCCGCCGCCGGAGCCCGAGATTCAGCAGACGGTCGAGAAGATGCCGGAGACACCGTCCGCGCCGGCCGAGGCCGAGGTGGTGCTGCCCAAGCCCGAGCCTGAGAAGGTGGAGGAGGCGAAGCCACGACCGAAGGAGCCGGAGAAGCCGAAGAAGGAGGCGAAGCCCACGCGCCGTCGCTCGGCCCCCGTCACCTCCGCCGCGCCGCGTTCCGACGCTCCGACCGCCCAGACCACGGCCGCGCCATCGCCGGGAGCCGCCGCAGCGCGCTCCGCCGCGCTGGCGGACTGGAAATCGCGGGCCTTCGCCCATCTCAACCGCTTCAAGCGCCCGCAGGGCTCGAACGTGGGGCGGCCGGGCATCAGCATCACGATCGCCGGGTCGGGAGCGGTGACCGGCGTTTCGCTGGCGGGTTCGTCGGGCAATTCCGTGCTGGATCAGGAGGCGATGGCCATGGCCCGGCGCGCCTCGCCCTTCCCGGCGCCGCCCGACGGCAAGGGCATGACCTTCGGCGTGGCGATCAACTTCCGCAATTGATGTCGCGGTCCCTCGGCGTCAATTGCTTGCGACGTCCCAAAGCTGGAAGAAGTGGTGCACCGGCCCGTGGCCGGTGCCCACCTCGAGCTGGTCGGCGGCTGCAATGGCGCCGGTGATGTAGCTCTTTGCGCGCGCGACCGCGTCCGCCAGCCCGAGGCCCGCGGCGAGACCGGCGGTGATGGCGGAGGACAGGGTGCAGCCGGTGCCATGGGTGTTGCGCGTGGCGTGGCGCGGTGCAGCGAACCGCTGCGTTCCGTCCGGCGTGACAAGGAGGTCGACGCTCTCCGGCCCGTCGCTGTGCCCACCCTTCATCAGCACCGCGCGGGCACCCAGCGCGAGCAGGGCGTTACCCTGCCGGTTCATCGCCTCTTCCGTCTGCGCGGCTTCGATGCCCAGCAAAGCGCCGGCTTCCGGCAGGTTGGGCGTGATGAGATCGGCGGCGGGAATGAGGATGGTGCGCAGGTCATTGAGCGAATCATCGCTCAGCAGCCGTGCCCCCGAGGCCGCGACCATCACGGGATCGAGCACCACCGGCCGCGCCTTGTGCCGCTTGAGCCCCTCCGCCACCGTGCGGATAGCGCCGGGGCGTGACAGCATGCCGATCTTCACCGCCTTCACCGCGAGATCGGAGAACACGGCGTCCATCTGGGCGGCGATGAAATCGTCCGGCACGTCGTGGATGGCGCTGACGCCCCGCGTGTTCTGCGCCGTGAGTGCGGTGATGACGCTGGCGCCGTAAACGCCGAGCGCCGAGAAGGCCTTGAGGTCCGCCTGGATGCCGGCGCCGCCGCTCGAATCCGAGCCGGCGATGGTGAGGGCGATGGGAATGGGCCGGCTCATGGACGGACGAAAGCTCCGTGCGAAGAGGGGGACGAGGCGCCACCCTTGCCAGTCCCGGCGGATTTGTCCACCTTGGCGCGGCCCGCGAGGGCCTTCTGATCCCGCCGCCAGCGGAGCACGCCGTGGTTCCCTTCTTCGTTCAGATCAAGTGCCAGCTCGGGAAGTCCTACGAGGTGGCCGACGCCCTCGCCAATGCGGAGATCGCGTCCGAAATCTATTCCACGGCCGGCGAGTTCGACCTTCTTGTTAAGTTCTATGTGGAGCCGGACACCGACATCGGCCACTACGTGAACCAGAAGGTGCAGACCATTCCCGGCATCCAGGACACCCGCACCATCATCACCTTCAAGGCTTTCTGAGGCTCTGCCGCATCGCTGAAGAGCCATCCCGCGCGCGCCGCAAGGCGCGGGCGCGAAGCGTCGTGGGAGATTGCGTCACGCGGAAGTAGACGGGAGGCCGCGGCGGGGATTGATCGCCGAGGCGGACTGTATTACTCAAGGAGAGGATGATGGTATTCAAGTATTGAATGCTTCTAAAGTGAGCCTCGGCCAGCTGCAGCGGCCGTGGCGTGCGCCCTGATCTGGAGCGATTCAAAATGAGCAGGTATGAACACAGGATCTCTCATCTGAATGGCGGCGAAGCGGGTGAAGGATGGACATTCCGACCCGCCGACGACACCTGCCGGGCGATACCGATGGTCCGCGCGCAACTCGACAGCCGCGATCTCTTCGCCGCCGGACGTCTGGTGACCATCACCCACGGCGAGCAGACCTACCAGTTGCGCCTCACCGCACAGAACAAGCTCATTCTGACCAAATAGCTCCGCGCCGGGGCACCGGCCGCCACCCCGCCGGAGAGCACGGGGTCGCATGATGTCGGGCGGTCAACCTTGGCCGCCTTGCCTTCGCCGCCTTTCGTCTGCATCAGGAGCCCCTCGGCGGAAGGTCGCTCCTGCGCCCTCCACCGGGCCTTTTCGGCACGGGCGGTTCTGCTATTGTCCGCGCCCAATTCGAGCGGACCCAGACCGAAGCATGGCCATTTCCCAGCCCGCGTCCGACAAGCGGCGGGCGTTCGATCTCGACCTGCCGCAGCGCCTCGTTGGGCTCCTCGACGCGGCATCGGCGCGCCATGGGCGTGCCGTGCTTCTGCTGGTGGTGGTCGCCCTCATCGCCTTCCTGCCGGGCTTCTTCAACCTCTCGCCCATCGACCGCGACGAAGCGCGCTTCGCCCAGGCGACGAAGCAGATGCTGGAGAGCGGGAACTACGTCGATATCCGTTTCCATACCCAGGCGCGGCACAAGAAGCCTATCGGCATCTACTGGTTGCAGGCCGCGAGCGTGAAGGCCGGCGAGGCAGTGATCGGTCCCTCCGCCCGCGGCTCCATCTGGCTTTATCGCCTGCCGTCCCTGTTCGCCGCCATCGGCGCGGTACTGCTGACCTATTGGACGGCGCTCGTCTTCCTGTCCCGTCGGGGCGCGCTGTTCGCGGCGCTGATGATGGCGGGATGCGTGCTGCTTGGGGTGGAGGCGCGCCTCGCGAAGACGGATGCGGTGCTCCTCTTCACCGTGATCGCCTCTTTCGGTGCGCTGGCGCGGGCCTATGTGCGGCCGCCCGAGGCGCGACAGGGGGATTTGACCCTCGCGCTTATCTTCTGGACAGCCCTCGCGGCCGGTATTCTGGTGAAGGGCCCCGTCGCGCCGCTATTCGTCGGCCCCGCCATCGCGGCGCTCGCCATAGCCGATCGCTCGGGCGGCTTCCTGCGTCCGCTTAAGCCTCTGCTGGGGCTGGCGTGGTGCCTGCTGCTGGTGCTGCCCTGGTTCGTCGCGATCTACATCGTCACCGACGGCGCCTTTTACCAGCACGCTGTGGGCGTGGACATGATGGGCAAGGTCGCCGAGGGGGCGGAAGGCCACTGGGGCCCGCCCGGCACCTACTTCCTCGCGGCCTGGGGCACGTTCTGGCCCTCCATCGTGGTTGCCGCGATGGCGGCGCCCTATGTCTGGCGCAACCGGCGCGAGAAGGCGGTGCGCTTCCTCCTGTGCTGGCTGGTGCCGAGCTGGGTGATCTTCGAGATCGCGGTCACAAAGCTCCCGCACTATGTGCTGCCGGTCTATCCGGCGCTCGCCATCCTTTCCGCGCTCGCCATCGAGCGGGGCGGGCTGGCGCAGGCGGGCTC
>JAEZMT010000362.1 GCA_023442085.1 Pseudomonadota bacterium | reverse complement strand
CCTCCCACGCCTTCACCGCCACCTCGCCATTGGTCTCCGGCGCCAGCATGAGGATGACCTCGGCGGCATCGATGTCCGTTTCGATCTTCGCAAGGCCCTTGGCCGGGCCGTCGCGGTGGGTGCCGTTCAGCGCCTTCAGCGCCTCCACCTCATGCCCGGTCTTCCAGCTGATGCCCTTGCCGCCGTTGCCGATGTTCTCCATCAGCGGGCCGAGGGACGTGAATCGGGCGTAGGTCGCGGGATAGTCCCGCTCCACCACGGTGACGGTGGGCATGGTCTTGCCGGGAATGGGCTCCACCTCACCCTTGCGCCAGTCCTTCACATCCAGCGCCTGCGCGATCTCGGCGGGCGTGTCGTGGAGGATGGGGGTGAGCACGGTGTCCTCTTCCACGCCCAGCACCTCCGGCGCGATGGCGGAGAAGGTGCGGGCGAGGCCCTTGTAGATCTCCCAGTCGGAGCGCGCCTCCCATGCCGGGTCCACGGCTGCGGACAAGGGATGGATGAAGGGGTGCATGTCCGAAGTATTCAGATCGTTCTTCTCGTACCAGGTGGCGGTCGGCAGCACGATGTCCGAGTAGACGCAGGTGGTGGACATGCGGAAGTCCAGCGTCACCAGAAGATCGAGCTTGCCGGTTGGCGCTTCCTCGTGCCACGCGACTTCCGTGTTGCGCACCGCGCCCTCGGCGCCGAGGTCCTTGCCCATCACGCCGTGCTGGGTGCCGAGCAGGTGCTTGAGGAAGTATTCATGCCCCTTGCCGGAGGAGCCGAGCAGGTTCGAGCGCCAGACGAAGAGGTTGCGCGGCCAGTTGTCCGGGTGGTCCGGATCGTGGCAGGAGAGTTCCAGCTCGCCGGTCTTCAGCCCCTCAGCCACATAGTCCTTCACCTCCTTGCCGGCGGCCTTGGCCTTGGCGGCGATGGAGAGCGGATTCTGCCTCAGCTGGGGGGCGGAGGGCAGCCAGCCCATGCGCTCGGCGCGGACGTTGTAGTCGATGAAGCTCTTGTCCCATTCGCCCTTGGGCGCGGTGGGGGAGAGGATTTCGCCGGCGGTCAGCGTCTCGTAGCGCCACTGGTCCGTGTGGGCATACCAGAAGGAGGTGGCGTTCTGGTGCCGGGGCGGGCGCGACCAGTCGAGGCCGAAGGCGAGCGGCTGCCAGCCGGTCTGCGGGCGCAGCTTCTCCTGCCCCACATAATGCGACCAGCCGCCGCCCGACTGGCCGATGGCGCCGCAGAACACCAGGAGGTTGATGACCCCCCGGTAGTTCATGTCCATGTGATACCAGTGGTTCATGGCCGCGCCGATAATGATCATCGAGCGCCCGTTGGTCTTCTCCGCATTGGTGGCAAACTCGCGTGCCACGGTGATGATGGCGTCCCGCTTCACGCCGGTGATGCGCTCGGCCCAGGCGGGGGTGAAGGGCACGTCCTCGTCATAGGAGACGGCGACATTGCCGCCGCCGAACCCGCGGTCGAGGCCGTAGTTGGCCATCATGAGATCGTAGACGGTGGCGACCTTCGTCACGCTGCCGTCGGCGCCCTGGATGAGGCGGACGGGCAGGTTGCGCGTCAGCACCTCGCCATGGTCGGTGGAGACGAAATGCTCGGTCGCGCGGCCGCCGAAATAGGGGAAGTCCACGGCCGCGATCTCGTCCGCATGCTCCTCCAGCGAGAGGCGCAGGCGCAGGGTGCGGCCGGCGCCGTCCTTCTCCTCCAGATTCCACTTAGCCTGTTCGCCCCAGCGATGGCCGATGGAGCCAACGGGGGCGACGAGATCGCCGCTGGTGTCATCGAAGGCGACCGTCTTCCACTCGGGATTGTTCCCTTCGCCGAGGCCGCCGGGCAGATCGGAGGCGCGCAGCATCCGCTCCGCGACCAGCCGCCCGTCCCGCTCCACGAGCCGCACCAGGAAGGGCATGTCCGAGTAGCGGCGCAAGTAATCCTCGAAGTAAGGCACCTGCCGGTCGAGATGATATTCGCGCAGGATCACATGGCCCATGGCGAGGGCCAGTGCGGCGTCGGTGCCCTGCTTGGGGTTCAGCCAGATGTCGGCGAACTTGGTGGCCTCGGCATAGTCCGGCGTCACCACTGCGCTCTTGGTGCCCTTGTAGCGCACCTCGGTGTAGAAATGGGCATCCGGCGTGCGCGTCTGCGGCACGTTGGAGCCCCACACGATGATGAAGCCGGCATTGTACCAGTCGGCGCTTTCCGGCACGTCGGTCTGCTCGCCCCAGGTCTGCGGGGAGGCGGGCGGCAGGTCGCAATACCAGTCGTAGAAGGAAAGGCACACGCCGCCGAGCAGCGAGAGATAGCGGGCGCCCGCCGCATAGGAGACCATGGACATGGCCGGGATGGGCGAGAAGCCCGCCACCCGGTCCGGGCCGTGGGTGCGGATGGTGTAGGCGTTGGCGGCGGCAATGATCTCGTTCACCTCGTCCCATGTGGCGCGCACGAGGCCGCCGTGGCCGCGGATGGAGGTGTAGGCCGCGCGCTTTTCCGGGTTCTCGACGATGGAGGCCCAGGCGGCCACCGGCGGCAGCTTCGCCCGCGCGGCGCGCCACAGCTTCAGCAGGCGGCCGCGCACCATGGGGTGCTTCACCCGTGCGCCGGAATAGAGATACCAGCTGTAGGAGGCGCCGCGGGCGCAGCCGCGGGGCTCATGGTTGGGCAGATCCGGCCGGGTGCGGGGATAGTCCGTCTGCTGGGTTTCCCAGGTGACGATGCCGCCCTTCACATAGATCTTCCACGAGCACGAGCCGGTGCAGTTCACGCCGTGGGTGGAGCGCACGATCTTGTCGTGCTGCCAGCGCTTGCGGTAGCCGTCCTCCCACGAGCGGTCCTCGTGGGTGACGATGCCGTGCCCGTTGGAGAAGGGCTCGGTCTCGCGGCGGAAGAAGGTGAGCCGGTCGAGAAAATGGGACATGATCGTGCCTTCGGTTTTGCCGTCGGCGTCGGTCGATGACCGCCGCCGAGTGGGTTCGCTCAAGCGCCGCGCGGGCTTCACCAAGGGTCTGCGAGCCGGGCTCGCGGACCCTTGGTGTTACTCGGCCGCAGCCGGACGGGGAGTGGCGCGCGGGGCGAGCCCGCGCTCGATGTCGTGGAGGAGGCCGCCCTTGCGGGTGTAGACGGCCCAGGTGATGAGAAGGCAGCTCACATAGAAGCCGAGGAAGGCCCAGAGCGCCGCCTCCGGCCCTCCGGTGAGGGCGATGGAGGTGCCGTAGCCCTTGGGGATGAAGAAGGCACCGAAGGCCGCGATCGCCGAGGTGAAGCCGGTGATGGCCGCCGCCTCCTTCTCCGCCTGCCTGCGGCGGGCCTCGGCGTCGGCGGCGGGCATCAGGCGGTCCATCTCCTTCGCCATGATCGCGGGGATCATCTGGAAGGTGGAGGCGTTGCCGACGCCGGTGGCGAAGAACAGCACCAGGAAGGCCGCGAAGAAGGCCGAGAAGGCCCGGGGCTCCGCCCGCATGCCGATGGACCACAGCACACCCGATACGCCCGCCATCATCAGCACGAAGACAAAGAGCGTGACCCGTCCGCCGCCATAGCGGTCCGCCAGCCACCCCGTGCCGGAGCGGGCGAGCGCGCCGACCAGCGGACCGAGGAAGGCGTAGGAGAGCGCGTTCACCTCCGGGAAGAGGATGTTGGTGAGCAGCGGGAAGCCCGCCGAATAGCCGATGAAGGAGCCGAAGGTGCCCGTATAGAGCCAGCACATGATCCAGTTGTGCTTGCGCTGGAAGATCACCGACTGCTCGCGGAAGGAGGCGCGGGCGTCGGCGATGTCGTTCATGCCGAACCACGCGCCGAAGGCCGAGAGCACGATGAAGGGCACGAAGACGAAGCCGGCATTCTGCAGCCACATGGGCGCCGGCCCCACCGCCGCCTTCACCAGCGCCGGATCACCGCCGAACGTGCCGAAGATGCCCATGGTGATGACCAGCGGCACCACGAACTGCACCACGCTGACCCCGAGGTTGCCGAGGCCGGCATTCAGCGCCAGCGCGTTGCCCTTCTCCGCCTTGGGGAAGAAGAAGGAGATGTTGGCCATGGAGGAGGCGAAGTTGCCGCCGCCGAAGCCGCACAGCAGCGCGAGGATGAGCAGCACCACATAGGGCGTGTCCGGGTTCTGCACCGCATAGCCGATGCCCAG
>JAEZMT010000329.1 GCA_023442085.1 Pseudomonadota bacterium | reverse complement strand
GCCCCAGCGGCGGCAGGCCGGGCGAGATGCTGCTGAAAGGCCGCAAGCTCGCCATTCCCGCCATGGGGCAGGGCGCGGCGCGCTTCTCGTTCGCCGATCTCTGCGAGGCGGCGCTCGGGCCGAACCCCGACTATCTCAGCCTCGCCCGCCTGTTCCACACCATCGTCGTGGAGCACATCCCCATCCTGGGGCCGGACCAGCGCAATGAGGCGAAGCGCTTCATCTCGCTGATCGACACGCTCTACGACGCCAACGTGAAGCTCATCGCCTCGGCCGCCGCGGAGCCGGAGCATCTCTATCTCGGCACCGACGGGGCGGAGGCGTTCGAGTTCGCCCGCACCATCTCGCGCCTGCACGAGATGCGATCGAGCGAATATCTCGCCAAGCCCCACGGCCGCTCGGATTCGGCAGCTTCCGGCAACACGACGGGCCTCGTCGAGACGTGACGCCTGTCGCCGGGCCGCCTATCGCTCGGTGAAGAAGGTCATCACCACCTTGTCCTTCTCGCCCACGAGGCAGAGGAAGCGGTGGGCCTTGTCGGAGCGATCGCGCTTGATATAGGCCTCGCCCATCAGCACGGCCGTGATCTTCTCCTGCCCTACGTCCACGTCGGCCTTGGCAATGGTGAGGCCATCCATGTCGATGAAGATGTCGTCGACGGAGGGCGAGCGGGCCTTGAGCTTCACCATTGCGTGGGCCTTGCAGGCGGCTGCGCGCTCGGCATCCTCCGGCGCCTCGGCCTCGGCGGCCTTCAGCGCTTCTTCGGTGACGGTCTGTTCCGCCCGCGCTTTCAGCGCGTCCTCGGGCTTCGGCGCGGCCAGCGGGGGCGCGACCTTCGGCGAGACCACTGGCGCGGTGGCCGGCGCGGCGGGCGCGGCCGGGCCCGGCGCGGGGCGCGGTGGAACGGGGTCGGCTGGGGCGGCCTGCTGGGCCAGCGCGGCGCTGCTCAAAAGCGCGCTCGCGAGAAACATGCCGGCAAGGGCGGGTCGCACGAAGCGGATCGGGTCGGCAGACGGCATCATGTCCTCCGGATGGTTTGGGAGGACAACGCAGGCGCGGCCATATGGTGCCGCCGCGCCTGTGCTTTCGGTTAACCTTATCTAACGTGCCGGCCCGTCAGCGCATAGCAGAAGGCGTCGAGCATCTCGGCCTCGTCTTCCTTCAACGAGCCGTCGGCATTGATGACGCGCATGCCCGCCTTCAGCAAAGTGGCGATGGCCGCGGTGCCGCTCTCGAACAATGTATCGAGCGAGCTTTCCACGGACTCCGGCGTCGGCCGCAGGCGTGCGACCCAGGCGGCGAGGCGCTCGCGCTCGGCACCGGTGAGATCGATGTCCTCGGCGGCGCAGGCGCGCTCGCAGAAGAACACCATCTCCTCCACCTCGGCCGCGCCGATCTCGCGGTCCGCCCGCGCCAGCGCGGCCAGCAGCGTGATCCCGGCCTTGCGGATAACCATGCGGATGCGGTCCCAGCGCTGGTCTTCCGGCTCCTCGGGCGCGACCACCTCGGCGTCCTTCGGCCAGATGAAGCCGAAGGTCTCGTAGAAGAAGCGCGACAGCGGCTCGCGCTTTGCCCCGTCGAGGTCAGTGACGGCGGTAATGCGGTCCACCCGGAAGGCCCGGGCCGCCTGACGTTCGTGGCACTTGGCGATGAGGATGGGCACGCCTTCCACATTGCGCTGCACCGCCCACACCGAGATGCGGCGGTGGCTGATGTTACCGGCATGGTCCACGTAGTCGATGGCGAAGGACTGCCCGTCTGCCGGGTCATGGTCCTCTGCCGCTGCGGCGGCGAGGGTGTCGTGGGGATCGTCCTCGGGCACCGAGAGGCGGTGCGCGTCGGCATAGAAGGGGGCGCCGATCATCTCGACCCGGTCAAGAATGAAGGACTTCAGCGAGGTGATGGCGTTCATGGAGGCGCTCGCGTTTGAGCACGCGCGGGACTGATGCGACGCAGTCAGGCCGGATACGCATTCTCTTTCTTATAGTTAGAGGGCTATTCACCGATCAAGCTGTTTTCCCGATTGCGGGGGATCGCTGCGGGCGCTGCCTCCGCTCCGCTGCCTTGGCCGGAACAAGACACGCGATGCGGCGCTTGCTGCGGGCAGGAGGCGAGCCCCGCCATGCAGATCGGTCCCCTGTTCATCGATGCCGGCGAGATCGATGCCGCCCTGCGCCTCGTCACGGCCATGGCCGCCGGCATGGCGCTGGGGCTGAACCGCGATCTGAGCGACAAGCCGACCGGCATGCGCACGCTGGGCCTCGTGGCGCTCGGCGCGGCTCTGGTCGCCCTCGCGGGTCTGCAGGTGGACGGGATGGCGAGCGATCCGGACGCGACCAGCCGCGTGATCCAGGGGGTCATCCAGGGCGTGCTCACCGGCATCGGCTTTCTCGGGGCCGGTGTCGTGCTGCGCGATCGCAGCGCCGGGCGTATCCGGGGGCTGACGACTGCCGCCTTGGTCTGGGTGACCGCCGCCGTCGGCATCGCATGCGCGCTGGCATCCTGGGCGCTGATCGCGCTCGGGGTCGTGCTCGCTCTTTTCCTGCTGGTGGTGCTCCATCCCCTGGAGAAGAAGCTGGAGCGCCATGCTGCCAGGGACCAGCCGTAGGAAAAGCCCGGCGGCGCACATGGGATCGGCGTGCGCCACAGGGCGTCGGCCGCAGCCTGCGGGGCAGGCAGAACCGGCTGCGCCCAGGTCTACTTGCAGCCGGAGGGAGACGGCGCCGGCTCGGCCCGTCTCTGAATTGAAGCGGAAACGCCTCGCGGGAGGTCAGAACCGCGTCGTCAGCGTTGTCAGCCAGGCCGGGGAGACCTGGACCAGAGCCGCTTCGATCCGCTTGTCGGCGCCGGTGGCGATGAGGAGGCCGACCACCACCAGCACCAGACCCATGAGGGCCTTCGCCCCCTTGCCGCCGGAAATCATGCGCGCTCGCCAGCGCATCAGCGTGGGGCGCGAAAGGGTTCCGGCAAGCGCCAGCGGCAGGCCGGCGCCGAGGCCGAAAAGGGCCATCACCGCGGCCACCTCGCCCAGGTTGCGGCCCTGCGCGGCGAGCACCGAGGCGGCGCCGAGGGTGGGGCCGACGCACGGGCTCCACACCGCGCCGAGCAGCAGCCCGACGGCGAACTGGCCGCCCACGCCCTCCGTCGCGAAGCCGGAAAAATGCCGGCTGGCGAAGTCGCTCACCGGCCCTCCGGCGGTGGCGAGCCGCGTCTGCAGCGGCGACACGGCCAGCACCGCGCCGATGCCGATCATCAGCACCGCGCCCACCATACGGAACGCGTCGCCCTCCAGCCCGATGGCGTAGCCGACGGTGGCGACGAACAGACCGATGACAGTGAAAGAGAGCGTTACCCCCACCGCCAGCGCCAACGGGGCGAGGCGGTGCTCGGCCGCTGCCGCGCCCAGCACCAGAGGCAGCAGCGGCACCACGCAGGGCGACAGGATGGAGAGCACGCCCGCGAGGAAGGCGAGGCCGAGGCTGCCGAGGGCCAAGCTACCGAGAACCATGGCCGCCTCAGACGCCCTTGGACAGCAAAGCTTCGATGGACGACTTCGCGGTGTCGCCCACGGAACGGCCTTCCTCGGTCTTGCCCTTGTACACGATGAGGGTGCTCTGGGATCTGGCGCCGAACGCCTTCACCGCATCCTTCTGGCTGTCGAAGTCCACGCGGAACACCACCATGTTCTTGAACTTGGGGGTCGCGAGCAGCTCGCCGAGGATGGGTGCCTGAGCTGCGCACACCGAGCACCAGCTGGCGTGGATTTCCACCAGGATGGGCTTGCCCGCCTTCTGCGCGTCGGCGAAGGCGGCGGGGGTGTAGGCGACATGGCCGTTCGCGGCGAGGGTCGGCGCGCCGGAGAAGGCCAGCCCGGCGAGCGGAAGGGCGACTGCGAGGGCGAGCGTGAAACGGCGGGTGAACATGATGGCGTCCTTCTTCCCTGGATCGGCTGCGCTTGGCCGACATGGGGCTATTCGGAGGGCGGCCTGCGGCGGTTACAGGTGATCGGCACGATCACGGCCAGTTGATCGGCGTTCACAGGTCCGGCCAATTCCGCTAGACCACGCAACACACAGGGGCCGGCGCGGGTCGGCTTGGGAGGATTTTGCTCCGTGAACGATCAGGTGAAGCTCGTCCTTGCCTCCGGCTCTCCCCGCCGCCTCGCGCTGCTGAACCAGGCCGGCATCGAGCCGGACCTCCTCATGCCCGCCGACGTGGATGAGACGCCCGAGCGCGGCGAGCTGCCCCGCCGCCTCGCCCAGCGCCTGTCGCAGGAGAAGGCGAAGCTGGTGGCCGGCCGCGCCAAGGATGCCGGGATGAACGCGCTGGTGCTCGCCGCCGACACCGTGGTGGCGGTGGGACGGCGCATCCTGCCCAAGCCGGACCTCGTGGACGAGGCGGAGGCGTGCCTGCGCCTGCTCTCGGGCCGCACCCACCGCGTCTATACCGGTGTGTGCCTCATCGATCCGCGCGGGCGCACGGCCACCCGTCTGGTGGAGACGCGGGTCCGTTTCAAGCGCCTGTCACGCGACGAGATCAACGATTACCTCGCCTGCGGCGAATGGAGGGGCAAGGCGGGCGGCTACGCCATCCAGGGCATCGCCGGCGGTTTTGTGGTGAAGCTGGTGGGCTCCTACACCAATGTGGTGGGCCTGCCGCTGTCCGAGACCCTTGG
>JAEZMT010000195.1 GCA_023442085.1 Pseudomonadota bacterium | reverse complement strand
AGGAGCCACACCCATGGCCGTCGTTCGTTCATTGTCCAAGAAGCCGGCGAAGACCTCTGCCCTCGCCACCCCGACCGACCTCGACAGCGCCAAGGCGCAGAAGGTGGCGGACGCCATCAACCGCGTGCTGGCCGACAGCTTCGTGCTCTACCTGAAGACCAAGAACTTCCACTGGCACGTCAGCGGCAAGCACTTCCGCGACTATCACCTGCTGCTGGACGAGCAGGCCGATACCATCCAGGCCACCATCGATCCGCTGGCCGAGCGCGTGCGCAAGATCGGCTGCCGGACGGTGCATTCCTATGGCGAGATCCTGAAGCTCACCGGCCTCAAGGAGAACAACGAGCCTTACGTCGCCCCCGAGGCCATGTTCGCGGAGCTGATCGCCGACAACAAGGCGGCCATCAAGACCATGCGCGAGGCGCACGAGATCTGCGACGAGGCGGAGGACATTGCCACCGCCAGCCTGCTGGAAGAATATGTGGACGAGGCCGAGAAGCGCCTGTGGTTCCTGTTCGAGACCAACCAGAATCGGCAGGACAGCGCCACCTGAGCGCAGCCGGACCCCGCGAACGCGGTGGGGCAGGGCGCTCGGGTGGCTGTACCGGAGTAACCCGATGATCCGCGCCACCACCGTCGTCCGCCGTCCCGCCGTCCGCCCGGAGAAGGTGGTGGACGAAATCACCCTCGACCACCACGCGCGCCATCGCCGCCGCTTCGCCTTCACGGCGGACGGCGGCCTTTCGTTCCTGCTCGACCTCGACAAGGCGACGGTGCTGGACGACGGCGACGCGGTGAAGCTGGAGGACGGGCGCCTCGTTCGCGTCAAGGCGGCGCCCGAGGAACTGGTGGAGGTCACCACCGCCAATCCGCTGCGACTGATGAAGGTGGCGTGGCACCTCGGCAACCGTCACGTACCGGCGGAGATCACCGACTCCGCCGTCTATTTCGTCGACGACCATGTGTTGACCGAGATGGTACGTGGGCTTGGCGCCGGCGTTGCCAAGGTGACGCGCCCGTTCCGCCCGGAGAAGGGCGCATACGAGGCCGCCGAGGCCCATGGCGGGCACGGTCACGCGCATGAGCATGGTCACGAGCACCACGCGCACGAGCACCATGGCCATGAGCATGGTCACGAGCACCATGGGCACGAGCACCACGGTCATGAGCATCATGACCATGCCCACGGCGACGCGTGCGGATGCGGCCACGACCATGCGCACGATCATTCCCACCATGCCCATCACGACCATGAGCATGGGCACGAGCACGACCATGCCGCCGAACGTCATGTCCACGGCCCCGGCTGCGGGCACGATCACAAGCATGGCTGACCCGCCCGATCTGCTTCCGCTCTTCGCGTGGCTGTCGCCGTCGTTTCCGGTGGGGGCCTATGCCTATTCCCACGCCTTGGAATGGGCGGTGGAGGCCGGCGATGTGCGGGATGAAGCGAGCCTCGCCGCGCAAGTATCGGACCTGATGCGCCTCGGCTTCGGCCGGTCGGACGGCATCCTTCTGGCCCATGCCTGGCGTGCGGCGGTGGGGAAGGACTGGGCAGCGCTCGCCGAGGTGAACGCGCTGGCCGTCTGCCTTGCGCCCTCCGCCGAGCTGCGGCTGGAAACCTGCCAGCAGGGCCGGTCCTTCCTCGATGCCGTTCGGGCGGCCTGGCCTACGCCCGCGCTTGAGGCGGCAGACGGCGCCCTTTCCGGGGAGGTGGCCTATCCCGTCGCGGTGGGGCTGGCGGCAGGCGCGCATGGCATTCCGCTCGCGCCGACGCTGGAGGGCTTCCTGCTGGCGCTGGTGCAGGCGCTGGTGTCCTCGGGCATCCGCCTCGCCCCGGTAGGCCAGACGGCCGGCACCCGTGTCGTCGCCGGCCTCGCCCCGACCGTCCGCGCGCTCGCGGCGGAAATACCCGCCCTCACGCTGGATGATCTCGGCACCGCTACCTTCCGTGCCGATCTCGGCAGCTTTCGCCACGAAACCCAATATACGAGGCTGTTCCGCTCATGAGTTCCGGCAAGAATCCCCTGCGCGTCGGTGTCGGCGGTCCGGTCGGTTCCGGCAAGACGGCGCTTATGGAAGCGCTCTGCAAGGCCTTCCGCGACCGCTACGACCTCTGCGCCATCACCAACGACATCTACACCAAGGAGGACGCGCGCCTCCTCACCGTCGCCGGCGCGCTGCCGCCCGAGCGCATCCTCGGTGTCGAGACCGGCGGCTGCCCGCACACGGCGATCCGTGAGGACGCCTCCATCAACCTACGCGCTGTGGCGGACATGAACGCCCGCTTCCCCGACCTTGATCTGGTGCTGATCGAATCCGGCGGCGACAATCTCGCGGCCACCTTCTCGCCCGAGCTGGCGGACATCACCATCTACGTCATCGACGTGGCGGGGGGAGAGAAGATCCCGCGCAAGGGCGGCCCGGGCATCACCCGGTCGGACCTCCTGGTGGTCAACAAGACCGACCTCGCCCCAATGGTCGGCGCCGACCTCGCGGTGATGGAGGCGGACACCATCCGCATGCGGGCAGGCCGGCCTTACGTGTTCTCCTCCATCCGCAACGGGGTGGGCGTGGAGGTCGTCGCGGCCTTCATCGAGAAGGCCGGAGGATTGAGCGGCGCCGCCTGACCGGGGGCCGACAACGGCCACCGAGCGGCGGATTTGTCGTCAGGTCTTGGGCTTGCAGGCGGTCTCAAATTTGGTGACCGCAGGACCAATGCCGGCGAGAGCGATGGCCTGCTTGGCGCCCTTCACCTCGATGGTGAGGTTGCCGGAGGCTTTCGCAAGTGCCTTGAGGTCCGTCATCTGCGCCGACGCCTCGACATTCACCGCGTCGCCTTCCTCCATCGCCACCGCCTTGCCCGGGAAGCTCTTCTTCACGCTGCCGGCGGTCAGCACGATGGCGGTCTGGGCGCCGCGCGTCAGGTCCTTGGAGCCGATCATGGACTGAACCGTGAGGCCCGGCGCATCCTTGTGGCACAGGAAGAAGATGGCGGCCTTGTCGCTGTCAGGCACGCCGAACACCAGCGCGGCAGTATCGTCGCCGTCCTGGATGTGCCAGGTCATTTTCTCCTGCGCGGTGGCGGGCACAGCGGCGCAGATCAAAACGGCGGCAGCGGCGAGAGCTGTACGAAGCATGTCAGGGTCCCTTTTGCGGCGGCGGATCATACCGGCTCGTCCCAAAAGGGAAAGATGCCTCCCCGCCGCAAAGTTACCGGCGGTCGGCCGGGGCCGGCATGGTGGTCAGGCAGGCGCGGCGGAAGTCCGGCAGCTTGCCTTTGGCGCCCGCAAGCGGATAGGTCTCGGTGGCCCCGGGCAGGCGCACGACGAGATTGTCCGCATCCGAGAACAGGTCCAGGACGCGGCCGTCGAGCGCGACCGCCGCCTCGACCACCACCTTGCCGTCGGACGACCCGCGGAATGCCGACGCTGCCAGCTCGAGGCGCCGCTTGCCCGCGGCGAGGGTGAGCGCGACGCCGTCACCTGCCTTGACCTTGCCCGAGGTCACTTCAGCGGTGAACTGGATCAACTGCGCTCCCGGTTGGCAGGACACGGCGAAGACCGGATCAGCGACCTTCGGAAGGCCGAAGCGCAGCACATAGGTGTCGTCGACCTTGACGATCATCCAGACACGGGGATCGGTTTTGGTCTCGGCCTTTTTCGAGTCCGATTTCCCCCCGGACTTGCCGGTCGATTTGGGAGCAGCCTCGCCTACAGCCGGAGCGAGCACGCACGCCGCGGCGACCATCACGATCGCGCACCGGCCGTAGAACCATCTGCCCTTCGCCACCGGGTCCGCCCCTCGCCGCATGGTCGACAGGCGCGGTGACCGGCGGACACGCCTCCGATCCGCGATTCGCAACTGCCGACTGGTGTTTGCTTCCCCCGAGGTCATCGCATATCACGGCCCCCGGCCGCCCGCGACATCGGGCAGGGAGCCGCGCGGCAAAAAATGTTGAAATCTCATTCGCATCCTGCCCCCGAGGGCCAACAGGACACGGCCCGGCGCATGCGGCTCGACCGGTTGCTGGTCGAGCGTGGCCTGTTCGACAGCCGCGCCCGCGCGCAGGCCGCGCTCGCGGCCGGCCTCGTCAAGGTGGATGGGACTGTCGTGCTCAAGGCCTCGGCCGAGGTGGACCCTGGCGCATCCATCGAGGCCGAGGACGTGCACGATTATGTGTCGCGCGGCGCCCTCAAGCT
>JAEZMT010000190.1 GCA_023442085.1 Pseudomonadota bacterium | reverse complement strand
CCGAGACCTTCGTGGTGGCGAAGGACGGCACCATCGTCCACAAATTCGTGGGGCCGCTGACACCCGAGGCGGTGACGGGCACGCTCCTGCCGATGATGGCGCGCCTCTCCGGCGGCTAAGGCGACGCCCGAGGCGTTGCCCGAGGATGATCGATGGCCTTCTCCCCCGAAGAGATCGAGCGCTACGCCCGCCATATCGTGCTGCACGACGTGGGCGGGCCGGGCCAGCAGAAGTTGAAGGCGGCCACCGTGCTGGTGATCGGCGCCGGCGGCCTTGGCGCGCCGGTACTGCTCTATCTGGCGGCGGCGGGCGTCGGACGGCTGATTCTGGTGGAGGACGATGTCGTCTCTCTCTCCAACCTGCAGCGGCAGGTCATCCACCGCACGCAGGACGTGGACAGGCCGAAGACCGACAGCGCTCGTGACGCCGTAGCCGCCCTGAACCCGCACGTGGAACTGGTGACGCATAAGGTGCGTATCGATGCCGGCAACGCTCTGGACCTCATCGCTGAGGCCGATCTGGTGGTGGACGGCTCGGACAATTTCTCGACCCGCTACCTCGTCTCGGATGCCTGCGTGCTGGCGAAGAAACCGCTGGTGACGGCGGCGCTGGGCGCGTTCGACGCTACCGTCACCACCATCCGCGCGCACGAGACCGGGCCGGACGGCTCGCCCAACCCCACCTACCGCTGCCTCTTCCCCGAGGCGCCGCCGGCCGGCAGCGTGCCCGCCTGCGCCGAGGCCGGGGTGCTGGGCGCGCTGGCTGGCGTCGCCGGATCGCTCGCGGCGCTGGAGGCCATCCGCGTCATCGTCGGCTTCGGCGAGGGGCTGGTGGGGCGCCTGCTGATGATCGACGCCCGCTCCATGCGCTTCGAGACGCTCAGCTACGTGTGGGACCCGGAGAACCCGCTGACCGGCGAAGGCCCGCGCATCACCGACCTCTCCGCGCACAGGCGCAGCGCGGCAGCCTGAGGCATGACGGGACCGACCGGGCGCGCGTGCGTCTATACCTGCCTGATCGGCGGCTACGAGGCGCTGAACGAGCAGCCCATGGCCGCCGCCTCCGGCCTCGACTTCATCTGCTTCACCGACGATCCGGCGCTCACCAGCGCGAGCTGGCAGATCCGCCGCTTCGACTCCGCCTTCCCGCTCGATCCCGTGCGCAGCCAGCGCATGGCAAAGCTCTCTCCCCATGAGCTGCTGCCGGATTACGACCTCTCTCTCTACATCGACAACAGCGTCATCCTGACCGCCCCGCCGGACGAGGTGATCGCCCGCTACCTGCCCGATGGCGTCGCCGTGGCCATGCCGGGCCACAGCTTCCGCGCCAGCGTCCGCGACGAGTTCATGGAAGTGCTGCGCATGGGCCTCGACGATGGCGGGCGCGTGCTGGAGCAGCTCAACCATTACATCATGAGCGACCCGTCGGTGCTGGAGGCGGTGCCCTTCTGGTCCGCCATCATGCTGCGGCGGCACCACGACCCCAGGGTTGCCGCCGCCATGCGCCTGTGGCTCGCGCAGGTGCTGCGCTACTCCCGCCGCGACCAGCTCTCCGCCAATCACGCACTGGGGCGCTCTGGGCTGAAGGTAGCGCGGTTCGAGGTGGACAATCTGGGATCATGGTTCCACCGCTGGCCGGTGACCGAGGCGCGCGACCGCGACGCCTTCCCCTTCTCGCCCATCCTCAGCCAGTTGCCCGCCGCCGTCCTCGCGGACGACTGGCGCCGCGAGCGGGCGGCTTTGGAGGCGCGGATCGCCGTGCTGGAGACGGAGCTGGGGACGGCGCAGAGCGAGCGGGTGATCGTGGCGGAGCCACCGCCGGTCGCCGACGCCCCGGGGAGCGATCTCGGTAGGTCACATGGATACCGCCGTAGACGTCAGCCCACCGAGCGTCCACGCGTTCGAACCTGAGTGCGCCCTGAACCCGCCGATATCGGCCCCGAACGGCACCCGAACCGCATCGACATCGACGCCGATCCGGTGGCTCGCCGAGGTTGCGGCCCGCCTCAAGGGCGACCGCGACCGCTGACGGGCCACCCGCCTCAGAGCATCGCCGGCAGCACGCGATCCGGCGGACGGTGGCCGTCCATGAAGGTCTTGATGTTGACGATGACCTTCTCGCCCATGTCCACGCGGCCTTCCAGCGTCGCGGAGCCAAGGTGCGGAAGAAGCACGACTTTTCCCTGCCGTGCGAGGCGGATCAGCTTGGGGTTCACAGCCGGCTCGTGCTCGAACACGTCCAGGCCAGCCCCGGCGATCTCGCCGGCTTCCAGGAGGCGCGTGAGCGCGTTCTCGTCGATCACCTCGCCACGCGCCGTGTTCACCACATAAGCGTCTGGCTTCAACAGCTTAAGGCGGCGAGCCGAGAGCAGATGATAGGTCGCGGGGGTGTGAGGGCAGTTCACGGACACGATGTCCATGCGCGCCAGCATCTGGTCCAGGCTGTCCCAATAGGTGGCGTCGAGCATTTCCTCGATGCCGGAATTGAGGCGGCGGCGGTTATGGTAATGAATCTGCAGGCCAAATGCCTTCGCCCGCCGCGCCACCGCCTGGCCGATGCGACCCATGCCGATGATGCCGAGGCGCTTGCCCCAGATCCGCCGGCCAAGCATCCAGGTGGGGGACCAGCCGGCCCACTCTTCCTTGTCCGCGATCATCACCTGCGCCCCCTCGGCCAGCCGCCGGGGCACGGAGAGGATGAGCGCCATGGTCATGTCCGCCGTATCCTCGGTCAGGACGCCGGGGGTGTTGGTGACGGTGATTCCCCGGTTCAGCGCACTGGCGACGTCGATGTGGTCGACGCCGTTGGAGAAGGAGGCGATCAGCCGCAGGTTTTCCCCAGCCTGCGAGAGCACGGCCGTGTCGATCCGGTCGGTCACAGTGGGCACGAGCACGTCCGCCGTCTTGACTGCTTCCACCAACGCGGCCTGATCCATGGGCACGTCGTCGATGTTGAGTCTGGCATCGAACAGCTCACGCATCCGCGTCTCGACCGAGTCGGGCAGCTTGCGCGTGACGACGACGAGGGGCTTGCGACGCACCATCGTTACTCCCCATTCCCCATTTCTTAACGGTTCTGGTCCCGTCTATCAGACAGCCGGGGAAACACAAGGCGCGCCGAGACGCAGGGCCTTGACGTGCCCGCCGCGGCGGCGCACCCCTCCGGTCCGTTAGGTGCGATGCGAAAGGACGATCCCATCATGCCCGCGAAGCAAACTCATCTGAAGCGAAGCCTCGACAGCCGGTCGGTGAAAGCCCTGGCCCTTGCGGCGGCGATGATGGTGGGGCCCGCCGCGGGCGCGCTCGCCGCCGAACAGGGCACCTCGGGCCTTCCGGTCCCGCGCTTCGTTTCGCTGAAGGCGGACAAGGTGAACGTTCGCAACGGCCCCAACCGGGACCAGGACGTGGC
>JAEZMT010000183.1 GCA_023442085.1 Pseudomonadota bacterium | reverse complement strand
GGCCACGGCTCCGGCCAATCCGGCCCCGCGCCCGGCCGCGCCGCGTCCTCGTCCCCAGCCCGCTGCGCCGGCCGAAGCGGAGCCCGCCGCCGAGGGCGCTCCCGCCGCCCCCAACGGCCAGTAGCGCGGGCGCGATGGCGCTCCATCTCATCAAGCTGTGCGTCGGCGCGACCTCCATCGCCGACCTCGAAGGCTGGATCGCCGACCGCGCCGACACCGCGCGGCGCGCCGGCGTCCCGTTCGAGCAGATCCACGTCACCCGCATGGTGCCCAGCCGCAAGGATGAACTGATCGACGGCGGCTCTCTCTACTGGGTCATCAAGGGGGAAGTGGCGGCGCGCCAGCGCCTGCTGGAACTGCGCCCCGTGGTGGACCCGGACGGCGTGCGCCGCTGCGGCCTCGTGCTCGAGCCCGTGGTGATCCGCGTGGAGCCGCGTCCCGCGCGTCCCTTCCAGGGTTGGCGCTACCTCGCCGACCGGGAGGCGCCCCGCGACCTCGGCGCAGTGGACGGCGTCGCGGACCTGCCGGAAGCCCTGAGCCGCGAATTGCGCGATCTCGGCCTGCTCTGAGGGGCGGATATCGCTTCGTCATCTGCCGTTCAGGAAACTTTCGTCATGTTCCCCGCCGAAGCGCCTGGCTCACACGCCGGGCGCCATCGAGGGAGATCGAGATGACCATTCGCTTCGCGCCGGCCACATTCGCCTGGGCCGCCGGCCTGTGCGCCGCGAGCATTCTGGCTTCGGGCGCCGCGATGGCGCAGCAGAGCCAGGCGCTGAAGGAGATTCCCGCCGACAAGGCGAAGCTCACCGGCGCCATGACGGTGGATTACAACTCCCGCTCCCTGCGCTCCACCAGCGGCACCGACCTCTACGAGATCAGCGACCTTTCGGTGGCGGACCTGATGATTCTCAAGGGCTCGGTCCAGCGCACGCCCGGCAAGAGCCTTGTCTATTCGGTGAAGTTCGACGTCATCAATCCGTCCAACCCGTCCCAGGTGGCACGGGAGGTTGCGATCCTGCGCGGCGACCTGCAGATCGACGCCAATGGCCGCTATATCCCGGATGCCGGCCGCCTGCGCATCGACGTGGTGAAGGGCAACCAGACCTCCTCACCCTTCGGCGGCTCCATCCAGGGCCGCAACGTGACGCGCTGGTGGGAGGTGGCCGAGCAGTTCCGCCGGGCCCAGAAGGAGGCGGACAAGATCTATTCCCGCGTGGTCGACGGCAAGGTGGTGTCGATCCAGGTGAAGAATCCCGATCCGCTGCGGTTCGAGCGCACCCAGCTCGCGGCCGGCCCCTTCTCGTTCCTCCCCGAGGTGCGGGTCTCCGGCAACCTCGATTACGACTACGAACTCGGCAATTGGCTGACCGACGCGAACGGCGTGACCTTCGCCTACACCGTCGCCGACCGCTCGCTCACCGATCGCGTGTCCGGCTCGATCCGCTATGTGGAGGAGAACGGCAACTTCACCGACAAGGGCGGCAAGAAGAAGTCCTACACCGGCTATTACGAGTACAATCTGCGCTGGAACGAGCAGGCGGTGAACACCGACCAGTCCTTCTTCGACGCCAGCGCGGCGCAAGCGCAATCCGATGCCTTCTTCTCGTCCGCCGACCAGTCGAAGCCCGGCCTCTACGGCCGCGTATACTACAATGACAGCGAGGACGCCTGCAAAAGGGTGAAGGGCGAGAACGGCCGGGACAAGTGCGTCGGCCCGACCCGCTCGGAAGTCACCTGGGACCTGAAGGCCGAGAAGCTCACCTACGCCCAGCTCGCCAACTGGGTGAAGCTGGAGCTGCTGATCCTCGGCCCGCTCACCGACGAGTGATGCGACCGGAGGGGAGGGGGCGCTTGCCCCCTTACTCCAGCACGGCGGCCTTCAGCAGGCAGACCATGAAGGCGCGGGCGGGCGCATCGGAGCGGTTGCGGATGACATGGCGGCGGTCGCAGCGATAGCGCACCGTCTCACCCTCCTTCACCGTCTCCACCTGCCCGGCCACGTCCACCTCCAGCGTGCCGGAGATGACGGTGAGGCATTCGACGGAGCCACGCTGATGCCCGTCCGAATCGAGCTCACCTCCGGGCGCGGCCGCCATGTCGTAATACTGCAGCCACTCGACCGTCTTGATCCACCCGATGATGGACAGGCGGACCAGCCCGTCCTCGGACAGGAGAATGGGCGTGTCGGCGCGGGAGAGCTTCTCCACGAAGGGCGCATCGTCGGAAGAGGCGAGCACCCGTTCCACTGACATGTCGAGCGCCTGCGACAGGCGCCACACGGTGGCAAGCGTGGGGTTGGTCTCGTTGCGCTCGATCTGGCTGATGATGGATTTCGCCACGCCGGACTGCTCGGCGAGGTCCGACAGGGAAAGGTTATAGGCCTTGCGCAGGCGCTGGATGGTCTTGCCCAGCTGCCCCGTGATCACCTGTGCGCCGGTTTCGAGAGAGCTGCCCCCCCGGTCCCTCACAGCCATGCTGCAATATCCTTCCAACCGAACGTACG
>JAEZMT010000206.1 GCA_023442085.1 Pseudomonadota bacterium | reverse complement strand
GGCTTGTCCCGGCCATCCACGTGGTGAGGCTGGGAACAGCTCTTGAAGCGGAGCGCAGGCGTCCTGACGTGGATGCCCGGGACAAGCCCGGGCATGACGACGCGACGATGGATGAACCGGTTGGCCCCTACACCCGTTCCCCCGGCAAAAACCCCAGCAGCCCTGTTCCCGGCGCGCAGTTCACATATTCGAACTGGTGTTTGTCGTCCTCGGGCAGCACGAACACCTCGTGCCAGGTGCGCAGCTGGTTGGCCTTGCCGTATTTGCGATAGCGGGCGATGGCGGCGGAGAAGATGGCCTCGTGGGTGGGGTGGTGCTCGGCCCAGTTTTCCAGATGGCCGAGGGAGAGGAAGTAGCCGAGCGCGTGGGTTTCCAGCACCGGCACGCCCGCCGCGTCGCAGGTCTGCTGGAAGCGCAGGGAGGCGCAGCCGGAGGCTTCGCCGTTTTCTTTGAGGAAATCCATGCCCTTGAGTAGAGGCTCGCGCAGCTCGCGCATGTAATTGTCCGCCTGCTCGGGATCGCAGCGGCCCCAGAAGGCGGCGGAGCGGATGACCGCGAAATTGTGCGGAATGGCGAGCCGCCAGCGGGCGCCCTTCGTCTCCCGCTCCACCGGCACCAGCGCGGCAACTGGGCTCTCCAGCGTGTCGGCGGCGGCGAGCGGAATGCGGTCGCGCATGGCGCCGTAATAGCCGCACCACGGGGTGGGATAGAGGGCCACGTCCGGCGCGGCGGAAAGGCCGCCGGCATAGTCCTGCCAGTAGATGCTCTCCTGCCGCTCCACCGGCACGGTCATGCTCTCGCGGAAATAGCCGGTGGGCTCGGTGAGGCGGGCGGCGTCCTCCCACCAGCCGGTGACGACCGGGTCGGCGAGGAAGCGATCGCGCCTGGCCTCGTCCAGCCAGTAGGCGGCGACGATGTGCGTATAGAGCCGGTTGGGGTCCACGAAGGCGGCGTGATCGCTCACGGTCGGGCCGTCCGGCAGCGCCAGTGCCTTTTCGATCCAGCCGAAGAAGGGGGAGGCGTGAACCTCCTCCGCGCTCTTGCCTTGCACGCCGTGGAAGGCGACGCAGAGCGCGCGGCAGTTGTTGGCGAAGGCGGTGGACCAGCGCTGCACCACCGGCTCGAAGCCCTTCGGCTTGCGCAGGGGATGGACGCGGTCATAGACGGGCATGGCCATGGGGTAACGTCCCGAAGTGTTGTTAGTTGTTCAGTGAACGCCGAAATAGGCCTTGTGCAGTTCGCCGTCGGCGGCGAGCGCCGCGCTGGTGCCCGAGGCGACAACCCGGCCCTGGGCCAGCACATAGCCGTCGTCCGCAACGTCCAGCGTCTGCCGCACGTTCTGCTCCACGAGGAGGATGGTGTAGCCTTCCGCCTTCAGCTGCCGCACGATGCGGAACACCTCCGAGACGAACAAGGGCGACAGGCCGAGGGAGGGTTCGTCGAACACGATCAGCTCCGGGTCGGTCATCAGCCCGCGCGCGATCGAGAGCATGGAGCGCTCGCCGCCGGAGAGGGTGCCGGCGAGCTGGTTGCGCCTCTCCTTCAGCCGCGGGAAGGTCTCGAACATGCGCTCCATGCGGGCGGCGAGGCGGTGGCGGTCCTTTTCCAGAAGGCCGCCCACCTTCAGGTTTTCCAGCACGGTCATGCGCGGCAGCACGCGGTTGCCCTCGGGCACGGTGGCGATGCCGAGCGCGGCGATGCGGTGGGTGGCGAGGTTGGTGATGGTATCGCCGCCGAACGCCACCGAGCCGCGCCGCACCGGCGTGAGCCCCAGGATGGAGCGGATGAGGGTGGACTTGCCCGCGCCGTTGGCGCCGAGGATGCAGGTGATGCGGCCCGGCCTCGCCTCGATGGACACATCGTGCAGCACGTCCGCCCGATCATAGCCGGTGGTGACGCCGGAAACGGAGAGGCGGCGGGAGGCTTCAGGACGGGAGGTCTGCGGCCGGGGGGTCATTGCGCGCCTCCGAGATAGGCGGTCTGGACCTCGCGGTCGGCGATGAGGGCGTCGAACGGCCCCTCGAAGATCTTCCGGCCGAAATTCAGCACCACGCAGCGGTCCGAGATGCGGCGGATCACGTCCATCTCATGCTCCACGAGGACGATGGCGAGGTCCGGCATCTCCTCACGGAAGGCCAGAAGGTCGTCCATCAGCGCCCGGGTCTCCTCATGGGTCATGCCGGCGGAGGGCTCGTCCAGCAAGAGCAGGCGCGGGGCGCCCACGAGCGCGCGGCAGATCTCGATGCGCCGCCGGTCGATCATGGTGAAGCTGCCGGCCGGCTTGAATAGGTTCGCCGCGATCTGCGGGTTGAAGCGGCGGGTGAGGGCGCTCGCCCGTTCCACCAGCTCGGCCAGCTGCCGGCGGAAGCGGCCGCGCAGCACGAGGGCGGAGAGGAGGCTGAGATCCAGCCGCCCGAGCGCACCCAAGGCGATGTTGTCGAACACGGTCTGGTCCAGCATCAGGCGCGAGCGCTGGAAGGTGCGGGCGACGCCGGCCCGCCCGATCTCCTGCGCTGAGCGGGCGAACAGGTCCTGCGCCTCCAGCTGCACCGCCCCCGCCGAGGGCTTGTAGAGGCCGGTCAGGACGTTGAAGAAGGTGGTCTTGCCCGAGCCGTTCGGCCCCACGAGGCCGATGGTTTCGCCCTTGCCCACGGTGATGTCGAGGGCGTCCAAGGCGGTGAGGCCGCCGAAGCGCATGGTGAGGCCGGAGCAGGCGAGCAGGGCACTCATCGCGTGCCTCCCGTGAGCAGTGCGGAGAAGTCGCGCGTCGCGCGCGGCATGAGGCCAGCGGGGCGGAAGCGCAGGATGGCGATGACCAGCAGGGCGAAGATGACCAGCCGGAATTCCTGGATCGCCTGCAATTTTTCCGGGATGACGAGGATGACCACCGCCGCCACCACCGCGCCCCACAGATTGCCGAGCCCGCCCAGCACCAGGATGGACAGCATGATGAGGCTGTCTCCGAAATTGGCGCTGTTGGGATTCACGAAGGCGTTCATCATGCCGTAGAGCGCGCCGGCGACGCCGATCATCCCATTGCCGAGCAGGAAGGCCGTGGCCTTCCAGCGGGCGATGGAGAGGCCGAACACGCTGGCCGCCACCTCATCCGAGCGCACCGCATCGAGTGCCACGCCGACGAACGATGTCTCAAGCCGCCGCACCAGGAAGAAGGCGAGGGCGAACAAAGCGCAGGAGGCGAGCGCATAGGGCAGGTAGAAGGACACGTCGTAGGGCCCGATCTCGGTGACGCGGCTGAAGTCGAGGCCGAACAGGGAGAACGATTTCACCTTCATGCCCTGCGGGCCGCCCAGCACGTCGTTCACCTCCAGGAAGGCGCGCAGCAGCAGGCCGAAGGCGATGGTGACGAGGGCGGCATAATGGCCGCGCGTGCGCAGCACCGGCAGCAGCAGGACGAGCCCCAGCACGGCCGCCGCAAGGCCGGCGATGACGAGGACGAGGAGGTGCGGGATACCCGTGTTCCCCAGCAGCGCCGCCACATAGGCGCCCACCGCGAAGAAGGCGGCGCCAGCGAAATTGGGCACGCCGGCAAAGGCCATCTGCAACGTGAGGCCCGCGGCTGCGGTGGCGAAGAGGGCGACCGTCGCCATCATCAGCAGCGTGTAGTGCTCCTCGCGCAGCACCACGGCTATGGTGAGAACGCTGAGGGCGGCAGTGAGATTCACCGTGCCGGGATGGGCGCGGCAGAGGCCGACGATACGTCGACCCACGGGCACCTTCTCCGCCAGCG
>JAEZMT010000158.1 GCA_023442085.1 Pseudomonadota bacterium | reverse complement strand
CGCGGGGGGGGGGGGGGGCCCCCCCCCCCCCCCACGACGCTGGGACAGCTGCCCCCGTCACGCCCGAATGTCCCTTTAGCAAGCCGCCAAAAGGTGGCTGACTGCTCCGCGCAACGCGAGAGCCTTGGCCGACGACAAGGGAGCCCGGGATGGCCCAGTCCAACGACGGATCATCGACGCGCGAAGAGCCGGAGAAGGACGCACCGCGCGACGCGGCTTCGTCATATCCCCCGTCTTCCGATCAGGCCTCTTCGCCAGTGCAGTCCGGTCCCGGCGAAGACTCACCGCTTCTGCCGAGGGGGCAGGTCCGGCCGCCCGAGGCTGACGCTTCGGCTATGCCGCGCCCCCCTGCCGCTCCGCCCATGCCGACAGGTCCCGCCCGCAACGCCAAGCAGCGCAAAGCGCCTCCGCGCAGGCCGCCACCGAAGCCGCCCCGCCCGTCGCGCAGCGCGCGGCATCCCGCCGTCACCATCGGCAGCGGCATCTTCACCTTTCTGCTGTTCGCCTTCGTCGCCGTGGGGCTTACCGGCTGGTATGGCCAGCGCGCCTTCACCGAGCCCGGGCCGCTGACTGCCGACAAGGTCGTCAACATTCCGCGCGGCGCCGGCGTGCGCGACATGGCCGAGATTCTCGAGCGCGAGGGCGTCATCCAGAGCTGGGTGCTGTTCGTGGCCGGACAGAAGATCGCCCGCCCGGACGCCTCGCTGAAAGCGGGCGAATACGTGTTCAAGCCCGGCCAGTCGGTGGCGAGCGTCATCGACACCATCGCGTCCGGCAAGGTGGTGCTGCACCAGGTGACCATTCCCGAGGGGCTGACCAGCCAGCAGGTCGTCAAGCGGCTGATGGACAACGACCTTCTCACCGGCACCCCTGCCGTGCCCCAGGAGGGCACGCTGCTGCCCGAGACCTATCGCATCTCCCGCGGCATGACGCGCGATGCGGTGCTCCAGGAGATGGCGGATGCGCAGAAGAAGCTGCTTGCCACCATCTGGGCGAAGCGGGCGCCGGACGTGCCGCTCAAGAGCCCCCAGGAACTCGTGACCCTCGCCTCCATCGTCGAAAAGGAAACGGGGCAGGCCGACGAGCGGCCCAAGGTCGCCGCCGTGTTCGTGAACCGTCTCAACAGGAAGATGCGGCTCCAGTCCGACCCGACGATCATCTATGGCATCGTCGGGGGCAGGGGATCGCTCGGCCGGCCCATCAGCCGCACCGACATCGCCACCGCCACGGCATACAACACCTATGCGATCGACGGACTGCCGCCCGGCCCCATCTGCAACCCCGGCAAGGATGCGCTGATGGCGGTCGCCAACCCGCCGAAGACGAAGGACCTCTTCTTCGTCGCCGACGGCACCGGCGGGCACGCCTTCGCCGAGACGCTGGCCGATCACAACAAGAACGTCGCCCGCTGGCGGGCGATCGAACAGGGCGCAGCGCCGGCGCAGGGCGGCCAGCCGCCCGCCGCCCCGGCCGCCACACCTGCGGTCCCTCCGGGCCGCTGAACGAACACGGAGACGGCCATGGCCGCGGGACCGATCATCAAGCGCGCAGCCGTCTCGGCCGGGAAGGTGGAGCCGCGGACGCCGCTCGCGAGCATGACCGGCTTCGCCCGCGTCTCGTGCTCGCACGGGCCGTGGCGGTTCGGCTGGGAGGTGCGTTCGGTGAACGGCAAGGGCCTCGACCTGCGCCTGCGACTGCCGCCGGGCTTCGAGGCGCTTGAATCCGACGTGCGCAGCCGCACCGGACAGGTGCTGTCGCGGGGGTCCGTTGCCGCCAACCTCACGGCCTCCCGCGAGGGGGAGGCCTCCGCTGTCCGCGTCAACCAGGCGGCGCTGGAGGCCCTCTATCGCGCCATGTCCGAGAGCGCGCACCGCCTCGGGGCTGCCGCGCCCACTCTTGATTCGCTCCTCGCCGTGAAGGGCATGGTGGAAATCACCGAGGCGGAGGACAGCGAGGAGGACCGCCGCGCGCTCATGGCTGCCGTTCTCGATGCCTTCGACCGGGCGCTGGCCGAACTCGGCGCCATGCGGGAGCGAGAAGGCAGCGCGCTCAACGCCATCCTCACCGAGCGGCTCGATGCGATCACCGGTCTCGTCTCCCGGGCCGAGCGTCTGCCGGAGCGTTCGGTGGACGCGGTGAGGGCGCGCATCGCCGATCAGGTCCGGGTGCTGATGGAGGCCGCCTCCCTCGACCCGGAGCGTCTCCACCAGGAGGCGATTCTCGCCGTCACCAAGGCCGACGTGCGCGAGGAGCTGGACCGCTTGGTCGCTCACATCGCCCAGGCGCGCGACCTGATGGCGGCCGGCGGACCTGTCGGCCGGCGGCTCGACTTCCTCGCGCAGGAGTTCAACCGCGAGGCGAATACCCTGTGCTCCAAGTCCAATTCGGTGGCGCTGACGCAGATCGGGCTTGACCTCAAGCTGCTCGTGGATCAGTTCCGCGAGCAGATCCAGAACCTCGAGTGAAGTCCGCTGCGATGCCCAATTCAGCACCTCCTTCCGTGTCGTCGCACTTCGCGCTGCCGGGCTGGAAGCCGGGCGCCGGTGTGCTCGCCCGCCGCGGACTGATGCTGGTGCTCTCCTCGCCTTCGGGGGCCGGCAAGACAACGCTCTCGCGCCTGCTGCTCAAGAGCGATGACCGCATCACCATGTCGGTCTCGGTCACCACCCGGGCGCCGCGACCGGGCGAGGAGCACGGCAAGGACTATTTCTTCGTCGATCGCGACACCTTCCACCGGATGCGCGACGAGGGTGAGCTGCTGGAGCATGCCACCGTGTTCGAGAATCTCTATGGCACCCCACGCGGCGCCGTGGAGCAGGCGCTCTCGGCCGGGCGGGACGTGCTGTTCGATATCGATTGGCAGGGCACCCAGCAGCTGGGCGAGAGCGCGCAGCAGGACCTGGTGAAGGTCTTCATCCTGCCGCCGTCCGCCTCCGACCTGGAGCAGCGGTTGCGGTCACGGGCGCAGGATTCGGAAGAGGTCGTTCACCAGCGCATGGCCAAGGCCTCGGACGAGATCAGCCACTACACGGAATACGACTACATTATCATCAATCACGACGTGGAAGACAGCCTCGCCAAGCTCACCGCCATCCTGCAGGCGGAGCGGCTCAAGCGGCGGAGGCTGACCGGATTGTCCAGCTTCGTGAAGGGCCTGCGCGACAACCTCTAGGAGGTGCGGTCCCGCTATTTCTGGACCGCCACCACCTTGCCCTTGTCGACGGCGAGGGCGAGCTGCCCGGCCTTGAGCGCGAGGGCGTGGACCCCGAACAGCTCGCGCCGCCATCCCTTCAGCGCTGGCACGTCCGCCTCGTCGCTCACCGCGATGCGCTCCAGGTCCTCGGTCGTGGCGATCACCTTGGCGGCGACCGCGTTCTGCTCCGCTGTCATGCGCAGCAACACCTTCAGAAGCTCAACCGTGGCATTGGCGCCGTTGGGCAGGGGCTTGTCCCGCTCGATGCGGGGCAAGGTCTTGGGGTCGCGGGCGACGCCGCGCTTCACGGCTTCCAAGACCGCTTCGCCATAGCGCGAGCGCTCGAAACCCTTGGGCAGCGAGCGCAACTCGGCCAGCTTTTCGGGCGTCTGCGGCTGCTGCACGGCGATCTCGCCGATCACCTCATCCTTGATGACGCGGCCGCGCGGCAGATCGCGCGTTTGGGCCTCGCGCTCGCGCCAGGCAGCGACTTCCACCAGCACCGCCAGTTCGCGCGGCTTGCGCACGCGAGACTTGAGCCGCTCCCACGCCTGTTCGGGATGCTGCTCATAGGTGGCAGGTGAGGTGAGGACGTGCATCTCCTCGCCCACCCACTCGCCGCGACCGCGGGCATCGAGATCCGCCGTCAGCTTGATGTAGATGTCCCTGAGGTGGGTGACGTCGGCAATGGCGTAGGCGATCTGCGCCTGGCTCAACGGCCGGCGCGACCAGTCGGTGAAGCGTGACGACTTGTCCAGGCTGTGGCCGACCGTGCGCTGGACCAACTGGTCGTAGGAGATGCTGTCGCCGTAGCCCAGCACCATGGCCGCCACCTGGGTGTCGAACACCGGGTGGGGAATCAGCCGGGCCTGATGCCAGATGATCTCGATGTCCTGCCGCCCGGCATGGAACACCTTCATCACCCGCTCATTGCCCATGAGCCGATAGAAGGGCGCGAGGTCCAGGCCTTCCGAAAGCGCATCAATGAGAATGGCTTCCTCGGGCGATGCGACCTGCACCACGCACAGCTTCGGCCAGAAGGTGCTCTCTCGCAGGAATTCGGTGTCGACAGTGACGAAGGGGTGTCGCGCAAGGCGCTCGCAGGCAGCTGCCAGCGCCTCAGTCGAGGTGATGGGATCCATACTCCAAACATACCCACGCCGATGCGTTCGGCAAAGGGAATGTGGCGCGATTTTGTCGGAAAGGCGTCAGGCGGCCGGGGTCCGTGTGCGCCGAAGTGCTTCCTCGGCAGAGCCTGGGCGACCCAGCAGGTAGCCCTGAAGGTGGGAGCAGCCCTCCGCCGTAAGCAGCCGTCTCTGGCCTTCTGTCTCGACCCCTTCGGCGGTGCAGCGCAGCCCGAGCGTGCGGGCGAGGCCGACGACAGCCCGCACGATGGCGAGGCTCTGCGGCGAGGTTTCGACCTGCTCGATGAACGAGCGGTCCATCTTGATCCGGCCGATGCTCAGGGTCCGCAGGTAGCCAAGGGAGGAATAGCCCGTGCCGAAATCATCGAGCGCGACCGTGATTCCCTCCTCGCTGAACTGTTCCAACGTGGCCCGCACCATGGGGCCTTCCTGCAGCAGGGTACTTTCGGTGATCTCCACCTCCAGACGGGACGGGGCAAGACCCGAGCTTTCCAGCGCGTTTCGCACCTGCCGGAAGGCTTCTGCCCCGCGGAACTGGACGGGGGACAGGTTGACGGAGACGAACAGGTCCTCGGGCCATGCCGTGGCCGCGGCACAGGCCTCGGCGAGCACCCATGCGCCGAGCGGCAGGATGAGGCCGGTTTCCTCGGCGACCGGGATGAAGCTGGCCGGGTTGACCAGCCCGCGCTCGGGATGCTGCCAGCGCAGCAGGGCCTCGAAGCCGGCGACGTGGCCCGATTCGGCGTCCACGATGGGCTGATAGAGCAGGAAGAACTGCTTCTCCCGCCATGCGGTCTGGAGGGCGACCTCCATCTCGCGGCGTTCGCGCACGAGGCGCTCCATCTCCTCGACGAAAACCCGGGCGATGCCGCGGCCGTCGGCCTTGGCCCGATAGAGGGCGAGATCCGCGTTCTTGAGCAGTTCCGCAACACCGGTGCCATCGCGGGGCGCCATGACGATGCCGATGCTGCAGCCGCTGACGATCCTGTGCAGGCCGAGATGCAGCGGCGATCGCAGGGCGTGGATCAGGCGCTGCGCGAATTCGGCGGCCTCGCTCTCGTGAGTGATACCCTCCAGCACCACGGCGAATTCATCGCCACCGAGGCGTGCGGTGAAGTCGTCCGGCCCAGCGAGCACGCGGATGCGCTCGGCCAGTTCGACCAGCATGGTGTCGCCTGCGTCGTGTCCGAGAGTGTCGTTGACGGTCTTGAAATAATCGAGGTCAAGATAGAGCAGCGCGAAGGGTGTTCCCTCGCCCCGGGATTTCAGGAGCATGCTCAGACGCTCCGCGAAGGCGAGCCGGTTGGGCAGGCCCGTCAGCATGTCGATCCGCGCCATGCCGTGCTGGGCCACGGCGAAGGCACGCTCGTCCCGCAGATGCCGGCCGAGGCCCCAGGCGGCGAGCGCGATGGTAAGGCAAAGCAGCCCGGCGGCGACGATCAGCGGCGTGGCCCGCTGCCACATCAGGGCGTCCAGGGCGGCGACGCTTTCGCTGACCACCACAGCCACCGGGAGATCGCCCACCCGATGGACGGCGGCGATGCGGGCTTTTTCGTCCAGCGTCCCGGCGGGGAGTTGCGGCATCTGCCCGGTCGCGAACACCGCCGCCGCGGTCCGTGCGCGAACGGCGGAATCGCGTGGCGACTGGCCGGCGGAGCCGGGATGGCGGGCGAGCAGCGCGCCGTCCGAACGGACCAGCGCAATCATCCCGTCGCGTCCGAGCCTGAGCCCGCTGTAGAAGCGCTCGAAATAGGATTGCTCCATGGCGCCCAGCACAAGGCCGAGGAAGCGCCCGGAGCTGTTGGCGAACCGCTTGGCGAGATAGATGGTGACGGTGCCGCTTCCGCGGTTTGGCACCGGCTCGCCCAGGAATATGTCCGGTCCCCGCATCCCTTCGAGCGCCAGGAAATAATCGCGGTCGGACACGTTCACGTTGGGGATAGGCCAATAGCGTGAAAAGTTGAGCAATTGTCCCGTCTCATCGATGACGGTGACGGCATCGATGAAGGGCAGGCCGGAGATCTTCTCCCGCAGCCGGGAATGGACGTCCTCCGTCGACATGGCATCGATGAGCTGGGTCCGTGTTTCGATACCCTTCTCGCGCACGCGCCCAATGAGGTCGTCCTGGATGAGGCCGACGCTCTGGAAAGCGCGGGCCGTCTGCTCGGACAGCGTGACCGCCATGTTTTCGAGCTCGCGGGCGCGGTCCGCGGCACCGTCCTGCCAGAGGCTTCTCACCAGCAGGGTGGTCGCGCAGATGACGCAGACGATGAGGGTCGCCGCGACGACGGCCAGCCAGAGGGGCCCTCGGGCGCCGGGGCGGTTCACGTCCAGCGGCCCGGTTTCGCGCCCGTTCGGCGTCTCCATGCCGGCCTCGCTCTTTGTCACGCTCTCACCCGAAAGACCTGTCGATGGAGACACGGCGAACCCGAACCTACAACCTTCGCGCAGGGCTCAACAAGACTGCGTGCTTGACACGGGCTGGATCGCATGCACCTTCGCCCCGCCTCAGACGCGGACTTTCGAGCCGTGGCGCGCGGTGACGCGGCGCCCGGCGCGCAAGCGGCGCCTCGGGCGTCCGGTGCGCGCCAACGGCCTGCGCGCGGACGCCCAGGCAGCAGGGCTTTTTCGCCCCGTGTCTTCCCTGATCAGCCTTGAAAGGGCGACCCCATGCACCGTTACCGCTCACATACCTGCGGCGCGCTTTCGACCGCCGAGGTGGGCCAGATCGTCCGCCTTTCCGGCTGGTGCCACCGCATCCGCGACCATGGCGGCGTGCTCTTCATCGACCTGCGTGACCATTACGGCCTCACCCAGGTGGTGGTGGACCCGGACAGTGCGGCCTTCAAGGACGCCGAGAAGGCGCGCTCCGAGTGGGTCATCAGGATCGACGGCAAGGTCCGCCTGCGTCCCGAAGGCACCGAGAATGCGGACCTCACCACCGGCGCCATCGAGGTCTACGCCACCGACCTCGAAGTGCTCGGCCCGGCCGCCGAGCTGCCGCTGCCGGTGTTCGGCGACGTGGAATATCCGGAGGAGACGCGGCTCAAGTACCGCTTCCTCGACCTGCGCCGCGAGAAGCTTCATCGCAACATCATGACCCGCGGCGCCATCATCGACGCCATGCGCCGGCGCATGAAGGATCAGGGCTTCTTCGAGTTCCAGACGCCCATCCTCACCGCCTCCTCGCCGGAGGGCGCGCGCGACTTTCTCGTGCCGTCTCGCCTGCATCCCGGCAAGTTCTACGCCCTGCCGCAGGCACCCCAGCAGTATAAGCAGCTCATCATGATGAGCGGCTTCGACCGCTACTTCCAGATCGCCCCCTGCTTCCGCGACGAGGACCCGCGCGCCGACCGCCTGCCGGGCGAGTTCTACCAGCTCGACCTGGAGATGAGCTTCGTCGAGCAGGAAGACGTGTTCGCGGCCATGGAGCCGGTCATCACTGGCGTGTTCGAGGAGTTCGCCGGCGGCAAGCCGGTGACCAAGAACTGGCCGCGCATCCCCTATGCGGAGTCGCTGCGCAAGTACGGCACCGACAAGCCGGACCTGCGCAATCCGCTCGTCATGCAGAACGTCTCCGACCATTTCCGTGGCTCGGGCTTCAAGGTGTTCGCCCGCATGCTGGAGGTGGAGAAGAACGAGGTGTGGGCCATCCCCGCCCCAGGCGGCGGCTCCCGGGCCTTCTGCGACCGCATGAACAGCTGGGCGCAGGGCGAGGGCCAGCCGGGGCTGGGCTACATCATGTGGCGTGAAGGGGGGGAGGGCGCCGGCCCGCTCGCCAACAACATCGGCCCCGAGCGCACGGAGGCGATCCGCGCCCAGCTCGGCCTCAAGGCCGGCGATGCCGCCTTCTTCGTGGCGGGCGACCCCGACAAGTTCGTGAAGTTCGCCGGCCTGGCCCGCACCAAGGTGGGCGAGGAACTGAACCTCATCGACAAGGACCGCTTCGAGCTGGCCTGGATCGTCGACTTCCCCTTCTACGAATATTCGGAGGAGGAGAAGAAGGTGGACTTCTCCCACAACCCCTTCTCCATGCCGCAGGGCGGACTGGAGGCGCTGAACACGCAGGATCCGCTGACCATCAAGGCGTTTCAGTACGACATCGCCTGCAATGGCTACGAGATCGCCTCCGGCGGCATCCGCAACCATCGCCCCGAGGCGATGGTGAAGGCGTTCGAGCTGGCCGGCTATGACGAGGCCACCGTGGTGGAGCGGTTCGGCGGCATGTACCGCGCCTTCCAGTATGGCGCGCCGCCCCACGGCGGCATGGCGGCGGGCGTGGACCGCATCGTCATGCTTCTGTGCGGTACCACCAACCTGCGCGAGATCTCCATCTTCCCCATGAACCAGCAGGCCCTCGACCTGCTCATGGGCGCCCCCAACGAGGCGAGCCCGAAGCAGCTGCGGGAGCTGCACATCCGCCCGGCACCACAGCAGAAATGACGCATTCCCCCAGTTGGGGAAGAAGCGCGACCACGCCGAAACCGATATAGATCTTTCCGGGACGCTGCCGCGCGCCGAGCTGCGGGCGCTCCCGGGGAGGAAACAGATGCGGTTCGCCTATCCGATGCTCATGGCCGTCGCCCTGGTGGTCCATACGCTCGCCATTCCGGCCACCGCCGCAGCTGACGAGGCGTCCGACAAGGTCGCGCTTGCCCGGCAGGTGGTGGACCTCGCCGTCGCGCCCGGCATCGATGGCCGCGTGGGGCGCATGATCGCCGAGGCGGCCGCAAGGCAGCCTGCCGACAAACAGGCATCCTTCCGCGCGGATGCCGAAAAGGCGGCGGCGCCCATCCGCGCCGACCTGCTCGGCGAGTTCGCGACCTATTACGCCTCAGCCCTGAGCCTTCCCGAGCTCAAGGACATCCTCGGCTTCTATTCCAGCCCGGCCGGTCGCA
>JAEZMT010000104.1 GCA_023442085.1 Pseudomonadota bacterium | reverse complement strand
CCGAGGTGCTGGCGCGCCTCAAGCCGGACGTGGTGTTCAACGTGCTGCACGGCGCGCCGGGTGAGGACGGCACCATTCAGGGCATCCTCGAAATCCTGCGCATCCCCTACAGCCATTCCGGCGTGCTCGCTTCGGCGCTGGCCATGGACAAGGCGCAGGCGCGCATCATGCTGGCCGCGGCCGGCGTGCCGGTGGCGAAGGGCGGGATCGTCAGCCGCGCCGAGGCGGCGAAGGCGCATGTGATGGCGCCGCCCTATGTGCTGAAGCCCAATGCGGGCGGCTCCAGCGTCGGCGTGTTCATCGTGCGCGAGGATCAGGCCCACCCGCCGCAGGAACTCACGCGCGAGGACTGGCCCCACGGAGAAAATCTTCTTGTGGAGGAATTCATTGCCGGGCTCGAGCTGACCTGCGCCGTGATGGGCGACAAGGTCTTTGATGTCATTGAAATTGAATCGACCCAGGCGTTTTACGATTACGAAAGCAAGTATGCACCGGGAGGCTCGCGCCACATCCTTCCCGCGCGTATTTTACCCGAAATTTACCAACGGGTGCAGATGTTAAGCCTCATGGCACACCGAGCTCTCGGGTGCCGGGGGGTGTCGCGGAGCGATTTTCGCTTCGATCCATCGAAGGGCGATGCCTCCGGCCTCGTCTGTCTCGAGGTCAACACCCAGCCTGGCATGACGCAGACGTCTCTGGTGCCGGAACTGGCCGCTCACGCGGGCATCTCATTCGGCGAGCTTGTGACATGGATGGTGGAGGACGCGTCGCTGGATCGCTAGGACCCCGCCCCGGCGCGGGCAGGCGACCCCCGCAGCGGCCGGGAGAGCGACCGGGTGCAGGCTATGGGGCAAGGCCCGATGCCGCCCCCCGCGCCGCTGCGCCGCCCCCCGGGCGGCACAAGCGCCTCGCCATCGATACAAGGCCGGCCAGCCGCCTCGCGCTTCTCCTGCGTCGCCTGTCGGTGCGCATGTCCACCTCGCGCCTCGGCCGACGCAGCGCCAGCCTGCTCGCCATCGCGGTGATCGGCGGCTTCTCCGCCTACGGCACCGTGCTCGGCGGCCATGTGGAAGAGGCGAAGACCATCGCCCTCGACGTGGCCGATGCGGCAGGCAACGTGGCCGGCTTCAAGGTGAAGGAAGTCAACATTTCCGGGCACAATCACGTCACCCCGGCGCAGATCCTGGAGACGGCGGGCATCAAGTCCTCCACCTCCATCCTCTTCCTGAATGCGGACGAGATGCGCACGCGCCTGGAGGCGATGCCCTGGATCGCCAGCGCCAGCGTGCGCAAATTCTATCCCGACCGGATCGAGATCGCGGTTTCCGAGCGGCAGGCCTACGCGCTCTGGCAGATCAACGGCGAGCTCAAGGTCATCGCCCGCGACGGCATCCCCATCGCCCCCTATTCGGACGATCCGCGCTACGTGCAGCTGCCCATCGTGGTGGGCGAGGGGGCGCAGAATCATGTGGGCGAGATCGTCGATGTGCTCGCGCGCCTGCCGGCGCTGAAGGAGCAGGTGCGCGCCGCCATCTTCGTCGCCGAACGGCGCTGGACGCTGAAGACGCGCAACGGCATCGACGTGCGCCTGCCGGAACAGAATCTGGAGGCGGCGCTCGTCTCCCTGATGGATCTCGACCGCGAGAAGAAACTGCTCAGCCGCGACATCACCATCGTGGATCTGCGCCTGCCGGATCGCGTGGTGGTGCGCCAGTCCGAAGCTGCCGCCGCCGCCCGCGCCGAAATGCTCAAGGCCCGCGCCAAGGCAAAGAAGGGAGGCCCCGCATGAGGGGACGGCTCGCCCAGGGCTTCGCACCCAAGATGCGCCCGCTGCCGCCGAAGAAGGGCGGCATCGTCGGGGTGCTGGACATTGGCACCAGCAAGGTGGTCTGCGCCATCGCCCGCCTGAAGCCGCGCGGCGCGTCCGACGTGCTGACGCGGCGCACCCACGCCATCGACGTGCTCGGCATCGGTCACACCCGCGCCCACGGCATCAAGGGCGGCGCTGTGGTCGACATGGCCAAGGCCGAACTCGCCATCCGCCAGGCGGTGGACATGGCCGAGCGCGCCTCGGGCGTGCAGATCGCTTCCGTGGTGGTTGGCGTCTCCGGCGGTCGGCTCGCCTCTCAGCACTATGAAGCGGCTGTGCGCCTCTCCGCCCCGGCGGTGGAGGAATTCGACATCCGCCGCGTGCTGGAGGCCGCCTCCACCTATGCGGTGGGTGACGGCCGCGCCGTGATGCATGCGCTGCCGGTCGGATATTCGCTGGATGGCCGCAGGGGCATCGGCGAGCCGTGCGGCATGCTCGGCCGCGAGCTTGGCGCCGACATGCATGTCATCACCGCCGACCTCACCGCGCTGAAGAATCTCGTGCTGTGTGTGGAGCGCTGCCACCTCTCCATCGAGGCCATGGTGGCGGCGCCCTATGCGGCGGCGCTCTCCTCGCTGACCGACGACGAGATGGAGCTGGGCGTCACCCTCATCGACATGGGGGCCGGCACCACCACCTTCTCCATCGTCGCCGGCGGCCACTGTCTCTACGTAGACGGCGTGGCGCTGGGCGGCCAGCACATCACCAACGACGTCGCCCGCGGGATGCCCGCGCGCCTTGCCGATGCCGAGCGCCTGAAGGCGCTTCACGGGGCCGTGGTGGCGGTCTCCTCCGACGACCACGACATGCTGACCGTGCCGCCCTTGTCGGGTGATTCGCGCGACCAGCCGCACATGGTTCCGAAGTCCCGGCTCGTCACCATCGTGAAGCCGCGGGCAGAGGAAATCGTCGAACTGTTGCGCGATCGCCTCAGGGCCTCCGGCCATGCCGGGGATGCCGGCCGGCGCATCGTGCTCACCGGCGGCGCGGCGCAGCTTCAGGGGCTCGCCGATCTGGTGGCGCGGGTCATCGGTCCGCAGGTCAGAATCGGCCGCCCGCTTGGCGTTTCCCGTCTTCCCGAGGCGGCGCGCGGCGCGGCCTTCGCGGTGACGGCAGGTCTTCTCGTCTATCCGCAGGTAGCAGGGCTCGAGCATTTCGAGCCGCGCCGGCGGCAGGCGGCAGTGGGCGAGGGACCGGGCTATTTCGGTCGCGTCGGCCGCTGGCTGAAGGACAGCTTTTAGACATGGTTAACGAAAGCTGCCGTAACAAAGAGGTCATCAAGGATTCGCGAGCGGCGGACAGGGCCGATCGGGACGGAGCAATAGCATGACGATCAACCTTCAGATGCCCGACATTCGTGAGCTTCGTCCCCGGATCACGGTGTTCGGTGTGGGCGGCGCCGGCGGCAACGCCGTTAACAACATGATCACCTCCGGGCTCCACGGCGTGGAGTTCGTGGTGGCGAACACGGACGCCCAGGCCCTCGCCCTCACCAAGGCCGAGCGCGTGGTGCAGATGGGCGTGGCGGTGACCGAGGGCCTCGGCGCCGGCTCCCAGCCCGAGGTCGGCCGCGCCGCCGCCGAGGAAGTCATCGACGAAATCCGCGATCACCTGTCCGGCTCGCACATGGTCTTCATCACCGCCGGCATGGGCGGTGGGACCGGCACCGGCGCCGCCCCCGTGGTGGCCCGCGCGGCCCGCGAGCTCGGCATCCTGACCGTCGGCGTGGTGACCAAGCCCTTCCACTTCGAGGGACAGCGCCGCATGCGCGTCGCCGAGCACGGCATCAGCGAGCTGCAGAAGAGCGTCGACACCCTCATCGTCATCCCGAACCAGAACCTGTTCCGGGTGGCGAACGAGAAGACCACCTTCGCCGACGCCTTCGCCATGGCCGACCAGGTGCTCTATTCGGGCGTCGCCTGCATCACCGACCTGATGGTGAAGGAAGGCCTCATCAACCTCGACTTCGCCGACGTGCGCGCCGTGATGCGCGACATGGGCAAGGCCATGATGGGCACGGGCGAAGCCTCCGGCGACAAGCGCGCCATCCAGGCCGCCGAGGCCGCCATCGCCAACCCGCTGCTGGACGAGACCTCCATGCGCGGCGCCGGCGGGCTGCTGATCTCCATCACCGGCGGCAAGGACATGACCCTGTTCGAGGTGGACGAGGCCGCGACCCGCATCCGCGAGGAAGTGGACCCCGACGCCAACATCATCCTCGGCGCGACCTTCGACGAGATGCTCGACGGCATCATCCGCGTCTCGGTGGTGGCCACCGGCATCGATCCGGCGGTGATCCCCGAGCAGCTCCAGCCGGTTGCGGACCGCTTCCCCGAGCTGGCCGGCCGCAAGATCTCCAACGCCGGACGGGCCGCCGTGGAAGCGACCCGCGAGGCGCAGATCCGCAGCGCCGTCGCCGCGATCCAGGCCGAAGACCTGATCGCCATGGAAGACGCCGCCCAGAAGGGCCAGGCGCCGCAGGGCTACGCCCAGCCGCAGGGTTATGCCCCGCAGGCTCCGCAGGGGTACGCGCCGCAGGCCTATGCCCCCCAGACCCAGCAGGCTCCGGCCGAGCGCGCCGTCGCCATTGACGACGTGACCATCCGCACCGCGCCGCCCAAGCCCACCTATTTCGCCGAGCCGGAGCCCGCGCCCCAGCCCGCGCCGATGGTGGAGGACGAGTTCGCCCCCTACATCCCGCCGGCCGGCCAGCGTCCGCGGTCCCCGCGCATGCCCCGCGTCGACGAGCTGCCGCTGCCCGCGCAGAATCAGATCCGCGCCCAGCGGGGTGAGCCGCCGGTGGAGCAGGCCCAGCCCGACAAGAAGCGCATGACGCTGCTGCAGCGCCTCGCCCACGTCGGTCGCCGCGAGGAGCCGGAACCCGAGCCCGCGCGCCGCGAGCAGCCCAGCATGCGTGCCCCCGAGCGTCGTCCCGAGCAGCAGCGCCCCGATCCCCGCGCCGAAGGCCGCGGCGAGCCCCGCGATGCCCGCCCGACCATGCCCTCGCGCGGCGGTGAGCCGCCGGTGTCCGAGTTCGCCAAGCGCCCGCCCATGCGGCCGGCCGCCGAGGTGCCCTCGCGTCCCGGCCCGCACCATGACGACGACCAGCTGGAAATCCCGGCGTTCCTGCGCCGCCAGGCGAACTGAGGTTTGGCGAACTGAGGTTTGGCGAACTGAGGGTCTCGGACCAAGGTCCGGTACCTGAACGTGAGACCAAGGATTGGCCGGCACCGGGTGTTCCCGGTGCCGGCCGCGACCAGCCCAGGCCGTTTTCAAGGCCGATCGGTGGCAGCGAACATGCCCGGCGCAGGGCGGCCGCGAATGGCCTGGACCCTGTGGCATCTGCGCCACACCTCCTCTGATTCGTGTGCTTGCAACCCTCCGAGAGGCTGTAACAGAGGCCTCTCCGGCGCCTTTAAATTCGCCGCTAACTATCTGATAGTTAATCAGAAATTGAAAAGAGAGGTTCGTAACAGAGGGTAAGCAAGCGTGATTTGGCGTCACCCCCCGTGACGACTAGGGTGCACCCATCCTAAGGGACCGACTCGCCGACCGTGTTGACACTTTCTTTGTACAACCGGGGCGAAAGTTGGGACCCAAGGTGAAGGTTTGAGGGAAGGAGTGCGGCAAGCAGGTCACACCTGTTAGCTGGAAACTTCCCCGAAACGGGACGCACCAAAGATGCAGACCACTCTGGCTCGCGAAATCGCACTGAAGGGTGTCGGCGTACACGCCGGGGTCGAGGCGACCATCACCCTGAAGCCCGCGTCCGCGAACACCGGTGTCGTCTTCATCCGCTCCTTCGCCGATCAGGCGCCCCGCAAGGCCACCGTCAGCCGCCGCTCGGTCCAGGCGACCGACCTCGCCACCGTGCTCGGCGATCGGTCCGGCGCCCTCGTCTCCACCGTCGAACACGTCCTCGCGGCCCTGAGCGGCCTCGGCGTAGACAATGCCACGGTCGAGATTGATGGTCCCGAAGTGCCGATCCTCGACGGCAGCGCGGGCGATTTCGTGGCCGCCATCGACGCCGCCGGCGTCGCCGAGGTGCGCGGCCGCCGCAAGTTCCTCAAGGTGCTCAAGCCCGTCCGTGTCGAGAACGGCGCGTCCTTCGGCGAGCTTCTTCCCTACGAGGCCGGCTTCCGCCTCGAGGTCGAAATCGAGTTCGGCCACGAGATGATCGGTCGCCAGCGCTTCGCCGCCACCATGTCTCCGGCTGTCTTCCGCCGCGAGCTGGCCTCGGCCCGCACCTTCGGCTTCCTCAAGGATGTGGAGCGCCTGCGCGCCGCCGGCTACGCCCGTGGCGCCGCCCTGGAGAACACCGTCTGCCTCGACGAAGGCGGCGTGCTGAACCCCGAGGGCCTTCGCTTCTCCGACGAATTCGTCCGCCACAAGGCGCTCGACGCGGTGGGCGACCTCGCCCTCGCCGGCATGCCCCTGATGGCTCGCTACCGCTCCTTCCGCGGCGGCCACAAGCTGAATTTCCAGGTGGTGGACGCCCTCCTCGCCGATCGCGCCAACTACGCCATCGTCGAGGCTCCGGTCCGGCCCGTCCGCGACACCGTGGGTGCCGAGATCGGCGTGTCCAGCCCGGTGCCGGTGTTCGCCCCGGAAATCTGAGTTTTCCAAACCTATTTGCGGCGGCGCCCCTGCGGGCGCCGTTTTGCTTTTTGGGGTCCGGATTCTTTCGAGATGACCCAGCGGCCTCAAGCGGCCGTTCGCATGCGAAGTATTAACCCCATCCCGATTTAGATGCCCGTCGGCGCCCGTGATGGGCGGCGAGCGTGGCGGGGTGGCCACACCCGGGCCACGGAAGGGGCCGCGAAGCGTCCGCCGCCACATTGCCGACCGAAAGCACCGATAGCGCGGAGGGGCAGTTTTCCTGCCGTGGCCATGGATGCGGGGACCAGGACATTCGGACCGTGCGCGGGCATCGCCGGCGGCGGTACGGACGAGGGGGAACGAGCAGGGAGCGTGCCGAGGAATGGGGCGGAGGCGCCCGGTCGGCGGTCTGTCGACCGTGCGGTTTTCCCCGGTGCGGTCCTTCGGGTACAAGCGACGCCGTTAGGCGCGGGACGGAAGCTGAACCGTGATGCGATTCTTGAATGATGTCCTGCCCACGCGCACGCTTTTCCGCGGCGGCGCGCTGGCGCTCGGTCTGCTGCGCGGCGGCGCGCTGGTTCTGGCGGTGGCCATGGGCCTGCTGGTGTCCGGCTGCGCCAGCGACAAGGACGACACCATTCCGCCCGACGAGCCGGCCGAGAAGATCTACAACGAGGGCCTGACCCTGCTGCGCCGGCAGGAGCCGGAAAAGGCCGCCAAGCGATTCGAGGATGTGGACAGGTCCCATCCCTATTCGGAGTGGGCCCGCAAGGCGCTCCTCATGACCACCTATTCCTATTTCGAGGCGGGCAAGTACGACGAGGCCATCGGCGTCGGAAAGCGCTATATCGCGCTTTATCCGGGCTCGGCCGACGCGGCTTATGCCCATTATCTCGTCGCCTCCGCGCTCTACGAGAATATTCCCGACATCACCCGCGACCAGCGCAAGACTCGTCAGGCGCTCGATGCGCTGGAAGACGTGGTGCGCAAGTATCCCAACACGGAATACGCTGCCACCGCCAAGAAGAAGATCGAGGTCGCGCGCGACCAGCTGGCTGGCAAGGAGATGGCCATCGGCCGCTACTACCTGGAGCAGCGCAACTACACGGGCGCCATCAATCGCTTCAAGGTGGTCGTTACGCAATACCAGACCACGCGGCAGGTGGAGGAAGCCCTCTATCGCCTCACCGAGTGCTACATGGCCATGGGCATCGTCGGTGAAGCGCAGACCGCCGCCGCCGTGCTTGGCTATAACTTCCCCGACAGCACGTGGTATAAGGACGCCTACAGGCTGGTTCAGTCCGGAGGGGGCGAGCCGCAGGAAAACAAGGCGTCCTGGATCAGCCAGGCGTTCAAGAAGATGGGGCTTGGCTGACGATCCATGCTGGCGACGCTCTCGATCCGGGACATCGTCCTCATCGAGAAGCTCGATCTCACCCTGTCCGAGGGCCTCACGGTCCTGACCGGTGAGACGGGTGCCGGCAAATCGATACTGCTTGATGCCGTATCCCTCGCCCTCGGCGGGCGGGGGGATGGCGCCCTGGTGCGCCACGGCCAGCCCAAGGGGCAGGTGACCCTCACCTTCGATCTCGCACCCGATCATCCCGCCCACGCCATCCTCTCCGCGGCCGAACTGCCCGACGAAGACCAACTGGTGATTCGCCGCATCCAGATGGCCGATGGGCGCACCCGCGCCAGCGTCAACGAGGAGGCGGTGAGCGTGCAGACGCTGCGCCTCATCGGCGCCAGCCTCATCGAGCTCCACGGCCAGCACGCCGACCGCGCGATGGTGGATGCCGCGAGCCACCGCCTTCTGCTCGATGCCTTCAGCGCCCTCGCCCCGCAGGTCACGGCCGTGGGCGAGCTCTGGCGGGCGTGGCGCAGCGCGCTCACCGAGGCGAAGGACGAGCGGGAGCGGCTGGAGATCGCCGCCCGCGAGGCCGATTTCATCCGCCACGCGGTGGAGGAACTCAGCGCGCTCGGGCCCGAGCCGGGCGAGGAACTCGCTCTGTCCGAGCGGCGCACCGCGATGATGCGGTCGGAGAAAATCGCCGGCGATCTCGACGAGGCGCTGGACGCGATCTCCGGCGGCGGCTCGCCCGTGCCGTCGCTGGCCGCCGCCGTGCGCCGGCTGGAGCGCCGGGCCGGCGACGCGCAGGCGCTGGTGCGCCCGGCGGTGGAGGCCATCGACCTCGCGCTTGATGCGTTGGAAACCGCGCGCCAGCATCTGGAAGCGGCCCGCGCCGATGCCGATTTCGACCCACGCGAGCTGGAGCGCATCGAGGAGCGGCTGTTCGCCTTACGCGCCGCCGCCCGCAAGTATCACGTCAGCGCTGACGATCTTCCGGCCTTGGCGGCCCGCTACCAGTCCGATCTGGAGCGCCTCGACCGCAGCGCCGCGACGCTGGCGCGGCTGGAAGCGAGCGTGGCCGAGGCGGAGGGTGCCTATCTCGCCGCCGCCGAGGCCCTGTCCCGCGCCCGCCACAGCGCCGCCGCCGTGCTCGACAAGGCGGTGGCCGCCGAGCTGCCACCCCTGAAGCTGGAGCGGGCGAGCTTCATCACCCGCGTCACCAGCGATCCCGCAGCGGCAGGACCGGCGGGGCAGGACCAGGTGGAATTCTGGGTGCGCACCAATCCCGGCACCCGCCCCGGCGCGCTGATGAAGGTGGCCTCCGGCGGCGAACTGGCGCGTTTCCTTCTGGCGCTCAAGGTCGTGCTCGCGGACCGCGGCTCGGCGCCCACCCTGATCTTCGACGAGATCGACACCGGCGTGGGCGGCGCGGTGGCCGACGCCATCGGCCAACGCCTCGGCCGCCTTGCGGAGCGGGTGCAGGTGCTGTGCGTCACCCATGCGCCGCAGGTGGCCGCCCGCGCGCGCAACCACCTCCTCATCGCCAAGGCGAGCGTTGAGGATGTGGTGGACCCGGATGCGCCCGTGACCACCCGCGTCAACGCGCTGAACGCCAGCACCCGGCGCGAGGAAATCGCCCGCATGCTCGCCGGCGCGACCGTGACGCAGGAAGCCCGCGCCGCCGCCGAGCGCCTGCTGAAGGCGGCGCGCTGACAGGCTGCTAAGGGTGCTTCAGTCCGCGTCGGGCTTCGATTGCCGCATGGATTTCACCTGTCCGCGCCGGTCTTTGGCGGCGAGGCGCCGTTCCTTGGAGGCGAGGGTGGGCCGCGTCGGCCGCCGCACGGGCATCACCACCGTCGCGGCGCGGATCAGCTCCACGAGGCGCTCGATGGCGTCCTCCCGGTTGCGCTCCTGGGTGCGGAAGCGCTGTGCCTGGATGACGATGACGCCATCCTGCGTCATGCGCCGGCCGGCGAGGCGGGCGAGGCGCATCTTCACACCCTCGGGCAGATTGGGCGAGCGCGTCGCATCGAAGCGCAGCTGAACCGCGCTCGACACCTTGTTGACGTTCTGCCCGCCGGGCCCCGACGCGCGCACGAAGACGAGCTCTATCTCGTCCTCGGCGATGGCGATGCGGGGCGTGATCTCGATCATGGCGCCCTCTCCTGAGGGCGCCGCTTATGCACCGCCCGGCGCGGCCTGCCAACGCTCAGATGGCGTGACGGTTCGCGGTGGGGCCGAAATGCTCCACATAGCGTGGGCTGATGACCGACACCGGCAGGATGATGAGCACGTCGGTGGTGCCGAACTGGTGGTCGACCACCGCGCCGTCGCCGACGAAGCCGCCCAGCCGCAGATAGCCCTTGATGAGCGGCGGCAGGGCCTGCAGCGCCTTCTTCATGTCGATGTCGGCCTTGGCCATGCGGTCCATGGAGACATGCCGGCCCTCCACCGCCCGCGCGCGCCATTCCTCGGGCGCCAGGGCGTTGTGGTGGAGGAAGGAGAGCGGCAGGGCGAGCTCCGTCGGGTCAGTACCTTCGAGGCTCGCGCAGCCGAACATGGCGTCGATCTTGTTGCGCAGGATGTAGGTCCACACCCCGTGCCACAGCAGCTCGACCGTGCGCTTGTTGCGATAGGGCTTGAGCACGCAGGAGCGGCCCAGCTCCAGGAAGCGCAGCGTCGGGTGGGAGCCGATGACTCCGCTCACGTCGAACTCGCCCTGAGTGTAGAAGCCGCCGTGGCGGTTCGCCACCTCCTGCCGCAGCAGCCGGTAGGTGCCCACCACCTTGGGCTTCCGCCGGCCGAGCACGATCTTTCCGGCGTCGTGGTCCAGCACCAGGATGTGGTCGCAAATGGTGTCGAAGCTGTCCATGTCGCGCCGGGCGAGGCGCGCCGGGGCGTCAGGGGTCGCCGACATCTCCTCGTAGAAAACCTTGTAGCGCAGGCGCTGGGCGCGGCGCACGTCGCGCGCGGTGCGGGCGAGCCGCACCTCCAGCGCGCCGAGCCGGCCGAGAACGATGCTCTCGGGCTCGGTCGGCACCGCATCGCGGTGGCGAAGCCCGGAATAGGCCCGCAGCTCCGTCACCAGCTTCTGCGGGGCCGGAAGGGCGGCGCGGCCGGCGGGCATCGCCTGCTGGGCGCGCAGGAAAGGGAAGGCGCCGGGCTCGGTGCCGAACGGGGTGCTGGCGCCGTCGCGGCCGAAGTCCTTCTTCAGGTCCTTGGCGAAATCGCGGGCGAAGTCCCGCGCGGCGTCGCGTGCGACGTCGAAGCCGCGGCCGAACAGGGCCGGCAGGTTGAAGCCGGGATCCGGTTGTCCCATCCGTTTCATCGCAACGACCCCCACTCCGGGCCGCCGCCGCTGGCAGGCGTGCCGCAACCAACGCTTGGTACCGCCCTTCGAACCGTGCGCCGTCCGGGGTGCGATGCCCGTCCGACGCGCCGCACTGGCTGCGAGGAGCGACCTGGAAGATGCCCGCTTCAGGCGGGTGCCCAAGGCGGGTGCCCAAGGCTTGAACGCCAGCATCACCATAGTTTTCCGACGCCACTGTGACAATGGGTGGACCGCTCGCGCCAAAGCTGCGCGGACGCGCCTTGCCGCTGCGGTGCCTCGGATGGTAGCGGCAGGTTTCCGGCGCGTCAGCGCCTGTGATTCGTTGGGGGACCAGATGATTTCGAAGCGCACGCATCTTTCGGCCGCGCTCCTCGCCGGGCTCGTCCTTTGCGCGCCGGCCGGCCTCAAGGCGCAGCAGCGCCCGGCGCCGGTCGAGGTGACGCAGGTCTTCGTTCAGGGCATCGGGCAGGTGAACGTGCTCGCCTACAAGGCCAAATTCGTCTCGGCGGACCCCGTCACCCGCCGCGTGGTGCTGGAAGATCCCGCCGGCCGCCGCTGGGCGGTGATCGCGCCGCCGCTCCTCGGCGACCTTTCGCTTTACCGGGTCGGCGAGAACCTGCTCATCCGCGTGGCGCCGGGCGTCGTTACCGCCCTTGGCAAGGCGCACCAGGGGCGGCCGGGCGAAGTGATGGCGGAGGTCGCCATCAACGACGGCCTGCCGGGCTGGCCCGAGGGCTTCGGCATCCGCGAGGTGAAGCTGACCTCCATCTTCGTGGGCCTCGACCCGGCAGCTGGCACCGTGACCTTCGAGGGGCCGGACGGCAACGTCCGCGTGGTCCGCGCCGCCAACGACAAGGTGCTGGCGGACGTGCAGAACGTGCGGCCGGGCGATCTCGCCCAGATCACCTATATCGAGGGGCTTGCCGTCAACGCCATGCGCTGAGGCGGAGGGCCTTCGGAAGCGGACGCCCGGTGTCGGATGGTACCGGGCGCGCGCACTCCGGTGCGGATTGCGCGAGCCGCTGGCCAAGGCCGCCCGCGTGCGTCCCAGGTCTCTCGCCCCAGATCTATGCCGCAGCCCGCGGTCGTTCGGCGGCGGCGCGATAGGCGAGAGCCTCCGCCAGATGGCGGCGGCCCACCCCGTCCGCGCCGTCGAGATCGGCGAGGGTGCGCGCCACCTTCAGAACGCGGTGGTAGCCGCGTGCGCTCAGCCGCATGGCGTCGGCGGCATCGCGCAGCAGGATCGCGCCGGCCGAATCGGGCGTCGCCACCATCTCCAGCAGCGGGCCGGAGGCCTCGGCATTGGTGCGCACGTCCGGCCGGCCGAGGGCGGCATAACGCTCCAGCTGGATCTCCCGCGCCATGGCGACCCTTGCCGCAACCTCCCGCGAACCTTCGGCAGGCGCCGGCAGCACGAGGTCGGAGGCCGAGACCGACGGCACCTCCAGATGGATGTCGATGCGGTCGAGGAACGGCCCGGAGAGGCGCGCCTGGTATTCATCGGCGCAGCGCGGGCCCCGCTTGCAGGTGAAGCCCGGCTCTCCGGCGCGGCCGCAACGGCACGGGTTCATGGCGGCGATGAGCTGGAAGCGCGCCGGATAGGTGACGCGATGGTTGGCGCGGGCGATGAGCACCTCGCCCGTCTCCAGCGGCTGGCGCAGGGAATCGAGTACCTGCGGCGTGAATTCCGGCAGTTCGTCGAGGAAGAGAACGCCGTTGTGGGCGAGCGAGACCTCGCCCGGCTTGGCCTTGGCGCCGCCGCCGACCATTGCCGCCATGCTGGCCGAGTGATGCGGGGCGCGGAAGGGCCGGCGGTCCATCAGGGCGCCGTCCTCGATGGTGCCGGCCACGGAGGCGATCATGGACACGTCCAGCATCTCGGCCGGCGAAAGGGACGGCAGGATGGAGGGTAGGCGCTGCGCCAACATGGACTTGCCTGCGCCGGGTGGGCCGACGAAGAGGAGGTTGTGTCCGCCCGCCGCGGCCACCTCAAGCGCCCGTTTGGCGGTTTCCTGGCCCTTCACGTCCCGAAGGTCGAGCATGGTGTCTCCGGGCGGCTTCATCCGCGGCTCGGGCCGGCTCATCACCTGGCGGCCGGTCATGTGGTTGGCGAGCTGGATCAGCGATTGCGGCGCGAGGATCTCCATGTCGGGGCTGGCCCAGGCGGCCTCCGCGCCGCACGGCGCGGGGCAGATGAGGCCGTGGCCGCGGGCATTGGCACCGATGGCAGCCGGCAGCACGCCGGCGACTGCCGCGATGGCGCCGTCCAGCGCCAGCTCGCCCACCACCGTGAAGCCGGACAGCGCATCGCCGGGAATGGCGCCGATGGCGGCCATCAGCCCGAGCGCGATGGGCAGATCGTAATGGGAGCCTTCCTTTGGCAGATCGGCGGGAGCGAGGTTCACCGTGATGCGCCGCGCGGGCAAAGCGAGGCCGGAAGCGATCAGCGCGGCGCGCACGCGCTCCTTGGCTTCGGTCACCGCCTTGTCCGGAAGACCGACGATGGTGAAGGCGGGCAGGCCCGCTGCCACATGCACCTGCACATCCACCGGACGCGCCTCGACGCCCTCGAACGCGACTGTCGCCACCCGCTGGATCACAGCCGCCCCCTGCCTGCTGCCCGTCTGCATCCCAAGGTAGCGAAGCCCGCCTTACTCTGCAAGAACGAAAGCGGAACAATCGCGCTTGCGCCGGGCGGCGCCGTGGCTATGCTGGCCGAAGAAACGGGAGATCAGCCATGGCCGCCGAAGGTGCAGGCGCGCGCAGTCACGAGGCGCATGTGGTCGAGATGTTCGGCCCCCAAGCCGCTGCCTATGTGGCAAGCGCCGTCCATGCGCGCGGCGCCGACCTCGATGCGCTCAAGGCTCTGGTTGAAGAGGCGCGTCCTGGCCGGCTACTCGATCTCGGGTGCGGTGGCGGTCACGTGAGCTTCACCGCGGCGCCGTTCGCGGGCGAGGTGGTGGCCTACGATCTGTCCGAGGACATGCTGGGCGCCGTCGTGGCGGAGGCCAAGGCGCGCAGCCTTGCCAATATCTTCACGCGGCAGGGCGTCGCCGAGCGCCTTCCCTTCGCAGACGCAAGCTTCGACATGGTCGCCTCGCGCTACAGCGCCCATCACTGGCGCAACGTGCCGCAGGCTCTCGCCGAGGTGCGTCGGGTGGTGAAAGAGGGCGGGCAGGTGATCCTGATGGATGTGATTGCCCCTGAATGGCCGGTGGCCGACACCTTCCTGCAAACGGTCGAACTGCTGCGCGATCCCTCCCACGGGCGCGATTACAGTGCCTCCGAGTGGGCCCGCTTCGCCGAGGAGGCGGGGTTTCAGGTGGTGCGCACCGCGCACCGGCGTTTGCGGCTGGAGTTCGCGTCCTGGGTGGCGCGCATCCGCACGCCGGAGCTGCACGTGGCCGCCATCCGCTCCCTGATGGCCGGCGCGAGTGCGGACGTGGCAACCCATTTCGAGTTCGAGCCGGACGGCACCTTCTCGATCGACACGCTGACCCTTGAGCTGGAGACGGCCTGAACCGGCCTACTTTTTCTCCAGCATGAGCCGGCCCTGCTTCTGGATGAGGTCCTTCGCCTTGCGCGCGACCAAATCCAGCATGAAGGGCAATTCCACGGAGAGATGCACGGCGTCGTCCGCCACCTGAAGCTTGCCGCTGGCGGTCTGGCCGAGGGCGGCGATGCGGAAATCGAGGTGCTCGCCCGTCCAGGTTTCCTCCAGAATGGAGATGTGGCGGGAGAAGCGCTCGCGCGCCCCGCTCAGCCCCGCCTGCAGGCGCCGCGTCGCCTCGGCCTTGCCGAGACGGTGGGGAATGGAGGCGGTGAAGGGCTGTGCCATGGTCGGTCCTGTCATGTGCCGCTGTGCGTTCCGCTGGTTAACGCC
>JAEZMT010000194.1 GCA_023442085.1 Pseudomonadota bacterium | reverse complement strand
CGGCAGGAATTGCGCTGCGAGGTGGACCAGTAGGAGAGCGCTGCATGGCGGGGTCCAAGCGCCAGTGGTATGCCTGCTCAATTCCGATCGCGCGACCCAGGGGCAGGAGCATGCCGATCTTCCACACCGCAGGCCAGACCCGGGCTGCGCACGTCAGGCGGACGGCCTGCGCCGGCCTCATGCTCGGCCTGCTCTCCCTCCAGGCGGGAACCGGATGGGCGGCGCCAGCGCCGGAGGCGACCGATCCGAAGAAATTCCAGAGCTATCTCTATTCGGACGCCTACAGGGCCGCACTGGCCGCAGCCTGGAAGAAGGTGCCCCCCGTCTCGCTGCCCGCCTGCGGCTCGCTGACCGACGGCAACGTGTCGGTGACGCTGCAGCAGGATGTAGCCTTCGATGCCAAGGGCCTGCCGAAATCCGGCGCATGGTGGGGGCATTATCCCGTCTCGGGCTGCGGCGCGGAGCGGATCATCAACATCCTGTTCCGGGCCGAGCCGTCGGGCGTGCGCTTCCTCGTCACGCTGCCGGGCCGCACCCGCGCTAACATCGTCCTCCAGCGCGACGGGCTGACCTATGCCTTCATCGGCGCCGGCACCAAGGTGCGCGACTGCAAGACCATGGAGGTAGCTGATACCGCTTTCGACGGGTTCGGCCTGTCGTCGAGCGACAAGAAGGCGCCGGAGAGCGGGCCATGGCGAGAGACATGGACGGTCGCCGCCTGCGGCCGGATGCTGGCGGTTCCGCTGGAATTCATCCCGGACGCCACCGGCACCACCATCAACCAGCGGCCCGCCGACGTGCGCGAGCTGACGAAATAGCTCAGCCAAATTCCCGCGCCGCTTCCTGAAGGAAGGCATGGACATAGGGCGCAAACGAGCGCCAGCACTCCACCCGGAAGTCGTCGCCGATGCGCACCACCACCACCTCGGCTTTGCCCAGCAGCGTGCGGGTGGCCGACCCGGGTGGGAAAGCAGTGTCGGAGAGGTCGAGCGCGATTCCGGCGTTCAGGATGTCCGCCGCATGGGGGCCGCAAACGGCGATCGCCGCATTCCGGTGCCCCACCGCCACCAGCGAGAAGAAGCGGCCGGCAAGATCGGCGTCGAGAGCCGCTTCCGCCGCCCTCCCCTCGCCCGCCGGACAGGCGAGCAGCCATTCGTCAGGCCCGATCCGGGCCGCGAAGCGCTCGGGCGTGCCGCGCACGCTGTTGAGCGGCCCGGTGAGGTCGAAGCCGCCGGCGGCCACCCGCTCGCCCTTGAGGCGCAGTGCGAAGCGGTCGGCGGACGGAAGCGCGCGCACGAAGCCGGTGGAGACAGGGGGAAGGACGGGGGCGCGAAAGGCCGTAACGGGGGACTCACGCATGGGTCGAACCTTCGATGCTGCCGTTCACGCGAATGCCTTCTGCATCGAAGAAGACGGGCGCCACCACTTTCACCGGCGTGAAGCCGCCGGGGGTTGTCGCGTGAAGCGTTTCGCCCAGTCGTGTCCTGCCCGCAGAAACGAGCGCGAGGGCGATCGGGTTCCCGACGGTCGGGCTGAAATAGGACGACGTGACGTGCCCCAGCATGGTCATCGGAACGGGCTGGGTGGTGTCGGCGACGATCTGCGCCCCCTCATCCAAGACCGTGCGGCCGTCGATGGAGAGAAGGCCGACCAGTTGCTTGCGATCCGCCCGCGCCATGTCCGGCCGGGCCAACGAGCGCTTGCCGACGAAATCCTTCTTCACCTTGGAGACCATGCCGCCGAGACCGAGGTCGTCCGCTGTCACGGTGCCGTCCGTCTCCTGGCCGACGATGATGAAGCCGCGCTCCGCGCGCAGCACATGCATCGTCTCGGTGCCGTAGGGCGTGATGCCGAAGCGCTGGCCGTACTCGAACAGCGCCTCCCAGACGGAACGCGTATAGTCCGCGGGCACGTTGATCTCGAAGCCCAGCTCGCCGGTGAAGGACACGCGCATGAGCCGTGTCGGCACGCCGAGGATCTCCCCCTCGCGTACCGCCATGTGGGGGAAGGCTTCCGCCGACAGGTCGATGCCGGTCACGAAGGGCGCCAGCACCTCCCGCGCGCGCGGCCCCTGCACGGCGATGACGCCCCATTCCTCGGTGATGGAGGTGAGAAACACGTCGAGGTCCGGCCACTCCGTCTGGAGGTAATCCTCCATATGCGCCAGCACGCGGGGCGCGCCGCCGGTGGAGGTAGTGACGTGGAAGCGGTCGGGGGCCATGCGGGCGACGATGCCGTCGTCGAGGATGAAGCCGTCTTCCTTGAGCATCAGGCCATAGCGGCACTTGCCCGGTTCGAGCTTCGTCCAGGCATTGGGATAGATGCGGTTCATGAATTCGGCCGCATCCGGCCCCACCACCTCGATTTTGCCGAGGGTGGAGGCATCGAGCAGTCCGACGCCATTGCGCACCGCGCGGCATTCGCGGGCGACCGCCGCGTGCATGTCCTCCCCCGCCTTGGGGAAGTACCAGGCGCGGCGCCACAGGGCGACGTTCTCGAACTTGGCGCCCTGCTCGACCGCCCAGTCGTGCAGCGGCGCGATGCGGATGGGGTCGAACGTCTCGCCCCGCGCCGTGCCGACGATGGCGCCGAAGGTCACGGGCGTATAAGGCGGGCGGAAGGTGGTGGTGCCCACCTGCGGGATGTCCTTGGCCAGGATTTCCGAGACGAGGCCGAGGGCGGCCATGTTGGAGGTCTTGCCCTGGTCGGTGGCCATGCCGTTGGTGGTGTAGCGCTTGACGTGCTCGACGCTCTCGAACCCCTCGCGCACGGCGAGGCCGATGTCCTTGGCGGTCACGTCGTTCTGGAAGTCGAGGAAGGCGCGCACCTTCTTCGGGTTCGCATCGGTGGGCAGCACTCGCGCCGGCTTGAAGCCGGTTGGGGTGGCCGGCACCGCCGCAAAGGCGCGGGTTGACGGTGCGCCGACCGCGTCCGCGCCGGCCGCCCAACCCTCGGCGAGGATGGCGGCGAGGTCATAGGTGCCCTTGCACGCGCCGGCCGACCGCTCTGCCTGCACCGACGTGCCCGGCACGAAGGCGTCGATCTCGCTGCGGAAGATGAGCTTGCCGCGCGACTGGGAGAAGAGATGCACGGCCGGCGTCCAGCCGCCCGACATGCCGACGCAATCACACGGCAACGTCCGCCGCGCGCCCACGCGCCCGCCCGACAGCGGCGCCACGATGAGCCCCGTCACTGCCTTGCCGCCGGTGGTGCCGACCACGGTGTGGCCGGCGAGGATCTCGATGCCGGAGGCCAGCGCCCGCTCGGGGCCGATCTCCGCCTCGGGCCGCAGGTCCACGATCGTAACGTCCAGCCCCACCGCCTTGGCATCCGCCGCCGCGCGATAGGCGGAGGCGCCGTTGGTGGCGAAGACGATGCGGCGGCCAGGCGCGACGGCATAGCGGTTCACATATGTGCGCACGCTCTCGGCCAGGAGGATGCCGGGCCGGTCGTTGTCGGCAAAGGCCAGCGGGCGCTCGTGGGCGCCGGTGGCGAGCACCACCTCCTTCGCCCGCACCTGCCACAGCCGCTCGCGCGGCAACTTGGGGTCGGGTGCGGCGAGGTGGTCCGTCACGCGCTCGGTGAGGACGACGTGGTTGTGGTTGTAATAACCGAACGCCGTGGTGCGCGGGAGCAGCGTGACATTTGCCCGGCCGGCCAGCGTCGCCAGCGCGTCCGCCACGAAGGCCGACGGGCTCTTGCCGTCGATGGTGGAGGTGGCGTCCGCCAGAAGGCTGCCGCCCATCTCCGCCTGCTCATCGGCGAGGATCACGCGCTTCCCCGTCTCCGACGCCGACAGCGCCGCCGCGAGACCGGCCGGGCCGGCGCCCACCACCAGCACGTCACAATGGGCGTGGCGGTGGACGTAGCGGTCGGCGTCCGGCACGTCCGGCGCCACGCCGAGGCCGGCGGCGGCGCGGATGGCCGGCTCATAGAGCTTGTCCCAGAAGGACCGCGGCCACATGAAGGTCTTGTAGTAGAAGCCTGCCGTCAGCACCGGGGCGACGAGATCGTTCACCTGCCCGATGTCGTGCTCCAGCGACGGCCAATGGTTCTGCGAGGACACCTTGAGCCCCGCCACCGCATCCACCACCGTGGCGCGGTTGTTGGGATCGGCCCGGCCGGGGCCGCGATCCACGCGGAAGAGGGCGTTGGGCTCGTCGGCCCCATGGGTCAGCACCCCGCGCGGGCGGTGATACTTGAACGAGCGGCCCACCAGCTTGATGCCGTTGGCCAGCAGCGCCGAGGCGAGCGTGTCGCCTTCGTATCCCTCCACGGTGCGGCCGTTGAAGGTGAAGGTGACGGGCTTGGCGCGGTTGACGCGGCCGCGTCCGGGAAGGCGGAATTCCTGCGCCATCAGCGGCCTCCCCCGATGTCCGGACGCGGCTGGCCCATCTCGTAGGTGGTGATGAAGGCGTCGCTCACCGTATTGCGCAGCGCATTGAACCAGCGGCCGCAGCCGTGGGCGTGCAGCCAGCGCTCGGCATGAACTCCCTTGGGACTCGTGCGGGCGAAGAGGTATTCGGCCCAGGCGGCATCATCGAGGGCGGCGGGATCAGCCGGGCGGGCGATGTGCGCCTCGCCGCCGCAGCGGAATTCCACCTCCGGGCGCGGCCCGCAGTAGGGACAGGGAACGAGCAGCATGGGGCTATCTCAATGCGCCACCGCCGCCGCCGCCGCTTCATCGATGAGGCGGCCGGTGCGGAAGCGGTCGAGGGTGAAGGGGGCGTTGATGGGGTGGGGCTCGTCGCGCGCGATGGTGTGGGCGAACACATGGGCCGAGCCCGGCGTCGCCTTGAAGCCGCCGGTGCCCCAGCCGCAGTTCACATAGAGCCCCTTCACCGGAGTCTTGCCGATGATGGGCGAGCGATCCGGCGTCACGTCGACGATGCCGCCCCAGTTGCGCAGCATCTTCATGCGCGTGAACTCGGGGAACAGCTCGCAGATGGCGTCCAGCGTGTGGGTGGTGATGTGGAGGCCGCCCTGCTGGCTGTAGGAGACGTACTGGTCCGTGCCCGCGCCGATCACCAGTTCACCCTTGTCGGACTGGGAGATGTAGGCGTGCACCGCGTTGGACATGAGCACGCAGGGGAAGCACGGCTTCACCGGCTCAGAAACCAGCGCCTGCAGCGGGAAGCTCTCCAGCGGCATACGCACCCCGGCCATGGCCATGACCATGGAGGTATGCCCCGCGGCCGAGACGCCAATCTTCTTCGCCCCGATCGGCCCGCGCGTGGTCTCGACCCCGGTCACCGCCCCGTCCGGCCCCCGGTTGATGGCGGTGACCTCGCAATTCTGGATGATGTCGACACCGAGCGCGTCGGCGCCGCGGGCATAGCCCCACACCACCGCATCATGCCGCGCCGTGCCACCGCGCCGCTGGAGGGCGGCGCCCAGCACCGGATAGCGGATGTCGGGCGAGATATTGAGCGGCGGGCAGAAGTCCTTCGCCTCCTCCCGCGTCAGCCACTCGTTGTCGATGCCGTTGAGGCGGTTGGCATAGACGTGGCGCTTGAAGCTCTGCACATCGTGCTGGTTGTGGGCCAGCATCAGCACGCCGCGCTGGGAGAACATGACGTTGTAATTGAGCTCCTGCGAGAGCCCTTCCCACAGCTTCACCGCATGCTCGTAGAGAGCGGCGCTCTCGTCGAACAGGTAGTTGGAGCGGATGATGGTGGTGTTGCGGCCCGAATTGCCGCCGCCGATCCAGCCCTTCTCCAGCACCGCGATGTTGCGGAGGCCATGCTCCTTCGCGAGGTAATAGGCGGCGCCGAGCCCGTGGCTGCCGCCGCCGATGATGAGGGCGTCATAGGCCGGCTTGGGCGTCGGGTTGCGCCACTGGCGGCTCCAGCCCTGATGGGCGTTCAGCGCCTCGGCGAGGAGGGTGGGTAGCGAGAAGCGGCGCATCGGCGTCCCTGGTGGGTATCCGGGGGTGTTCCCTTTTCGCCCGCGACAATGCGCCCGGCCGCGGTCGCGCTCTCGTGGGAATGCGACAGCGATCTGGAACGAAGGCGACACGCCGCACGCTCTTCCACATCGGTCTTCGCTGCCACGCCCGCTCCTTTGGAACCGGCGCGGCCGGCCGTGAGGTGGCGCCGTGCCTGAAAAATGAACGCAAGATAAGGTGTGACGCGCAAGCCGCGGCGCTATAAGGAGCCGACCAGGCGATCTCCAGCACCGATGCCGGATGGACGCGAGCACCCGCCACGGCCCTGCCCGTGGCCGAACCCGAGAGTCGAGCGCGAGCAAGAGATGAGCACCAGCCGAGATGCGTCCTTCCTCGATGCCGCCCGCCGGGATCTGCCCGCGTCCTCTGCTTCAGCCGCCCGCGCGCGCCAGCCGGTGATCGACCGCGCAGGCCTGGCCCGCGCCTTCGACGACCTCTCCGTCTATATGAATGCCTGCATCCTGGGGCAGCCGGCCTTCGTCGAGCTGCTGCTCATCGCCGTTCTGGCGGACGGCCACCTTCTGGTGGAGGGCGCGCCCGGCCTTGCCAAGACCAAGGCCATCAAGGCGCTGGCCCACGCCATCGACCTCACCGACCAGCGCATCCAGTTCACGCCGGACCTCCTGCCCTCCGACCTCACCGGCACCGACATCTACCGGCCGGAAGACGGCAGCTTCCAGTTCCAGGAAGGGCCGGTGTTCCACAACTTCATTCTCGCCGACGAGATCAACCGCGCGCCCGCAAAGGTGCAGTCGGCGCTGCTGGAGGCCATGGCGGAGCGTCAGGTGACGGTGGGGCGCACTACCCGCCGCCTGCCGCCGCTGTTCATGGTGATGGCCACCCAGAACCCCATCGAGCAGGAAGGCACCTATCCCCTGCCCGAGGCGCAGCTCGACCGCTTCCTGCTGCATGTGCGCATCGATTTCCCGGACGTGGACGCCGAGCGCGAGATCCTGCGCCTCGTGCGCGGCGAGGCGCGGGGCGAGGCGCCGGACTTCGGCCAGCCGCTGCCGCAGGAGGTGGTGTTCGCCGCGCGACGCGAGGTGCTGGCCGTCCATATGGCGGAACAGGTGGAGGAGTATCTGCTCCAGCTGGTGCAGGCGACGCGTCGTCCCGAGCTCTACGGCGCGGACCTTCAGGGCCTCGTCGGCTTCGGCGCCAGCCCGCGCGGAACCATTGCCCTCGACCGCTGCGCCCGCGCCCATGCGTGGCGGCGCAAGCGGGACTATGTGATCCCCGAGGACGTGCAGGCCATCGCCAAGCCCGTGCTGCGCCACCGCGTGCTGATGACCTTCGAGGCCGAGGCCGACGGCGTGACCAGCGACGATTTCATCGACCTTCTGCTGGCCCGGGTGCCGGTGGGCTGAGGCGCCAGAGATATGGCCGACCCCATGGCCGAGAGCGATCCGCTCCGGGGCGTCGTCGCCCGCCTCGCCGATCTGGTGGCGGCGCGTCCGCGCGTCCAGGGTGGCTTTTCGGGCGGCAAGCGCGTCAGCAGCCAGCTCTATGGCGGCCACAGCTCCTCCTTCCGGGGTCGCGGCATGGAGTTCGACGAAGTGCGCGTCTATCACCCCGGCGATGACGTGCGCACAATCGACTGGCGTGTGACGGCCCGCACCGGCAAGCCGCACACCAAGCTGTTCCAGGAGGAGCGCGAGCGCCCGGTGCTGGTGCTGGTGGATGCCCGTGCCTCCATGCGCTTCGGCACGCGCGACTGCTTCAAATCCGTGCTGGCGGCCAAGGCGGCGGCGGTGCTGGCCTGGATCGGCATCGGCGGCGGCGACCGGGTGGGCGGGCTGGTGCTGGCGCCCTCCGGCATCATCGCTCTGCGCGCCGAGCGCACTCGCCGGCGTATCCTCGCGTTCGTGCGCGCCATCGCCGACGCCACGGCCGAGCGCCTCGGCCCGCCCGGCGCCGAGCCGACCTTGGGCGAAGCGCTGGCCCGCCTGCGGCCGCTGGTGAAGCCCGGCACGCTGATCTTCCTCGTCTCCGACTTCGCCGACCTCGACGAGCACGCCGCCCGCGAGCTCGGCCGCATCGCGCTCGACGGGCACGTCACCTGTCTGTTCGTCTTCGACCGGCTGGAGACGCAGATGCCCTCCGGCGGCGTCTTCCCCGTCACCGACGGTGCGGCGGTCGCCCGGCTGGACGGCACCCGCACATCGCTGAGGGAGGGCTACGCCCGCCGGTTCGCCGAGCGGCGCGGCGCGCTGGAGCGGCTCTGCCGCGAGCGCGGCCTCACCCTCATGGACCTCGAGACGGGATGCGACCCGGCGGACGTCCTCAATCCCGAGCGGATGCGGCAGGCCGCCATCACCGCGCGGGCGGGGGCGACCGGGACCGCGACGGCGGTGGCGCGATGACCAGCCCCGCACCCGCGCCCGTAACGACGGTGCCGCCCGCCGCTACCGGCCCCACATTCATTCCACCGCCCGGCACGGCGACGCCGCCGAATTTCCAGACGCCGGACTTCCTGAACACGCCCTCGCCTCCACCCGTGCCGGGCTCGGCGGAAGACCCGCTGGCGGCGCTGCGCGACATCCATCTGCCGCCGGACGTTCCGATCTTTCCGCTGGCGCCGGGGTGGTACATGCTGGCCGGGCTGGCGGTGCTGGTGCTCGTCATCCTCGCCGTGCGCGAATGGCGCTGGCGGCAGACGCTCGCCTACAAGGCCCTGAAGATGTTCGATGCCGAAGTAGGCCGCGCAGAACCGGACAACACCCACGCCGTCGCCGTCGCCGCCTCCGATGTGCTGCGCCGCCTGGTGCGGGCCGAATCCGGAGAGGAGAAGGCGACGCTGACCGGCGAAGCCTGGGCGCGCCTTCTGGTCACCGGCCGCGGGCCGCTCGCCCCGCGCGAGGCGGCCTTCCTCGCCCGCGCGCCCTACATGCCGCCTGAGACGGCCGAGCAGGTGGCGGCCGGCAGCATCACCCCGGCCACCCTCGCCGACGCCGTGCGGCGCCACATCCGGGCGCGCCGATGATCACGCTCGCCTGGCCCTGGATGCTGGCGCTGCTGCCGGCCCCCCTCCTCGCTCGCATGCTGGTGCCGCGCGCCCGCGAGCAGAAGGCCGGCGCGCTGCGCCTGCCCTTCTTCGCCGAGCTCGCCCGCGCCGGACTGGTGACGCCCGGCCGCCCGGCGTGGCGCCTGACGCGGCTCGCGGCTCTGGCCTTTATCTGGACGCTCCTCGTCATCGCCGCCGCCCAGCCCGTCTATGTGGGCCGGCCGGTGGAGGTGCCGGTGGAGGGGCGCGAGATCATGCTGGTCATCGATCTGTCCGCCTCCATGGCGCAGCGCGACCTCTCCCTCGCCCGCCCCATGGACCGGCTGCAGGTGGTTAAGCAGGTGGCCGACGACTTCATCGCCCGCCGGGCCGGCGACCGGGTGGGCCTCATTCTCTTCAGCACCCGCGCCTATGTGCAGGCGCCTCTCACCCTGGACCGCCGGGCGGTGCGCGCGCTGCTGGCGGAAGCCACCATCGGCATGACCGGCAACAACACCTCCATCGGCGACGCCATCGGCCTCGCGGTGAAGACCTTGCGCGACGGGGCGGAGAAGGAACGGGTGGTGGTGCTGCTCACCGATGGCGCCAACACGTCCGGCGTCCTCGATCCGCTCCAGGCGGCGGCCATCGCCGCCAAGGAAAACCTGCGCATCCACACCATCGGCGTCGGCTCCGACACGGGTGAGTTCGTGCCCTTCGGCGTCATCAACCCCTCCTCCGATCTCGACGAGGGCACGCTCAGGGCCATCTCCGGCCTCACCGGCGGCAAGTATTTCCGCGCCCGCGACCAGCAGGGCCTCGCCGGCATCTATGCCGAGATCGACAAGCTGGAGCCAGTGGCTGGCGATCCGCAATATGTGCGGCCGGCGCTCACGCTGTTCTTCTGGCCCCTGGGCGCGGCGTTGATCGCGAGCTTCCTGTTCGCCGCCGCCCTGCTGCTGCGCCTGCCGGCGCGGGGTGCCGCACCTGGGCCGCAGGTGGCTCCGGACGCCGATGCCACGGCCCTGCCCGTCGCGGAGGCGCGCTGATGGCGAGCTTCCATTTTCTGCGCCCCGAATGGCTGCTGGCGCTGCTGCCGGCGGCGGCGCTGGCAGCCCTGCTGCATCGACGCCTGCGCGCGGGCAGCAATGACTGGGCGCGCGAGGTCGATCCCCATCTCCTCGCCCATCTCGCCCTTCCCGGCCGGCGCGCCAGCGGGCAATGGCCGGCCGTGCTGCTGTTCACCGGCTGGGTCGCCGCCGTCTTCGCCATGGCCGGCCCCACCTGGCAGAAGCTGCCGCAGCCGGTAACGGGACGGCTCGACCCGCTGGTGATCGCGCTCAGCCTGTCGCCGAGCATGAACGCGCCGGATGCCAGCCCCTCCCGCCTCATCGCCGCCCGCTACAAGATCGCCGACGTGCTCCAGCGCATGCGGGGCGGCGAGGTGGCGCTGGTGCTCTATTCCGACATCCCGTTCGCCGCCGCGCCGCTGACGCAGGATGCGCAGGTGGTAGCGCAGATGCTGCCGGACCTCTCCACCCGCCTCATGCGCGGCAATGCGAACCGCCCGCAGGACGCCATCGCCATGGCCGTCGACCTGCTCAGGGGCGCGGGCGCCGCGAGCGGGCGGATCCTGCTCGTCACCGACGGGCCGGGTGACGAGCCAGCCAAGACGCAGGTCGCGGCCAGGACGGCGGCGGCGGAGGGCTACAAGGTCAATGTCATCGGTGTCGGCGCGGAGGGCGCCAACGGCGCGCCGGCGGTGGACACGGCGGCGCTGACCGCCATCGCGACGGCAGGACAGGGCACCTTCACGCCGCTCACCGCCGATGACCGCGACATGGCCGCCGCCTTGCCGCCCGTCGCCACCTCGAACGGCGCCGTCACCGACAGCGAGGGCTTCACCGCCGACGTGTGGGCGGACATGGGACCGTTCGTGCTGCTGCTCGCCGTGCTGCTCGCCCCCCTCGCCTTCCGCCGGGGCTGGATCGCCGTTTTCGCCGTCGCCGCCCTCGGCGGCCTCGCGACGCCCAACGGCGCGCAGGCGCAGACGGTCCCGCAATCCCTGCCGCAGAGCTGGGCCGACCTGTGGTGGCGCCCCGACCAGCAGGGCGCGGCCGACTTCGCGCGGGGCGACTACGCCGCCGCAGCGCAGAAGTTCGAGGATCCCGCCTGGAAGGCCAATGCCCTCTACAAGGCCGGCGATTATTCCGGCGCCGCGGCCGCCCTCTCCCGCCTGCCGGGCAGCGACTACAATCGCGGCAATGCGCTGGCCCGCGCCGGACAGCTGGAGGACGCTGTTGCGGCCTACGACAAGGCGCTGGCCGCCACCCCCGATGATGCCGACGCCAAATTCAACCGCGACCTCGTGCAGAAGCTGATCGACGCGAAAAAGAAGCAAGAGGAAGACAAGAAGAAGCAGAACCAGGCCGGTGGCGGAGGCGGTGGCGGCGGGCAGGATCAGAAGAAGGACCCGAACAAGGACGCCAAGCCCGATAACAAATCGGACCAGAAGCAGGACCAGAAGCCCGGCGGGGACAAGCCGCAGGATGCCCAGAACACGCCCCAGCCCGGCGGTTCGCCTCCCCCTCCCGCCCCCCTGCCGCCGCGCCGCCCACCCGAGCTGGCGCAGCAGCAGCCTCCGCAATCGCCGCCCTCCAAGGAGCAGGCCCGGCAGACGCCGCCCGATGCCCCGCCGCCCGCCCAGCCGCCGCTTCAGGAACCGCCGCAGCAGCCCGCGCAACAGCCTCCGCAGTCGCCGGAGATGATGGCCGGCGACGTGCCCGCCGCTCCGGTCACACCCAAGGCGCCGCCGCCGCCCATGCCGGGCGACAAGGACGGCGAGACGGACGCCAAGCCCGATCCCAACGCGGAATTCGCGGCGCCGCCCACCGCGCCGTCGCAGGTGGCCCAGCCGACGCCGCCCAAGCCGCCGCCCGGCGCGCCGCCGCAGGTGTCCATCAGCGATGACGACCAGAGCCGCGAGCAGGCGCTGCGGCAGGTGCCGGACGACCCCGGCGGGCTGCTGCGCGCGCGCATCCGCGCCCAGTACACGGGCCGCCCGGTGACTCTGTCAGAGGAGGATGCGCGATGACCGGCGCCGCCTTCCGTTTGTTCTTGGTCCCGCCGGCGCGCGCCCGCGCGGCCATCGCGGTCCTCGCCCTCGCGCTGTGGGCGACGGCGGCGGGCGCCGCCGGATTCAAGGCCACGGTGGAGAAGCCGCCGGCGGACCAGGGCGACACCTTCGAGCTGGTGCTCAGCGTCATCGGCCGGGACAGCCTCGAACCGCCCAACATCGCGCCCCTCAACAAGGATTTCGAGATTCTGGACCGCGGCAAGCGCAGCCGCATGGAGCTCATCGGCGGCCGCATGGCGGAGGTGAACGAATGGGTGCTGCTGCTGGCGCCCAAGCGCGCCGGCCGGCTCGTCATCCCGCCCCTCACCCTCGGCGCGGAGACGAGCGCGCCCATCGAGATGAACGTCACGGCCGCCGCCATCCCCGAGCCGCCGGACGACGGGCCGATCTCCCTCTCGGTCGACGTGCTGGGAACGCCGCCCTTCTTCCTCCAGAGCGAGATTCCCATCGTCGTGCGCATGTACGACCGGGTCGGGACCCTCGGGGCGACCGGCGATCCGCCCACGGCCGACGGCGCCACCTTCTCGCAGGAGGGGGACCCGAAGAGCTATACGCGCGTGTTCGATCGGCGCCGCTTCCGGGTGGTGGAGCTGCGCTACATCATGCGGCCGCAGCGCACCGGCACCATCCAGGTCCCATCCGTCGCCCTGCGCGCGACCATCCCCACCTCGCCGCCCGGAGCACAGGAACAGGCCCGGGCGATGGGGCGGCCGGCCATGCCATGGCTCGGCGGCAATTTCGATGCGGGACGCAAGGTCACGGTGTTCTCCAATCCCGTGGAGGTGACGGTCCAGCCACGGCCGGCTGGCGTCACCGGCTGGTTCCTGCCCGCCCGCGCGGTGCGCCTCAAGGAGACCTGGAGCAGTCCGCCGGCCAAGGCGCAAGTGGGCGTCGCCCTGACCCGCACGCTGCGGCTGGAGGTGCAGGGCGCCAGCCCCGCCCAATTGCCGCCGCTGAAGCCGGTGGAAACGGACGGAGTGCGCCAGTATGCCGACGAGGAGCGGCCCGAGGCCGCACCCGTAGGTGGCGCCCCCGGCGCCGTGGCGGAAGTCCGCATCAGCGTCGTGCCCACCCGCGCCGGGACAGTGACCCTGCCGGCGGTGACCGTTCCGTGGTGGAACGTCGTGACCAACCGCGCCGAGCTGGCCCAGCTGCCCGCGGTGACGCTGCAGGTAACCGGAGCGGCCGATCCCGCCGGCCTCGCTCCGCCTCCAGCGACAGCGAAGGACGCCCCCCGGCCGCAGGCAGACCCGGCGGCCGATGCCGCACCGCTGCCCCTGCGCGACATGGCGGCCATCGCGCTCGTGGTGGTGATGATCGCCGGCTTCCTCCTGTTCTCCGGCCGGCGCGCCAGCCGCAAGGCGCGCATTGCCTCCCCGCCGCCGGAACGGCCCGTCGCCGGTCTTCCCGTGCGCCCCGGCCGACCGGCGCCCATACGCCCCGCCGTGGGCCGGCCGCGCATTTCGGTCCCGGACGAAAAGACCGCCGCCGGCGCGGTGGAGGCCGCCTGCAAGGCCGGCAAGGCCGCCGCCGCCTATCGCGCCTATCTCGACTGGAACCGCGCGTCGGGGCCGGGACATACTGGCACCGCCTCGGCCCGGACACCGGCCATGGCGGCGGCGCTGCACGAGATCAGCCGTCACCTCTATGCCGGCGAGCGGGACAATTGGGACGGCCGCGGCTTCCGCACCGCCTTCGCCGCGGAGCGCAAGGCCGCGCACACCCCGTCCAAAACCCGCGCCGCCCGCACCCTCGCCCCACTCTATCCCAAGGCGCGCTGAGGGCGCGGTTTGCGCGCCCGCTCAAGCCCGCGCGGCGCCTGGGCGAAGGCGACGCCAAAACCCACGCGCGGCGCCTGCGAAGAACCCTTCAAATCCCGCCCCACACCCGCCGCATATAGTCGGTGAAGACGGTCACAGCGGGTGCGCGCACCGGGGTGGCCCAGGCGGCACAGGTGATGAGCTTGTCGGCCACGTCATCGAGATCGCGGATGACGATGCCGCGCCGCTGCAGGTTGCGCACGCAACTCGCATAGACCGACACCCCTGCGCCCGCCGCCACCAGCCCGAAGATGCCTTCGGAGGAGGACGCCTCCTGCACGATGCGGGGGGTGAAGCCCGCGCGGTGACAGACGGCGAAGAAGGCGGTGCGGAAGGCGCCCCAGTTCTCGCCCGAGCCCAGCACGAACGGCTGGTCGGCAAGGTCGGCGAGGCGCAGCACGCGCACATTCGAGAGGGGGTGGGTGATGGGCAGCAGCGCCACATAGCGATGGTCGTCGAAGGTGTAGCTTTCCATGCCTGCCTCCTCGAACGGACCGATCATGAAGCCGATGTCGATGCGGTCGGCATAGAGCGCCTCCTGCTGCTTCAGCGTCGGCGTGAACAACAGCTCCAGCCGGATTTCCGGCCGGTAGCGGCTGAAGGCGTTGAGGAATTCCGGCAGCCGGCCGTTGATGGCGAAATCCATGTAGCCGATGCGCAGCACGCCGACTTCGCCCCCCGCCGTTCGCCGCGCGCTGGTCACCGCCCGCTCCAGCCGCGCCAGCGCCTCGCGGCTTTCCGCCAGGAAGGCCTTGCCGGCCTCGGTGAGCACCACGGTGCGCGTGGTGCGCGCGAACAGGGGCACGCCGACGTCCTGCTCCAGATCGCGGATGAGACGGCTCATGCCCGGCTGGGTCATGTGGGCGCGCTGGGCGGCCCGGCCAAAATGCAGTTCCTCGGCGAGAACCACGAAGCAGCGGATGTGGCGGAGATCGAAGCGCATCTCTATTGATACCACACACGATATCAATAGCGACGAAATTAGAATTTCCCAAGCCGGCTGACCTCGCCCAATCTTCTCCCTGCGAGCCCGGTGGCAACGGGCACAAAACCATCAGGGATCAAGGACATGGCCTTCGAGGAAGACCTCGACGCAGCGCTGACGCGCGCCTTCGAGCAGGCAACCCAGCTCTATCAGCGCAACGGCTTCCAGCGGCGGGTCGGCTTCGGCCGGCGCCCGGCGCTCATCAATGTGGATCTCGCCAACGCGTGGACCCGTCCGGGCAATCCCTTCACCTGCGAGAAGATCGACGACCAGATCATCCCCGGCGTGCAGGCGCTGCTCGCCGCCTGCCGGCGCAACGGCCATCCGGTGGTCCATGTCACCACCTGCTACCAGGTGACGGACGAGACCAAGGCCGCCACCGACATGGGCCTGTGGCACCACAAGATCCCGATCGAGGTGGTGGACCAGGCCAAGCCCGAGCTGTGGGCCATCGACAGCCGCATCGAGCCGGTGGCGGGCGAGCAGGTGCTCATCAAGAAGCGGGCCTCCGCCTTCCACGGCACCTATCTCGCGGGCTTCCTGCGCGCCAACAACGTGGACACCATCCTCGTGACCGGCGTCACCGCCTCGGCCTGCGTGCGCACCACGCTGTGCGACGGCCTCGCCGAGGGCTTCCGCACCATCGCGGTGAAGGAATGCATCGGTGATCGCGTGCCGGGCGCGGTGGCGTGGAACCTGTTCGACATCGACGCCAAGTTCGCCGACGTGGAGCCGCTGGAGCGCTGCATCGCCTATCTCGACGAGGTGGGCGGCAAGTCCAAGGCTGCGGCGTGAGGCCGGAACACATCTGAAGACACCTGCCGGTGGCGCCCCCAGCGCCGCCGGTTTTCTGCGTTCGACTTCAAATCATAATCCAGAGGCGAACATGACCAAGCTCATCGACCAGTTCACCGCTGCCCCCTCCCGCCGCGCCGTCCTCGCCGGCCTCGGCGCCGGCGCCGCCGCTCTCTCTTTGCCCGGCCTTGCCCGCGCGCAGGACAAGACCCTCGTCGTCTCCAACTGGGGCGGCGACTGGAACGAGCGCACCATCAAGTTCGTGGAAGCCCCGCTGGTGGAGAGCCAGGGCATCAAGATCGTCCGCGACCTCGGCATGGAGCCCGAGCGCAAGGCGAAGCTGATCGCCGAGAAGCGGCTGCGCCGCGGCACCATCGACGTCATCCACATCAACGAGGGCGACAGCGTCGAGCTCTACGGGCAGGAGGTGATCGAGAACATCGACTTCTCCAAGGTGCCGAACTACGCCAACGTGGTGCCGGCGCTGAAGTCCAAGCCCTTCTTCGTGCCGTGGCTCTACAGCGGCGTGACCATCATCTACAACAAGGACAAGGTACCGAACCCGCCCAAGTCCTATGCCGAGCTGTGGGACAAGAAATGGGCCGGAAAGATCGGCCTCACCAACCAGCTCTATTTCAACTACATCATGATGGCCGGCCTGATTAAGGGCGGCAACGTCACCAATACCGAGGAGGGCAAGGCCCGCCTCCTCGAGCTGAAGGAGTTGACCCAGCCGCGCATCTATGCCGCCCACCAGCAGCTCGGTGCCGGCCTCGTCAATGGCGAGGTGGATATCGCGGTGAACTACAAGGCGCGCGGCCTGCAGTGGGCCAATGACGGCGCCCCGCTTGCCATCGGCTACCCGTCCGAGGGCGCCATTGCGGTGATGTTCGGCGCGGCCCTGCCGAAGAAGGCGCCGAGCCCGGAATTGTCCTTGATCTATTTCAACGCCATGCTGGACCCGAAGGCCATGGCCGGCCTTGCCGGCGCAAGCTTCTACGCCCCGGCCAACGGCAAGGCGGAGCTGTCCTCCGAGCTCAAGGCGAAGGTGGACTTCACCGCCGCCGAGGCCGCCGCGCTGAAGTTCCCCGATTACGCGCACGTGGCCAAGAATACGGCGGAATGGCTGGAGTGGTGGAACAAGAACATCGCCCGCTGAGCGAGGATCCCATGACCTCCTCGGCAAGCTCCGGCGCCACCGCGCCGGCGGCGACGGCATCCCCGCCCGCCTCGCGCGGGCGGGAGGGGCGGCGCCTCGCCCCCGCCTACGGCCTCACGGCGCCGGCCACGATCTTCGTGCTGCTGGCACTGATGGGGCCTTTGGCGTTGATGTTCCGCTATTCGCTGAACCGGTTCGTGCCGGGGCAGATGATGGTGGAGGCGCTGACGCTCGACAATTACGCCCGCTTCTTCGCCGACAGCTTCTATCAGGAGGTGCTCGGCACCACCTTGTGGATCTCCGCCCTCTCGACGCTGCTGTGCTTGGTGGCGGGCTTTCCGGTCGCCTACTTCTTGGTCCGGCAGGCGAGCGACAAGTGGAAGGGCCGGCTTTTGCTGCTCATCGTACTGCCGCTGCTCATGGGCAATGCGGTGCGCACGGCGGCGTGGATGGTCATCCTCGGCGACAAGGGGCTGTTCAACGCGGTGATCGAGACCGTCGGCCTCTCGCCGGTGAAGCTCATGTACACGCCCACCGCCGTCGTCATCGGCCTCGTTTCGGTGCTGCTGCCCTTCATGATCGTGACGCTCCAGAGCGTCATCGAGGGCATCGACGCGAACCTTGAATCCGCCGCGCAGTCGCTCGGCGCCTCGCATCTCACCGTGCTGTGGCGCGTGGTGCTGCCTTTGGCCCTGCCCGGTATCCTCGCGGGGACGATGCTCTGCTTCATCCTCTCCATGAACGCCTATGCGACGCCTGTGCTCATCGGCGGGCCGAGCTTCCACATGATGGCGCCCACCGTCTACCAGCAGGTGGCGAAAGCCATGAACTGGCCGTTCGGCGCCGCGCTCGCCTTCGTGCTCATGGCGGTGACCTTGGTGCTCACCACCACCGCCAACATCCTGGTGCAGCGCCGCTACCGGCGCTGGAGCGAGTGAGGGGCAGATGGGACTTCTCGCCATCAACCGCATCTATGCCGCCATCACCGCCCTCGTGCTCGCCTTCGTGGTGCTGCCGCTGGGCGCGGTGATCTGGGTCAGCTTCTTCGCCAACCGCATCCTCTCCTTCCCGGCCACCGGCTACACGCTGGACTGGTATGTGCGCGCCTGGCAGCTTGACTCCTTCCGCAACGGCTTCATCACCAGCGTCGAGACGGCGCTGGTGGCGGTGGCCATCTCGCTGGTGCTGGGCGTGCCGGCGAGCCTCGCTCTGGTGCGCTATCGCTTCCCCGGGCGCGACGCCATCCAGACGCTACTGCTCTCGCCCATGGTGGTGCCGGGCATTGTCGGCGGCGCCGCGCTGTTCATGGCCTTCATCGAGCTGGAGATCCTGCTGGACGTGGACATCTCCGGCACGCTGCCGGGCCTGTTCGTCGCCCACGGCCTCATCGCCCTGCCGTGGACCGTGCGCCTCGTCACCGCCTCGCTGGTGGGCATGAGCCCGTCCTACGAGGAGGCGGCGCAATCGCTGGGCGCGGGGCGGCTCACCACCTTCTTCCGGGTGACGCTGCCCATCATCAAGCCGGGCATCGTGGCGGCGGCGCTCTTCTCCTTCGTCATCTCCTTCATCGATCTGGAGAAGTCGATCTTCCTCGTGGGGCCGGGTCGCTCCACGCTGCAGATCGCGCTCGTCTCCTATCTCGAATGGAATCTCGATTCGACGGTGGCGGCCGTGGCGACCGTCCAGATCCTCATCATCGGCGTGCTGCTCCTCGTCTCGGACCGCTACGCCCGCCTCTCCCGCGCCTTCTGAGGAGCGTGCTCATGTCCGATGTCGTGCTGCAATCCATCGTCAAGCGCTACGACGCCATGACCGCCGTGGACCACGTGTCCCTCACCATCGGCGAGGGGGAACTGGTGGCGCTGCTCGGCCCCTCCGGCTGCGGCAAGACCACGACGCTGCGCATGGTGGGTGGCTTCATTCCCGTCACCGAGGGCCGCATCCTCGTGGGGGGCCGCGACCTCACGCACCTGCCGCCGAACAAGCGCAACATGGGCTTCGGCTTCCAGAATTATGCGCTGTTCCCGCACATGAGCGTGGCCGAAAACGTCGCCTTCGGGCTGGAGATGCGCAAGCTTCCCAAGGCCGAGATCGGCGCCAAGGTGAAGACGGCGCTGGACCGGGTGAAGCTCTCGCACCTCGCCGAGCGCCTGCCCAAGCAGCTGTCCGGCGGCCAGCAGCAGCGCGTGGCGCTGGCCCGCGCCCTCGTCATCGAGCCGGACGTGCTGCTGCTGGACGAGCCGCTCTCCAACCTCGACGCGCAATTGCGCCACGAGATGAAGACCGAGATCCGCACCCTGCAGCAACAGCTCGGCATCACCACCATCTTCGTCACCCACGACCAGGACGAGGCGCTGTCGGTGGCCGACCGCGTGGTGCTCATGCGCAACGGGAAGATCGAGCAACAGGGCGCACCGGATGATCTCTTCGGCCGCCCCGCCTCGCGCTTCGCCGCCGAGTTCATGGGCGTGACGAACCTGCTGCCCGGCGAACTTGCCGGCGTCGGCCGCTTCCGGCTGGCGGGCGGCGACGAGGTGCGCGTTGCGCCGACCGGCGTCCCTGGCGACCTCTCCCTCGCCGTGCGGCCGGAACGGCTGATGCTGGACGGCGCGGAAGAGGACCACAACGCCCTTCCCGCGGTGGTGGAGCTTGCCACCTATCGCGGCCTCGTCATCGACTATCGCGTGGCCACCGCCTCCGGCCTCGTCCTCATCGCCCGCCGCCCCTCGCCTGCCGTCGGCGGCCCCGCCCCGCTCCAGCCCGGCCAGCCCGTGCGCGTCTCCTGGCATCCCGACGCCGGCACGCTGGTGGCGGCATGAGCCTTCCCGAAATCCGTTTCCAATAAAGGGGTAAACCCGGTGTCCGATCTCCACGACAAGCTCATCGTCATCGACGGGCTCATCATCTCCGACTTCTCGCGCCCGGTGTTCGAGGACATGCGCAAGGGCGGACTCACCGCCGCCAACTGCACCTGCTCCATCTGGGACAACTTCACCGAGACGATGCGCAACATCGCCAAGTGGAAGAAGGACTTCGCCGCCAATGCGGACCTGATCTCGCAGGTCTACACCACCCAAGACATCCTGAAGGCGAAAGAGGACGGCAAGACCGGCATCATCCTTGGCTGGCAGAACACCACCGCCATCGAGGATCACCTCGAATATCTCGAGCTCTTCCACGAGCTCGGCGTGCGCATCATCCAGATGACCTACAACACCCAGAACTGGGTGGGCTCCGGCTGCTACGAGAGCCGCGACAGCGGCCTCTCCGATTTCGGCCGAGACGTGGTGGCGGAGATGAACCGCCTCGGCATCCTGTGCGACCTCTCCCACGTTGGCCCGAAGACCTCGGAGGATACCATCCTCGCCTCCAAGCAGCGTGTAGCTTATTCCCACTGCCTGCCGGCCGGCCTCAAGGCCCATCCGCGCAACAAGACCGACGAGCAGCTGCGCTTCATCGCGGAGAAGGGCGGCTTCATCGGCGTCACCATGTTCCCACCCTTCCTGAAGAAGGGGCCGGCCTCGACCGTCGCCGACTATGTGGAGGCTATGGAGTACGTGATCGACATTGCCGGCGAGGACATGGTGGGCGTCGGCACGGACTTCACCCAGGGATACGGCAAGCCCTTCTTCGACTGGATCACCCACGACAAGGGCACGGGCCGCAAGCTCACCGACTTCGGCGAGGTCATCAATCCCGAAGGCTTCCGCGTGATCGGCGACTTCCCCAACCTCACCGCGGCAATGGAAAAGCGGGGCTGGTCCACCGCGCGCATCGAAAAGGTGATGGGTGGAAACTGGCTGCAATTGCTGAAGGATGTGTGGGGCGCGTGAGTCGTACGGCGCAAAAGCGAGGCCCAGATGGCGAAGCCTGAAATCGAGATCGACGTGGACGAGGCGACCGGCCGTTGGTTCGCGGACAAGATGCCCATGATCCTCGTGCCCCAGCACTTCTACAACAACAACCACTTCGCCATCGAAGCGGCGCTGGGCGCGGAGGCCTTCGACGCGGCGCTGGCGCCGGCTGGGCGGCTCTCGGCCTTCGTGTGGTGCGAGCGGCAGGCGGAGGTCTATGGCCTGACCGGCCCCGACGTGTTCGCGCATTACATGAAGCGGCTGTCTCAGCGCGGCTGGGGCCGCTTCACCATCCTCGCCCTCGATCCGGCGGCGGGGACGGGGACGATCCGGCTCGACCACTCCTCCTTCGTCACCGAGGCGACGAAGGGCGCGGGCCGCAAGCTCTGCTACATGTTCGCGCCGTGGCTGGCCGGGGCGCTGGAATTCGTGTGCGAGCAGGCGGGCGCGCCGCGCCGGCTTGAGGCGCGGGAGGTGCAGTGCGCCGCCGAGGGCTTCGACCACTGCCTGTTCGAGGTGACGCCGGCCCCCTGAGCCGGACGCGCACAAAAAAGCCGGGCGGCGCGCATCTCGCGGCCGCCCGGCTTTTCTTTGGCTCATCAGTAGTTGATGGTGGTCCGCACGCCGAACACGGCGGCATTCTTCACGGTGGTCAGGCCAAACGGATCGTTCGGGTTCAGCACGCCGCCGCCGGGGTTCCAGATGTACTGGAAGTCGGGCTGGATGGTCCATCCGGGCATCACCTGTGCCGAATAGGTCACTTCCAGCACGGTCTCGCTGCTGCGGATGGGGTAGTAGCTGCCGGTGTAGATGCCGGTGTAGAAATCGGCCTGCTGGGCGGCGTTCGTCACCCGCGCATTGCCAAAGGCGACGCCGAATGCATCGTCCTCGCGCCCGGGGATCACGCCCTTGAAGGTCACGCCGCCGTCCCAGTAGAAGCCGATCTGGTTCTGCGCGCTCGGCGCCGCGGTGACGCGGCCAAACACGCTGATGCCCTTGTCCTTCGTGCCGGGCATCCGCCAGATCATCTGGTCGATGATGGCGTAGAAGGCATAGTCGCCCTGGATCTGGTTCGGCAGGCCGATGGACGCCGGGTTCACGAGCGGCACACCGAAGATGTCGTAGACCTGATCGTCGAACGAGTTGGAATTGTACCAGCCGCCGACCTTGATGGTGCCGGGCAGCCAGGACGCGTTTTCGGCCTTGTTGTAGCTGTAGGCCACCTCGCCGATCAGGAAAACGCCCTCGTCGACGATGAAGTTCAGGCCGTACTTGTTCTCTTCCTGGGGGTCGCCGCAGCACGGCGCGGGATTGCCGTTGAAGAGGCCAAGCATGACGGTCCATTCGTCATTCGCCACCCACTTCAGCCGCACGCCGGGGGTCGCCAGCGGATAGGCCGGGCCGCTGCTGGGCAGATCGGCGGCGAACAGGGCCGGCCAACCGAAGGTGGAGTTCAGAAACAGCCCGCCGTTCTCGCTGATGGCGAACTCCGAATCAGCGGAGAGCTGGCCGAAACGGACGCTGGACTTGCCGTCGGCGAAGGTCTGCTCGATGTAGAGTTCGAACAGGCGGGTGCTCGACAAAGCGTCCACATTGCTGACGCCCATGATGTTGCCGAGATACTGGCCGGAGAAGCCCGAGCCCTGGATCTGCAGCGCGCTGACGTGGAAGGTCGCGCCCTTCCAGTTGAACAGCTTGTCCAGATCGGCGTCGAGCGAGAACTGGAAGCGTCCGTTGTAAGCGGTGCCGGTGCCGAGGCCGCCGTCCACGTTGCGCCAGAGCTCGCCGATATAGTTCACCCCCACCTTGATGCCGGCCGCCTCCAGCTTGGGACGGTAGCCGCCCCAGTCTCCGAGCCATCCGAGCTGCGGGGCGATGGAGGGCTCCGCCTCCTCCTCCGCGGCCGCCGGTTCGGCGGGAGCCTTGGTGGCCACGTCGGCGGCGTGCGCCACGCTCAGCAAGGGGGCGCCGAGAAGCGCACCAGCCGCAACACCGGCGAGAAGATAGCGGGCGAGAAGGGACCGGGTGCCCGGAAGGCTCCCGCGGCTGCCGCGGGCGGCGGTCCGAAGCACGGTATCCAACATCTCGAAAATCCCCCAGCAGGCAGGCGGTGCGCAACCGCACAACAGCGGCCCTACCGCGACTGTGCGACTACCATTTTACAGCGCGACACCTGAGGCTGAAAAAGGCCTGCAAATCGCCGCGAACAAGGCCGGATTGGGGGTGAGCGGCCCCGCTTTGTCAATCTGCCAGGACCCTTATTGATATAGAATATCTCTAAACTAGCGGTAGGGAAATGACGCCTCCCACGCCTGTCCCCCGGCAGAAAAACATCGACGGAGTCTGTGCTTAGATCTCCTGATCGTGCTACCGACCACGCCCGCACGCCGCGTCATCGGCTACCTGCCAGCGATGGATCGGCGCAAGATGTGGTAAGTTTGCAACGCGCGATGGCCCGGGTGCCGATGGGGCAAGAAAGAGGGGCGCCATGACCGACGCCACATTTCTGCTGCTCATCAATTGCGCCATCGGCCTCACCTTCGCGGCGGCGTTCCTGGGCACGAGCTGGCGCTCCTCCATCAGGCTCGGCCGCTGGTGCGCCGCGGCGTTCGTCTGCGCCGCAGCCACCGTGACCATCGAGGCGCTGGCGCGGGAGCTTCCCTCCGTCCGGCTCGCATCGACCCTCTCGTTCGGCTCACTTCTAACCGCGCTGTTCCTCATCGCGGCGGGTCTCGCGCGCCACTACCAGCCCGGCTCGTCCGTGCGCCGGCTGGGTCTCGCGACGCTTGCGGCCGTGGCATTCACCGCACTCTTCGGGGTCGATCTTCCCCGCGGGGGCTGGGCGCAGGCGCTGACCTATCAGTTACCGTTCGCGGCCCTGACGGCCTTCGCCGCCGGCACGGTCCTGCGGCATGGGCCGCGACGCGCGGTGGATCTCGTGCTCGCCGCCGTGCTGGGGCTCTGCGCCCTGCAATTCGCGGCGAAAGCCGTGCTCATCCCGCTGAACGGGGCTGACAACGGCGTCCGCGATTATCTCGTCAGTTCCTATGCCCGCTATTCGCAGACGGCCGGCAGCATCCTGTCGCTCATGCTCGGGGTGGCGCTGCTGGCCCTCGTGGTGACGGAGGTCATCGCCGAGGCCACCGGCCGGCTGGAGCGCGACGGCCTCTCGGGCGTCCTCACCCGCAGCGCTTTCCTCGAACGCGCGGAGCGTCTGGTCGATGCCGCACCGCCCGGAACACACATCGGCCTGCTCATGTGTGACCTCGATCATTTCAAGTCGATCAACGACCG
>JAEZMT010000035.1 GCA_023442085.1 Pseudomonadota bacterium | reverse complement strand
CGTCGACCGTCTCGTTCATCGACGCGCCTTCCATCAGGTCCTCGAAGGCCACCGTGCCATCCACCTCGGTGAGGATCGGACGGGTGTAGGGGTCCCACTCGGCGATGCGCTGGCCGCGCTTGATGGTGTCGCCCTCGTCCACCTTGAGGCGGGCGCCGTACTGCACGCGGTTCACCGCGCGCTCGGTGCCGTCATGATCGACGATGACCACCGCGAGGTTGCGGCCCATCACCACGAGGTCGCCGTCCGAGTTCCGCGCCACGTTGCGGTTGCGGATGCGGACCGAGCCCTCGAAGTTCGATTCCACGAAGGAGGAGTCGGCGAGGGTCGCCGCGCCGCCGATGTGGAAGGTGCGCATGGTGAGCTGGGTGCCCGGCTCGCCGATGGACTGGGCGGCGATGACGCCCACCGCCTCGCCCATGTTGACGGGCGTGCCGCGGGCGAGATCGCGCCCGTAGCAGGTGCCGCACACGCCGTTGCGGGTTTCGCAGGTCAGGACCGACCGGATCTTGATTTCCTGGATGCCCGACTTGTTGATCCGCTCGACGTGCGGCTCCTCAATCATCTGGCCCTTCGGCACGATGATGTCGCCGGTCGCCGGCTCCACGATGTCTTCCGCCGCGGTGCGGCCGAGGACGCGCGAGGCGAGCGACGCCACGATCTGGCCCGCGTCGATGATGGCGCGCATGTGGATTCCCTTGTCCGAGCCGCAATCGCGCTCGGTGATGATGGAATCCTGCGCCACGTCGACGAGACGACGGGTGAGATAGCCCGAGTTGGCCGTCTTCAGAGCGGTATCGGCAAGGCCCTTACGCGCACCGTGGGTGGAGTTGAAGTACTCCATCACGGTCAGGCCTTCCTTGAAGTTCGAGATGATCGGGCTCTCGATGATCTCGCCCGACGGCTTGGCCATGAGGCCACGCATGCCGGCAAGCTGCTTCATCTGAGCGGGCGACCCACGCGCTCCGGAGTGGCTCATCATGTAGATCGAGTTGATCTGCTTCTCGCGGCCGGTCTTCGGGTCCTTCTTGACCGAAGAGATTTCCTTCATCATCTCCTCGGCGACGCGATCGGAGCATTTGCCCCATGCGTCGACGACCTTGTTGTACTTCTCACCCTGGGTGATGAGGCCGTCGTTGTACTGCTGCTCGTATTCCTTGGTGAGCGCGCGGGTCTCCTCGACCAGATCCCACTTCTTCTTCGGCACCACCATGTCGTCCTTGCCGAACGAAATGCCGGCGCGGAACGCGTTGTAGAAGCCGAGCGCCATGATGCGGTCGCAGAAGATCACGCTCTCCTTCTGACCGCAGTGCCGGTACACGGCATCGATCATGTTGGAGATTTCCTTCTTCGTCATCAGCTTGTTGACGACGTCGTAGGAGAGCTTCGGATGCTTGGGCAGCAGCTCGCCGATCTTCATGCGACCGGGCGTGGTCTCATAGATTTTGGAATACTGCTTGCCGTCCGCGTCGACGCCGATGTACCGGCCCTTGATCTTGGTGGCGAGGGTGATCGCCTTGGCGTTCAGCGCGTGGTCGATCTCCGCCATGTTGGCGAACATCATGCCCTCGCCGGGCTCCTTCTCCTTCATGATGGAGAGGTAGTAGAGCCCAAGCACGATGTCCTGCGACGGCACGATGATCGGCTGGCCGTTGGCGGGGTGCAGGATGTTGTTGGTGGACATCATCAGCACGCGCGCTTCCAGCTGGGCTTCCAGCGAGAGCGGGACGTGAACGGCCATCTGGTCGCCGTCGAAGTCGGCGTTGAACGCCGAGCAGACGAGCGGATGCAGCTGGATCGCCTTGCCTTCGATGAGCACGGGCTCGAACGCCTGGATGCCGAGGCGGTGGAGCGTCGGCGCGCGGTTCAGCATCACCGGGTGCTCGCGGATCACCTCGTCGAGGATGTCCCAAACCTCGGGACGCTCCTTCTCCACCAGCTTCTTCGCCTGCTTGACGGTCGCCGAATGCCCCTTCGCGTCGAGGCGCGAGTAGATGAAGGGCTTGAACAGCTCCAGCGCCATCTTCTTGGGCAGGCCGCACTGGTGCAGCTTCAGCTCCGGACCCACCACGATGACCGAGCGGCCGGAATAGTCCACGCGCTTGCCGAGCAGGTTCTGGCGGAACCGGCCCTGCTTGCCCTTCAGCATGTCGGCGAGCGACTTAAGGGGCCGCTTGTTGGCGCCGGTGATGACGCGGCCACGGCGGCCGTTGTCGAACAGCGCGTCAACCGCCTCCTGAAGCATGCGCTTCTCGTTGCGGATGATGATGTCCGGCGCGCGCAACTCGATCAGCCGCTTGAGGCGGTTGTTGCGGTTGATGACGCGGCGGTACAGGTCGTTCAGGTCGGACGTCGCGAAGCGGCCGCCGTCCAGGGGGACGAGCGGGCGCAGGTCCGGCGGGATCACCGGCACGTGGGTGAGGATCATCCACTCCGGCTTGTTGCCGGAGAGCTGGAAGGCCTCGACGATCTTCAGGCGTTTGGCGAGCTTCTTGGGCTTGAGCTCGGTGGTCGCCTCGGCGATCTCCTGGCGCAGGTCCGCGGCGATCTTTTCGAGGTCCATGGAGCGCAGCAGCTCACGGATGGCCTCGGCGCCGATCATGGCGGTGAAGCTGGACTCGCCATACTCGTCCTGGGCGCGCAGGTAGTCGTCCTCGGAGAGGAGCTGACGGTACTTGAGCTTGGTGATGCCCGGCTCGATGACGACGAAATACTCGAAGTACAGGATGCGCTCGAGATCCTTGAGCGTCATGTCGAGCAGAAGGCCGATGCGGCTCGGCAGCGACTTCAGGAACCAGATATGCGCCACGGGGGCGGCGAGCTCGATGTGGCCCATGCGCTCGCGGCGCACGCGCGAGAGGGTGACCTCGACGCCGCACTTCTCGCAGATGATGCCCTTGTACTTCATCCGCTTGTACTTGCCGCACAGGCACTCGTAGTCCTTGATGGGACCGAAGATACGCGCGCAGAACAAGCCGTCACGCTCGGGCTTGAACGTGCGGTAGTTGATGGTTTCCGGCTTCTTGATCTCGCCGTAGGACCAGGACTTGATCTTCTCCGGGCTCGCGATCGAGATGCGGATCTGATTGAAGCTCGGGGCCGGAACGGTCGGATTGAAGACGTTCAGGATTTCCTGATTCATGAGCTGGCTCCCAAACGAAGTGGGCCTTTAACTTGAGGCCCGGCCGGCAGAAGCGCCGGTCGGGCAATCCGCTTTGCGCGGGGCGACGGGCTGAACGCGCCCGTCAGGTGTTTTCGAGATCGACGTTGAGGCCGAGCGAGCGCATTTCCTTCACGAGCACGTTGAAGCTCTCGGGAATGCCGCTCTCGAACGTGTCCTCGCCGCGCACGATGGCCTCGTAGACCTTGGTGCGGCCGGCCACGTCGTCCGACTTCACGGTGAGCATCTCCTGCAGCGTATAGGCGGCACCGTAGGCTTCGAGCGCCCACACCTCCATTTCGCCGAAGCGCTGGCCGCCGAACTGCGCCTTGCCGCCCAGCGGCTGCTGGGTCACGAGCGAGTAGGGGCCGATGGAGCGAGCGTGGATCTTGTCGTCGACCAGGTGATGCAGCTTCAGCATGTAGATGTAGCCGACCGTCACTTTACGATCGAACGGCTCGCCCGTGCGTCCGTCGAACAGCGTGGACTGTCCGGAGCGGTCGAGACCCGCCCGCTCCAGCTCGTGCTCGATGTCCGCCTCGTGGGCGCCGTCGAAGACCGGAGTGGCCATCGGCACGCCCTTGCGCAGGTTCTCGCCGAGTTCGGGCAGCTCGGAATCCTTGAGCTGCTCAATCTCTTCCTTGCCGTAGATGGTCTCCAGCCGGTCACGCAGCGGCTTCAGATCCTGCTTGGCGTAATAGGCTTCCGCCGCGGCAGCCACCTGCCGGCCGAGGCCCGCGCAGGCCCAGCCGAGATGCGTCTCCAGGATCTGCCCCACGTTCATGCGCGAGGGCACGCCCAGCGGGTTCAGCACGATGTCGACATTGGTGCCGTCCTCGAGGAACGGCATGTCCTCCACCGGCACGATGCGCGAGACCACGCCCTTGTTGCCGTGGCGGCCGGCCATCTTGTCGCCGGGCTGGATCTTGCGCTTCACCGCGACGAAGACCTTGACCATCTTCATCACGCCGGGGGGCAGCTCGTCGCCGCGCTGCAGCTTCTCGACCTTGTCGAGGAAGCGCTGCTCGAGCCGCTTCTTCGAATCGTCGTACTGGGCGCGGATCGCCTCCAACTCGGCCATGATGGCGTCGTCGGCGACGGCGAACAGCCACCACTGCGAGCGCGGATACTCGGCGAGGATCTCGCGGCTGACGGCGGTCTCCTTCTTGAAGCCCTTCGGCCCCGCGATGGCGACCTTGCCGTCGAGGATCTCGGTCAGGCGGCCGTAGACGTTGCGATCGAGGATCGCCTGCTCGTCGTCACGGTCCTTGGCGAGACGCTCGATCTCCTCGCGCTCGATGGCGAGCGCGCGCTCGTCCTTGTCGACGCCGTGACGGTTGAACACGCGCACCTCGACGATGGTGCCCGTGGTGCCCGGGGGCAGACGGAGCGAGGTGTCGCGCACGTCGGCAGCCTTCTCGCCGAAGATCGCGCGGAGGAGCTTCTCCTCCGGCGTCATCGGGCTCTCGCCCTTCGGCGTGATCTTGCCGACGAGGATGTCGCCCGCGCGGACCTCGGCACCGATGTAGACGATGCCGGCCTCGTCGAGATTCTTCAGCGCCTCTTCCGAGACGTTGGGAATGTCGCGGGTGATTTCCTCAGGCCCGAGCTTGGTGTCGCGGGCCATGCATTCGAATTCCTCGATGTGGATCGAGGTGAACACGTCTTCCTTGACGATGTTCTCCGAGAGCAGGATCGAATCTTCGAAGTTGTAGCCGTTCCACGGCATGAAGGCGACGAGCACGTTGCGGCCGAGCGCCAGCTCGCCCAGCTCCGTGGACGGGCCGTCAGCGATGATGTCGCCCTTGCGCACCTGATCGCCCACGCGCACCAGCGGACGCTGGTTGATGCAGGTGGACTGGTTGGACCGCTGGAACTTCATCAGCCGGTAGATGTCGACGCCCGACTTGGAGGGGTCGGACTCTTCCGTGGCGCGAATGACGATACGGGTGGCGTCCACCTGGTCGATCACGCCGGTGCGGCGGGCGGCGATGGCGGCGCCGGAGTCGCGGGCGACCACGGCCTCCATGCCGGTGCCGACGAGCGGCGCCTGCGAACGCACCAGCGGAACCGCCTGGCGCTGCATGTTCGAGCCCATGAGCGCGCGGTTGGCGTCGTCGTTCTCAAGGAACGGGATGAGCGCCGCGGCCACCGAAACGAGCTGCTTCGGCGACACGTCCATGAAGTCCACGCGATCGGGGCTCACGAGGAGCACGTCGCCCGCATGGCGGCAGACGATGAGGTCTTCCTCGAAGCGGCCGTCCTTGTCGAGCGGGATGTTGGCCTGCGCGACGTAGTACTTCCCCTCCTCCATGGCGGAGAGATAGACCACCTCGTCGGTGACCTTGGAGTCAACCACGCGGCGGTAGGGCGCCTCGATGAAGCCGTACTTGTTCACGCGGGCGAAGGTCGCCAGGGAATTGATGAGGCCGATGTTCGGGCCTTCCGGCGTCTCGATGGGGCAGATGCGGCCGTAGTGCGTCGGGTGCACGTCGCGCACCTCGAAGCCGGCGCGCTCGCGGGTCAGACCGCCCGGGCCGAGCGCCGAGAGACGCCGCTTGTGCGTGATCTCGGAGAGCGGGTTGGTCTGGTCCATGAACTGCGACAGCTGCGAGGAGCCGAAGAACTCGCGCAC
>JAEZMT010000011.1 GCA_023442085.1 Pseudomonadota bacterium | reverse complement strand
GCAGGACCACCGGGAACGGGGTTCGGCAGGTCCGGACATTGGCGCCGTTCGTCCGGGAGTCCCCTTTGGCTTCGTCCCCCGATTCGCATTCCGAGTCCGAGCCTTTGCTCGAAACCCCGCTCGCCGCAGCTCATGTGGCGCTCGGCGCCCGCATGGTGCCGTTCGCGGGCTACCTCATGCCGGTCCAGTATCCCGAGGGCATCCTCGCGGAGCACAACTGGACCCGCACGAACGCCGGCCTGTTCGACGTCTCCCACATGGGACAGGCGCTCCTCGTCGGCCCGGACCACGAAACCACCGCCCGCGCGCTGGAAGCCCTCGCCCCGGCGGATTTCGTGAACCTCGCGCCCGGCAAGCAGCGCTATTCGCAGCTGACGGCCGATGACGGCGGCATTCGCGACGACTTCATGGCCACCCGCCCGGCGGACCCGTCCGCCGACGGCACCCTGGTCCTCGTGGTCAACGCTGCCTGCAAGGGCGCCGACTTCGCGCACATCGAAGCGAACCTCCCCGAGACCGTGAAGCTGGTGCAGCGCCCCGAACGCGCCCTCCTCGCCCTTCAGGGCCCGGAAGCTGCGGCGGTGATGGCGCGCCACTGCCCCGAGGCGGCGGACCTCGACTTCATGACCGCCCTCCCCCTCGCCTTCGATGGCGTGCCGGTGGAGGTCTCCCGCTCCGGCTATACCGGCGAGGACGGCTACGAGATTTCCGTGGCGGCTGAGGACGCCGCCGCGCTCTGGGCGGCGCTGCTGGCCGAGCCGGAGGTGAAGGCCATCGGCCTCGGTGCCCGGGATAGTCTCAGGCTGGAAGCCGGCCTCTGCCTCTATGGCCACGACATCGACCTTTCCACCTCGCCCATCGAGGCGGCGCTCAACTGGTCCATCCAGAAGCGGCGGCGCCTCGAGGGCGGCTTTCCCGGCGCCGATCGCGTGCAGCGGGAGTTGGCGGAGGGTCCGTCCCGCGTGCGCGTGGGCCTGAAGCTGGACGGCCGCGCGCCGGCCCGCGAGGGGGCGGAGATCGCCTCAGGCGGGGAGATCGTGGGCCGCGTCACCTCGGGCGGCTTCGCCCCGACGCTGCAGGCGCCCATCGCCATGGGCTATGTGCCGCCGGCGCTCGCCGCGCCCGGCACCCTCCTCGACATCCTGGTGCGCGGCAAGGCCCTGCCCGCCGTCGTCACCACCCTTCCCTTCGTACCCACGCGCTATGCGCGCAAGCAGAAAACCGGGGGCTGAAAATGACCGTGCGCTACACCAAGGACCACGAATATGTCCGCATCGACGGCGACGTGGCGGTGGTCGGCATCTCCGACTACGCCCAGGGCCAGCTCGGCGACGTGGTGTTCGTCGAACTGCCCGAGATCGGCAAGGCGGTGGAGAAGGGCAAGGAAGCCGCCGTCGTCGAGAGCGTGAAGGCCGCGAGCGAGGTCTATGCCCCCATCTCCGGCGAGGTCGTGGAGGTGAATTCGGAACTCGAAGCCGCCCCCGGCCTCGTCAATGAGGATGCCGAAGGCAAGGGCTGGTTCCTGAAGCTGAAGCTCTCCAACCCCACCGAGTTCGACGAGCTCATGAACGAGCACGCCTACAAGGACTATCTGGACACCCTGTGAGACTGGCTCGCCGAATCAAAACGGCATCACCGCAACACCACTCGTCATGCCCGGGCTTGTCCCGGGCATCCACGTGGAGCGGTCTGGGAATGCCTTTCAACAAGTGAACGATCGATCCGACGTGGATGGCCGGGACAAGCCCGGCCATGACGACGGAAGGAATTCAAAAAGAGTGAGCCTCTTCTCGGACCACTCTCCAAACAGAGGCTTGAGGTCTCTCCCATGCGCTATCTTCCCCTCACCGCCGACGACCGCGCCGAGATGCTCGCGCGCATCGGCGTTCCGTCGGTGGACGATCTGTTCGCCGACATTCCCGCCGCCCAGCGCGAGCATGAGCTGCCGCGCCTGCCGCTCCACAAGAGCGAGTTGGAGGTGGAGCGCACGCTCGCCCGCCTCGCCGCGAAGAACGTGCCGGCGGGCTCGGTACCCTTCTTCGTCGGCGCCGGCGCCTATCGCCACCATGTGCCGGCGAGCGTGGACCATCTGATCCAGCGCTCGGAATTTCTCACCTCCTACACGCCTTACCAGCCGGAGATCGCGCAGGGCACCCTGCAATATCTCTTCGAGTTCCAGACGCAGGTGGCCGAACTCACCGGCATGGAGGTGGCCAATGCCTCCATGTATGACGGCTCCACCGCCGCCGCGGAGGCGGTGCTGATGGCCCATCGCGTCACCCGCCGCCGCAAGGCGCTGCTCGCCGGCAACCTGCACCCGCACTATCGCGCGACCATCGAGACCGTCTCGCGCTATGCCGCCGACGAGGTGGTGGCGCTGGCGCCCGTGCCCACGGGCGGGGAGGACATCATCGCCGCCATCGATGCGGGCTGCTCCTGCGTGGTGGTGCAGTCCCCCGACGTGTTCGGCAACATCGTGGACCTGAAGCCCATCGCCGACGCAGCCCACAAGGCCGGCGCCCTGCTCATCGCCGTGTTCACCGAGGCGGTCAGCCTTGGCCTCATCGAGCCGCCGGGGGCGCAGGGCGCCGACATCGTGGCGGGCGAGGGCCAGTCCATCGGCAATGCGCTGAATTTCGGCGGCCCCTATGTGGGCCTCTTCGCCACGCGGCAGAAGTTCGTGC
>JAEZMT010000004.1 GCA_023442085.1 Pseudomonadota bacterium | reverse complement strand
ATGATAGACAAGCTCGAATACCTGATCGCACTTGCGCGTGAACGCCACTTCGGCCGGGCGGCCGAGGCCTGCGGCGTCACCCAGCCCACGCTCTCCGCCGGCATCAAGCAGCTGGAGGACACGCTCGGCGTGCTGTTGGTGCAGCGCGGCTCCCGCTTCATGGGCTTCACGCCCGAGGGCGAGCGGACGCTGGAATGGGCGCGCCGGATCGTGGCCGACTCGCGCGCCATGCGTCAGGACATCGACGCGCTGAAACGCGGCCTCGCCGGCCCGCTCCGCATCGCCGCCATTCCCACCGCCCTTCCCATGGTGGCGGCGCTGACGACCCCGTTCCGCGCCCGCCATCCGGACGTGCGCTTCACGGTGATCTCGCGCACCTCCATCGAAATATTGAACCACCTGGAAAATCTGGAGATCGACGCCGGCCTCACCTATCTCGACAATGAGCCGCTTGGGCGGGTGAACACCGTGCCGCTCTATCGCGAGCGCTACCGCCTCGTCACCGCCGCCGATGCCAAATACGGGGACCGTGAGAGCGTCACCTGGGCGGAGGTGGCCGAGCTGCAGCTCGCACTGCTCACTCCGGATATGCAGAACCGTCGCATCGTGGACAATCTCCTGGCCGCCGCCGGCGCCAGCCACAAGCCGACGCTTGAATCCAATTCCATGATCGTGCTTTTCACCCACGTGCGCACGGGACTGTGGTCGAGCGTGATGCCCGCCATGCTGGCGGATTCGCTGGGGCTGACCTCCACGGTGCGGTCCATTCCGATTCTGGAGCCGGACATTTCCCACTCCATCGGCCTCGTAGTGCCCCATCGCGAGCCGACGACGCCCATCACCGCAGCTCTCGTAGCGGAAGCGCGCCGCATCGCGCCGAAGCTTGAGCAGGCGACTCTCACCGACCCAGCAATTGCTGCAATGCAATAATTCGGAGCGGCCAGCGCCGCTCCCAAAATCGTGTCCGCATAGAAAAACACGATCAATATACCAAGAACCATCCCAGACTGACCGGATTGACGCAGGACAGCGCGTTGAAATGCGGTCGGAGACGGCCTCAGCTCCGGCCGCTTTGATAGAGATGTTCTATCGCAACATCCCACAGCTGCCTTGATTGAAGCCCCCCGTGTGACACACTTCGCCCCAAGCAACACGAAGCAGCGGCAACGCGGCATCGGACAGTTGGGGAAAGCGAGACGTCCATGGCGGTCTATGAGGATTGGAGCACCGAGCGCGCAGCGCAGGTGATCGCGGAGCACAAGCATCTCGACGGGGCGACCATGCCGATCCTGCACGCCATGCAGGAGACGTTCGGTTTCGTGCCCGATCCCGTGGTGCCGATGATCGCGGAGACGCTCAACCTCTCCCGCGCCGAGGTCTATGGCGTCCTCACCTTCTATCACGACTTCCGCCGCGAGCCGCCGGGCCGCACGGTGGTGAAGCTGTGCGCCGCCGAGGCGTGCCAGTCCATGGGCAGCACCGCCCTCACCGCCTATGCGGAGGAGAAGCTGGGCGTCGCCATGGGCGAGACCTCGGCCGATGGCCGCGTGACGCTCGAACCCATCTACTGCCTCGGCCTGTGCGCCTGCGCCCCCTCCGCCCTCGTGGACGGGCAGCTGGTCGGCCGCCTCGACCGCGCCACCGTCGATGAAATCGCCGAGTGCGTCGCCGCCGGCAAGCACTTCGGAGAGGTGTGATGAAGTCCCCCCGCATCTTCGTTCCCAACGACGCCACCGCCATCGCCTGCGGTGCAGACCGCGTCGCCAAGCGGCTTGAGGCCGGCCTTCTCGCCCGCGGCATCACCGCCGACATCACCCGCAACGGCTCGCGCGGCATGTTCTGGCTGGAGCCGCTGGTGGAAGTCGAGACCGAGCGCGGCCGCATCGGCTACGGCCCGGTGACCCCCGCCGAGGTGGACGAGCTTCTGCATGCGGGTTTCCTGCACGGCGCTGATCATCCCAAGTGCATCGGCGTGGTGGATGAGCTGCCCTGGCTGAAGAAGCAGACGCGCCTGACCTTCGCCCGCATCGGCATCATCGATCCGCTCTCCCTCACCGAGTACGAGGCGCACGGCGGCTACCGTGGCCTGAAGCGCGCCATCGATCTCGGTCCGTCCGGCACGGTGGAAGAGGTGTTCGAGAGCGGCCTGCGCGGACGCGGCGGCGCCGGCTTCCCGACCGGCATCAAGTGGCGCACGGTGGCGGCCGCTCCGGCGGACCAGAAGTACATCGTCTGCAACGCCGACGAGGGCGACTCGGGCACCTTCGCCGACCGCCTCATCATGGAGGCGGACCCCTATTGCCTCATCGAGGGCATGACGATCGCCGGCCTCGCCGTGGGCGCGACCAAGGGCTTCGTTTACTGCCGCTCGGAATATCCCATCGCCTTCGTGGTGATGGAGAAGGCCATCGAGAAGGCGCGCATGGCGGGCCTCCTCGGCGACAACATCATGGGCTCGGGCCTCGCCTTCGACATGGAAATGCGCATGGGCGCCGGCGCCTATGTGTGCGGCGAGGAGACCTCGCTGCTAGAAAGCCTCGAGGGCAAGCGCGGCCTCGTGCGCGCCAAGCCGCCGCTGCCGGCGCATGTAGGCCTGTTTGGCAAGCCCACGGTCATCAACAACCTCGTCTCGCTCGCCACCGTGCCGATCATCCTGGACAAGGGCGGCAAGTTCTATCGCGACTTCGGCATGGGCCGCTCGCGCGGGACGATGCCCATCCAGCTCGCGGGTAACATCAAGCACGGCGGGCTGTTCGAGACCGCCTTCGGCATCACGCTGGGCGAACTTGTCGAGGAAGTCGGCGGCGGCACGGCTTCCGGCCGTCCGGTGAAGGCGGTGCAGGCGGGCGGGCCGCTCGGTGCCTACCTGCCGGTCCACCAGTTCGACACGCCGTTCGACTACGAGGCCTTCGCGGCCAAGGACGCGCTCATCGGCCATGGCGGCATCGTGGTGTTCGACGACACGGTGGACATGGCCCACATGGCCAAGTTCGCCATGGAGTTCTGCGCCCACGAGAGCTGCGGCAAGTGCACCCCCTGCCGCATCGGCTCCACGCGCGGCGTCGAGACCATCGACAAGATCGTCGCCGGCGAGAAGCGAGAGCAGAACCTCGCGCTGCTGGAAGACCTCTGCCACACCATGAAGCTCGGCTCGCTCTGCGCGCTCGGCGGCTTCACGCCCTACCCCGTCGTCAGCGCCCTCACCCATTTCCCGGAAGACTTCGGCGCCAGGCCGAAGCTGCCGGCCGCCGCAGAATAATTGGAGGAACGACATGTCCCTCGTTCACGAAATCGACTACGGCACGCCGGCTTCCAAGTCGGAGAAGCTGGTCACGCTCACCATCGACGGCATGACCGTGCAGGTGCCGGAAGGCACCTCCATCATGCGCGCCGCGATGGAGGTGGGGAACCAGATCCCCAAGCTCTGCGCCACCGACATGCTCGACGCCTTCGGCTCCTGCCGCCTGTGCCTTGTCGAGATCGAGGGCCGCAACGGCACCCCCGCCTCCTGCACCACCCCGGTGGCGGACGGCATCGTGGTGAAGACCCAGACCGAGCGGCTCAAGAAGATCCGCAAGGGGGTGATGGAGCTCTACATCTCCGACCACCCGCTGGACTGCCTGACCTGCTCCGCCAACGGCGACTGCGAGCTGCAGGACATGGCCGGCGTGGTTGGCCTGCGCGATGTGCGCTACGGCTATGAGGGCGAGAACCACACGAAGCTGGGCAAGGACGAGTCTAACCCCTACTTCACCTATGAAAAGTCGAAGTGCATCGTCTGCAACCGCTGCGTCCGCGCTTGCGAGGAAGTGCAGGGCACGTTCGCGCTGACCATCTCCGGCCGTGGCTTCGACAGCCGCGTCTCGCCCGGCATGGATGAGAGCTTCCTCACCTCGGAGTGCGTCTCCTGCGGCGCCTGCGTGCAGTCCTGCCCGACCGCGACGCTGAACGAGAAGGCCATGTACAACATCGGCACCCCCGAGCATTCGGTGGTGACGACGTGCGCGTACTGCGGCGTCGGCTGCACCTTCAAGGCCGAGATGCGCGGCGACGAGCTGGTGCGCATGGTGCCCTACAAGGACGGCAAGGCGAACCGTGGCCATTCCTGCGTGAAGGGCCGCTTCGCCTATGGCTACGCCGTCCACCAGGACCGCATCCTGAAGCCCATGATCCGCTCCTCCATCCACGAGCCGTGGAAGGAAGTGAGCTATGAGGAAGCGATCGCCTACGCCGCCTCCGAGTTCAAGCGCATCCAGGAGAAGTACGGCAAGCGCTCGGTGGGTGGCATCACCTCCTCGCGCTGCACCAACGAGGAGACCTACCTCGTCCAGAAGCTGATCCGTGGCGGCTTCGGCAACAACAACGTGGACACTTGCGCCCGCGTCTGCCACTCGCCCACTGGCTACGGCCTCTCCGTGACCTACGGCACCTCGGCCGGCACGCAGGACTTCGACAGCGTCGAAGAGTCCGACGTGGTCCTCATCATCGGCGCCAACCCGACCGACGGCCACCCGGTGTTCGGCTCGCGCCTCAAGAAGCGGCTGCGCCAGGGCGCCAAGCTCATCGTGGTCGATCCGCGCCGCACCGACGTGGTGCGTTCGCCCCACATCGAGGCAGCCTTCCACCTGCCGCTGCGTCCGGGCACCAACGTCGCCATCGTGACGGCGCTCGCCCACGTCATCGTCACCGAGGGTCTGGTGAACGAGCAGTTCGTGCGCGAATACTGCGACTGGGACGAGTTCCAGGAATGGGCCGCCTTCGTCGCCGAGGAGCGCCACTCCCCCGAGGCAGTGGAGAAGTACACCGGCGTTTCAGCTGAAGCTGTTCGCGGCGCCGCCCGGCTCTATGCCACCGGCGGTAACGGCGCGATCTATTACGGCCTGGGCGTGACCGAGCACTCGCAGGGCTCGACCACCGTCATCGCCATCGCCAACCTCGCCATGGCCACCGGCAACATCGGCCGCAACGGCGTGGGCGTGAACCCGCTGCGCGGCCAGAACAACGTGCAGGGCTCGTGCGACATGGGCTCGTTCCCGCACGAGCTGCCGGGCTACCGCCACATCTCGGACGACGCCACCCGCGCCTCGTTCGAGGCGCTGTGGGGCGTCGGGCTCGACGAGGAGCCCGGCCTGCGCATCCCCAACATGTTCGATGCGGCCGTGGAAGGCACCTACAAGGGCATGTACGTGCAGGGCGAGGACATCCTCCAGTCCGACCCCGACACCAAGCACGTCTCGGCCGGCCTTGCCGCGCTGGAGTGCCTGGTGGTGCAGGACCTGTTCCTGAACGAGA
>JAEZMT010000455.1 GCA_023442085.1 Pseudomonadota bacterium | reverse complement strand
GGGCTCGACCGCGCCTTCGAGGGCGAGGTGAGGCCAGATCCGTCGACACTCGCCATCGGCGTCGCCTTCCAGGAGCCACGACTTTTGCCGTGGCGCACGGTGGAGGAGAATATCCGTCTGGTTCTGCCGAAGGTGCGGCGTGTCATGGACCTCGCCCCGCTGATTGACCGATTCGGCCTTTCAGCCCATGCGGCGCGCTATCCCGGGGAGCTGTCGCTGGGCCTCGCGCGGCGCGTCTCGCTGGCCCGCGCCATGGCGCTGGAGCCGGACCTCCTCGTGCTCGACGAGCCCTTCGTCTCCCTCGACACCCAGGCGGCGGCGGACCTGCGCCGCTACGTGGCGCTGGCGGCGGATGGCGGCACCAGCGTGCTCATGGTCACCCACAATGTGCGCGAGGCGCTGGAGCTGGCCGATCGCGTGGTGATGCTCGCGCCGCGGCCGACCCACGTCATCGAGGAGGTGTGTTTCGCCCAGCCGCGCGCGGTGCGCGATGGTCCGTGGATCGAGGCTGAGCGCGCGGCGCTGGCGGCGCGTTTTCCGCTACTGCGGGAGAATTGAGATGGCGCGTCCCGAAGCCAGTCGCGTCCATGGGCTTCTCCTTTTCGTGCTGGCCTGCATCACTGTCCCGGCGGCGGCGCAGCCCCAGCCGGAGCCGCTGGAGGTGCGAGAAGTTGCCCCCGGCGTGTTCGTGCATCAGGCACCCTATGCCCTTGCATTGCCAAAGAATCTCGGCTTCGTGGGCAATGCCGGCTTCGTCGTCGGCAGGGATGCCGTCGCGGTCATCGACACAGGCGGCAGCAAGGCGGCGGGGGAGGCGTTGAAAGCGGCCATCCGCGCGCGAACGGCGCTGCCGATCCGCTATGTCATCAACACCCACATGCATCCCGACCATGTGCTCGGCGATGCCGCGTTCGTGGGGGCGGGCGTGACATTCATCGGCCATCACAATCTGCCGGAAGCACTCTCGGCGCGCGCCGCCTCCTACCTGTCGGCCACCGAGCGGCTGATCGGGCCAGAGGCGGCCGAGGGCACGCGTGTCGTCCTGCCCAACGAGACCGTCGACACCGTTCGCACCATCGATCTCGGAGCCCGCCCGCTGCGCCTCGAGGCATGGCGCACGGCCCACACGGCCACCGACCTCACGGTGTTCGACGAGACCACCGGCACCTGGTTTCTCGGCGATCTCCTGTTCCTCGGGCATGTCCCGGCGCTCGACGGAAAGGCCCTCGGCTGGATCGCGATCCTGGAGGAGATGAAGCGCCGCCCGGCGGCCCGCGTGGTTCCGGGCCACGGTCCCGCCTCCGCCCCCTGGCCCGCGGCGGCGGCGCCCACCGAGCGCTATCTCAACCGCCTTGTTGCCGACGTGCGGGCCACCGTGAAGGCCGGCGGCACCATGGCGGAGGCGGCCCGCACGGCCGGCCGCGAGGAAGCGCCGGACTGGGAGCTGTTCGACGATTTCAACGCCCGGAACGCGACGTCCGCCTATCACGAGCTGGAGTGGGAGTAGCGCCGCCGGCGTGCAGAACGCCAATATTGCTGCGTCGCAATATTACCTACCGCAACTTCGCGCATGCAGTATAAATCGCCGCGTCAACCGGACATTTGGCGTATTGCCTTGGGCGAAAACATTGCTTACGTTCCTCACAGCTTCGGCTTCAACAACTCCGTGCGGGGAACGCGGGGTTGGTTCGCAGGCCTGCGGGACGCTCTTGTCACCGCAAGGCTTCAGGGCATCACGCCGGTCGTGACACGCTGCCGAAGTAGATGGAGTCCCCCAAGGCGAAAAACAAACGCTCAGTGCGTTGACGCTCCACATGCGCGTGGACGCGGACCCGCATCCATCGGAGGAAGCCCGGATGAGACGTCTTTTGGTTTTGACCGCCACGGCGGCGGCAACCGCATTTTTCGGCGCGCCCGCCAGCGCGAATGACAGCGTCATGAAGTTGACCCAGGACCCCAACCAGTGGGTTCTGCAGACCGGCGACTACGCCAACACCCGCCATTCCAAGCTCAAGCAGATCACCGCCGACAACGTGAACAAGCTCCAGGTCGCCTGGACCTTCTCCACCGGCGTTCTGCGCGGCCATGAGGGCTCGCCGCTGGTCGTGGGCGACGTCATGTACGTCCACACGCCCTTCCCGAACATCGTCTATGCCCTCGACCTCAACAACGACGGCAAGATCATCTGGAAGTACGAGCCGAAGCAGGACCCCGCCGTCATCCCGGTGATGTGCTGCGATACGGTGAACCGCGGCCTCGCCTATGCCGACGGCAAGGTGTTCCTGCATCAGGCCGACACCAAGGTCGTGGCGCTCGACGCCAAGACCGGCAAGGTGGCCTGGTCCGTGGTGAACGGCGATCCCAAGAAGGGCGAAACCAACACTGCCACCGTGATGCCGGTGAAGGACAAAGTCCTCGTGGGCATCTCCGGCGGCGAGTTCGGCGTGCAGTGCCACGTCACCGCCTACGACATCGCCACCGGCAAGCAGGCGTGGCGGGCCTATTCCGTCGGCCCGGACAGCCAGCTGCTCTTCGACGAGAAGACCACCGCGCTCGGCAAGCCCGTGGGCAAGGATTCGTCCCTCGCCTCCTGGCAGGGCGACCAGTGGAAGACCGGCGGCGGCTGCACCTGGGGCTGGTATTCCTACGATCCGCAGCTGAACCTGATCTATTACGGATCGGGCAATCCCTCGACCTGGAACCCCAAGCAGCGCCCGGGCGACAACAAGTGGTCCATGACCATCTTCGCCCGTGACGCCGACACCGGCGTCGCCAAGTGGGTCTATCAGATGACGCCCCACGACGAGTGGGACTTCGACGGCATCAACGAGATGATCCTCGCCGACCAGCAGATCGGCGGCCAGAACCGCCAGACGCTGGTGCATTTCGACCGCAACGGCTTCGGCTACACGCTCGATCGCAAGACCGGCGAACTGCTCGTGGCCGAGAAGTTCGACCCCGCGGTGAACTGGGCGACCAAGGTGGACATGGACAAGAACAGCCCGACCTATGGTCGTCCGCTGGTCGTGGCCAAGTATTCCACCGAGAAGAACGGCGAGGATGTGAACACCACCGGCATCTGCCCGGCGGCGCTCGGCACCAAGGACCAGCAGCCCGCGGCCTACTCGCCTGACACCGGCCTGTTCTACGTGCCCACCAACCACGTGTGCATGGATTACGAGCCGTTCAAGGTCAGCTACACCCCCGGCCAGCCCTATGTGGGTGCCACGCTCTCCATGTTCCCCGCACCGGGTAGCCATGGCGGCATGGGCAACTTCATTGCTTGGGATGCCAAGCAGGGCAAGATCGTGTGGTCCAACCCGGAGCAGTTCTCCGTGTGGTCCGGCGCGCTTTCCACCGCCGGCGGCGTGGTGTTCTACGGCACCCTCGAAGGCTACCTGAAGGCAGTCGACGCCAAGACGGGCAAGGAACTCTACAAGTTCAAGACCCCGTCCGGCATCATCGGCAACGTCATGACCTACACCCACAAGGGCAAGCAGTATGTGGCTGTGCTCTCGGGTGTAGGCGGCTGGGCCGGCATCGGCCTCGCGGCGGGCCTCAACGACCCGAACGCCGGCCTCGGCGCGGTGGGCGGTTACGCGGCCCTCAGCAACTACACCGCCCTCGGCGGTCAGCTGACGGTCTTCGCCATCCCGCAATGATCGGGCGGCGTTAAGGCCAGGCGCATCCCGCATGCGCATTCGGGCCGGCCTGGGGAGACCCCCGCCGGCCCGATCCTTTTCCAGGGGGCAGGAGCGCTTTGCCGGCCAACGCCGGAACGCGGACCTGCGCCCGAATCCTGGTGAGCCGAGCCGATCGGAAGGACGTTCATCCGGGACCATTCCTTCGGCACCGGCCGTGTCCGCGCACGGGCCGCCGGCTCGAGGGCTCTACTCGCGAAACCGTAGACGGACCGGTTGCCATGGCAGCGCCGTCTTCGCCCTTCGTCCGTCGTTTTGGAGAGATCGTGTGGTTTCTTTCGTCCCCCCGACCCGCGCCGGCGCCTGCTTCCTGGCCGCGTTCTCATTCGCCCTCGCCAGCACCGCCTCGCTCGCCGAGACCACCAAGCCTGCGGATCCGAAACCCGTGAAGGAGGAAGGTGGCCGCTATTTCGACGTCGCCGGCGCGCCCACCTACAACATCAAGCCCGACGGGCAGGTGGACTGGCTGACCTATTCCGGCTACCGCCGCTATCATGCCGAATGCCACGTCTGTCATGGCCCCGACGGCATGGGTTCCACCTATGCGCCCTCGCTGGTGGATTCGCTCAAGACCATGAACTTCGACCAGTTCAGCGAAGTGGTCGTAGGCGGTCGCCAGAATCTCGGCGGCGGCAATGACCGGGTGATGCCCTCGTTCGGCCTGAACAAGAACGTCATGTGCTACCTGGACGACCTCTACGTCTACCTGCGCGCCCGCTCCGACGACGCGATCGGCCGTGTCCGACCCGCCAAGCGTGACGACAAGTCGAAGGAGATCACCGATGCCGAGAAGGCCTGCCTCGGCGAGTAGGGAACGGTTCGCGCCGTTGCTGGCGTCGCTCGCGACGGCAGCTCTCGCCGCCATCCTGCTGCTCAGTCCCTCCGGAGCGGGTGGGCAGCAGATCCCCGATCAGGTTTCGGCGGACGCCCTCCGGGTGTGCGCCGATCCCGCCAACATGCCGTTCTCAAACGCGGCGGGAGAAGGGTTCGAAAACAAGATCGCGGCCATCGTCGCGGACGAGCTCAAGGTGCCCGTGCGCAATTACCTGATGCCGCAGGGCCCCGGCTTCGTGCGCAACACGCTCGGCCGCCGCCTGTGCGACGTCATCATCGGCTACGTCGCCGGTGCCGATCTCGTGCTGCACACCAATCCCTATTACGAATCGGTGTTCGTGCTGGTGGTGAAGGCCGGCGGCCCGCTCGACGGCGTGACCCAGCTGTCGGACCCGAAGCTGAAGAGCGCGAAGCTCGGCGTCATTGCCGCGACCCCGCCCGCCGACCACCTGCTCGAGCTTGGGCTCATCGGCAATGCCCGCACCTATTCGCTTCTAGTGGACCGGCGCTATGCCTCTCCGGCCGAGGAGATGCTGGCGAGCCTTGATGCCGGCGAGATCGACGGCGGCCTGCTCTGGGGGCCGACCGCCGGCTATTTCGCCGCGCGGTCCGCTACGCGGCTCAAGGTGATCCCGCTGGTGAAGGAGGCTGCGCGTCCGGCGCTGGCCTACCGGATCACCATGGGCGTGCGCCCCACGGACCACATCTGGAAGCAGACGCTCAACACCATCCTGCGCAAGCGCGCCGACGATATCGAGAAGGTGCTCGTCGCCTATCATGTCCCGCTGCTGGACGAGGACGGACAGCCGATTCCCCCGCCCGCGGGGACGCCGGGCCAATGAGCCGGAAAATCAAGAGCATGAGGCGGCGCCGCCTCCTCGCCATGGCCGTGCTCGCGGGGCTTGCGCTGCTCGCCCCGCCGTCCCTCGCCCAATCGACGCAACCTGCCGCCATCACCGCCCCTCCCCCGGCTGAGCCGGAGGGATACCGGCTCGAAGCCTATCGGTCGCCGGTGCCAGCGACGCTCAGTGGCGCTCGGGTGCTCGATGCGGCGGCCGCGGCGGAACTCTGGCGCAGGGGGGGCACCGCCTTCGTGGACGTGCTGCCGCGTCCGCCCAAACCCGCCAGCCTCCCGCCGGGAACGGTGTGGCGCGACCCGCCCCATTCGACCATTCCCGGCGCCGTCTGGCTGCCGAACGTGGGCTTCGGCGCGATCAATGCGGAAACCGAGGCATATTTCCGCAACGGCCTTTCCGCCGTCACGCGCGGCGATGTGAACGCGCCCCTGGTGATTTTCTGCCAGCGTGATTGCTGGATGTCGTGGAACGCCGCCAAGCGCGCCATGTCCTACGGCTACCGGAACGTGTCCTGGTTTCCCACCGGCGTGGACGGCTGGGGCGAGGCCGGCCTGCCGCTGGAGGTGGCGGAGCCACGTCCGTAACCAATCCCTCCGCCGTCGACAGGCGGCGGCACAAGACGGCCGGCAAGGCCAGGAACGAACTGGGAGGTCATGCCATGAAGCGCTCTTTTCCGCGCGTGTCGGCCGCCACAGGCGCCGTGCTCGCAGCACTGCTTCCGGCGCTTCCCATCGTGCCGCTGGCCTCCCCCGCCGCCGCCCAGTCCGCGCAGGCCGATGCCGATCGGCCTGAGGCGACCTGGGCCTCAATCCGCGGCGACATTTTCCCGTCCGGGCAGATCGTGGACGCGGGCAAGGCGGTGCGGATCGACGCTCCCGGCCGGGCCGAGGATGCAGCGCTCGTGCCGCTCACCCTCGCCCTCGACCTGCCGAAGGACGATCCACGCACGCTAAAGGCAGTGACGCTCATCATCGATGAGAATCCCGCCCCGGTGGCCGGCCGGTTCGCGTTCGGCGACGGCATCCGGACCTTCTCGCTGTCCGTGCGGGTGCGCGTGAATTCCTACAGCTGGGTGCGCGCCGTGGCCGAGACGAGCGACGGCGCCCTCCTCATGACGAAGGCCTACGTGAAGGCGGCGGGCGGCTGTTCCGCGCCGGCCACCAAGGACACGGCGGAGAGCATCGCCAGGCTCGGCGAGATTCGTTTCCGCTCCTTCGCCGAGGCCGGACGGCCGGAGGCACAGGTGCAGATCCGCCATCCGAATTTCTCCGGCCTGCAGATGGACGAGGCGACGCGCGGCTACACGCCGGCCTGGTTCGTGCGGGAGGTTCAGGTGAAGCAGGGGGCCAGGCTCATCTTCGCCATGGAGGGCGGCATCTCCATCAGCGAGGACCCGACCTTCCGCTTCAGCTTCACCCCCTCCGCCGAGCCCGTCTCGGTCCGCGCCGAGGACACGGAAGGGAAGGTCTTCGCCCGCACCTTCCCGGGCAACGGGAGCTGATTCGCACGCGCCGCCTTGCAGACGCCGCATCCCTGCTCTAGAGCACGCGCCGATCTGATTGCGTCGCAATCAGATCGGATCACGCGTCTCTTTCTTGAGTTGAGAGGGCGATTCACCGATCAAGTTGATTCAACTTGATCGGATCGCGCTCTAGCTCCGCCGGAACGGATCCGGAGGATCAGGTGGCTTACGGTCTCATCGGCGGGGCGGGCATGGGATTTGCGCTGGGGGGGCCGCTCGGCGCCCTGCTCGGGGCTTTGGCCGGGCATGTGCTCGACCGCGTGCTGCTGGCCCCCGCGCCCAAGCCGGCCGCCTTCTCCATCGCCCTCATCGCGCTGTCCGCCAAGATGGCCAAGGCCGACGGCGTGGTGGTGCCGGCGGAGGTGGAAGCGTTCCGCGAGGTGTTCGAGATCCCGCCCGAGGATCTTGATGCGGTGGCACGCGTCTACAATCTCGCCAAGCAGGACACCGCCGGCTTCGAGGCTTACGCCCGTCAGGTCGCCGACATGTTCGCCGACGCGCCGGACACGCGGGAAGACCTGCTCGACGCCCTCTTCCACGTCGCCAAGGCGGACCACGCGCTGCACGAGAAGGAACTCGTCTTCCTCGCCGAGGTAGGCGGCATTCTCGGCTTCGAGGGTCCGGCCTATGAGCGCATCGAGGCGCGCCATGTGCGCCGGCCGGGCGATCCCTACGCCGTGCTCGATCTCGATCCGGACGCCGGAGACGACGAGGTGAAAGCCCATTGGCGCGCGCTCGTCTCCGCCCACCACCCCGACCGTCTCGCCGGCCGCGGCCTGCCGCCCGCCGCCATCAAGCTCGCCAACGACCGGGTGGCGGCGCTCAATGCGGCGTATTCCGCCATCGCCCGGCAGCGGGGGCTGTGATGGACGTGCCAGCCCTTCTCGCGCCCGATACCGCGCTGGTGGACGCGCTCGTCCAGTCCCCCAATTTCGGCGGGCGCAAGGCCGCCGTGGACATGCTCGTGCTGCACTACACCGGCATGGAGAATGCCGAGGCCGCCATCGAGCTGCTGCGCACGCCGGCGGCGGAGGTCTCCTGCCATTATGTGGTGCGCGAGGACGGAAGCGTCGTGCAGATGGTGGCTGAAGGCGCGCGCGCGTGGCACGCGGGCCTGTCGTCCTGGGAAGGCATCACCGATACCAATTCACGCTCCATCGGCATCGAGATCGTCAACGGCGGCCACGATTTCGGCCTGCCGCCCTTTCCGGAGGCGCAAATCGCGCGGGTGATCGCCCTCTCGCGGGATATCGTCGCCCGCCATGGCATCCGCGCCGACCGCGTGCTCGCCCATTCGGACATCGCCCCGGCGCGCAAGCGCGATCCGGGCGAGCGCTTTCCGTGGGCGGCGCTCCATGGCGCAGGCGTCGGCCATCTGGTCCCGGAAGCCGCCCCCACCGGCGGCCGCTTCTTCATGCTCGGGGATGCAGGGGAGCCGGTGGCCGCGCTCAAGGCGATGCTGGCCTATTACGGCTACCGCATCGGCCTTGAGGATACCTATGATGCGGGTACGGCCGAGGTGGTGGCCGCCTTCCAGCGCCATTTCCGCCCCTCGCAGGTGGACGGTGTGGCGGATGCCTCCACGCTTCTCACCCTGCGCAACCTGATCGCGAGCCGGCCGGAGAGCGCGATCCCGGTCGCCTGAGCGACGTGGGATAAGCCTTCGCTCATGCGCCGCGCGGGCTTGAGCGGGCGCGCCCCGCCCGCGGCTCAGGCGATGCCGGTGAGCAGCAGATCGTGGATGTGCAGCACGCCAACCGGCGCCCTGTCCTCCACCACCAGAAGCGCGGTGATCTTGCGCGCGTTCAGGATGTTGAGCGCCTCAGAGGCGAGCTGATCCGGCCGCACGGTTCGCGGCGCGGGGGTCATGATCTCGTCCACCGTGCGGGCGGCCAGGTCGTTGGCCATGTGGCGGCGCAGGTCGCCGTCGGTGACGATGCCGGCGAGGGCTCCGTCCTCGCCCACCACGCCCACGCAGCCGAGGCCCTTGGCGCTCATCTCCACCAATGCGGCGCCCATCTGCGTCCCACTCTTGACCAGCGGCACCGCCTCGCCCGCGCGCATCACGTCGCGCACGAACTTCAGGCTGGCGCCCAGCTTGCCCCCCGGATGCAGCTGGCGGAAATCGAGCGCGGTGAAGCCGCGGCTCTGCAGCAGCGCCACCGCCAGCGCATCGCCCAGCGCCAGCTGCATGAGGGTGGAGGTGGTGGGGGCGAGCCCGTGCGGGCAGGCCTCCTGTGCCACCGGCAGGGTCAGCACCACGCTCGCCGAGGACGCCAGCGCGCTCGTCGCATTGGAGGTGAAGGCGATGAGCGGCACGTCAAACCGGCGCGAATACTCCACGAGGTCGCGCAGTTCCACCGTCTCGCCCGACCACGACAAGGCGACGATCACGTCGTCGGTGGTGATCATGCCGAGGTCGCCGTGGCTGGCCTCGGCGGGATGGACGTAATGGGCCGGCGTGCCGGTGGAGGCGAGCGTCGCGGCGATCTTGCGCGCCACATGCCCGCTCTTGCCCATGCCGGTGATGATGACCCGGCCGTGGGAATTCTGGATGGTCGCCACCGCCACCTCGAAGGCGGCGCCCAGCGGGCCGGCCATGGCCTTGGACAGGGCTTCGAGCCCGGCCTTCTCGGCATCGAGGGTCGCGAGCGCGGAGACCACGGACGCGGGATGGACATGGGGGACGGACGCCATCTCGCCAGAGCCGTCGGGAGCGCTGTCGGAAGGGGCCTTGTTCGCGGGAGAACGCATCATCGCCGATGATTAGCACCGTTCCGCGTCGAAGGGGAGCGGCCGGGCGCGGACGGTATTTGGCTGGCTGACGACCGGCCCTCAGCCCTCGTATTTCTCGAGAAACGCCTCAATCGGGAGGTTGCGAAAGTCCGGGAGGGCGGCGCGGAGCTGCGCGTGGGTCCAGTCCCACCAGCCGAGCGCCTGCAGGCGGGCAGCGATCTTCTCCGGGAAACGCCACTTCACGATGCGCGCGGGCACGCCGGCGACGATGGCGTAAGCCGGCACATCCTTCGACACCACCGCACCCGCCGCCACCACCGCCCCTGTGCCGATGCTGCGGCCGGCCAGCACCACCGCGCCATGGCCGATCCAGACATCATGCCCCATGGTCAGCTGCTGGTCGCGCCGCCACTGGAAAAAGTCCGCCTCGTCCTCCTCGCCCGGGAAATAGGCGGAGGCGCGATAGAGGAAGTGGGACTGGGACGCCCGCCAGGTAGGGTGATTGCCCGGATTGAGCCGGGTCATGGCAGCGATGGAGCAGAACTTTCCGATACGCGCATAGGCGATGTCGGAATCGTTCACCACGTAGGAATAGTCGCCCATCTCCACTTCGAGCAGCTTGGTGCGCGGACCGACCTCGGTGTAGCGGCCGAGGGTGGAGGCGCGCACCTGCGCGGTGGGATCGATGAGCGGCGTCTCGCCGAGCTGCTTCACTGGGTGGCCCCCAGCGGGAAGCGGCGCAGCAGCCGGAACCGGGGCGCGCCCGGCTCCTGCACATACAGCGCGAGATCGGTGACGATGGCGGGAACGTCCGCCCCGCTGGCGGCAAAGGCGGCGGCCAGCGCGTTCAGAGCGTGTCCCCGCTCCAGCTCCGGAAGCGGGCCGGTGAGCGTCATGTGGAAGCGGAACTGGTCGAGGACATAAGGATAGCCATAGGCTTCCAGGTAGCCGATCTGGCGGGCCGAGAGCCGTTCGGGCCGGCGCCGGGCGATCTCGGCGGCCGAGAGCGGGGCGCGCAGCCCGTCCAGCTCCAGCACGGCCGAGCGGGCGAGATCTTCCAGCTTCGGTGCCGGCACCGCCGGCACCAGCGCCACGAAAGGCCCGATGGCGCGCACCTCCAGCGGCGGCATCTCGAACGCATGATGGCCGGCGGCGCACCGGGCCATGAGCTGTGCCAGTTCGTCCTCGGCCACGCCGTCCGCGAGCCGGAACGGCGCTTTCAGCGTCCCGTGGAAGCCATAGCGGCGTGGCTCCGCGGTCGCCTGTTGCCAGGCCTCCGCGTCGAAGCCGGCGATGTCGGGAGCGGCCGGCGCATCGCCGGTCTCCGCATCATAACCGAGCACCGCCGAGCCGAACCGCCACAGAACACCATCGGCCGGCGGCGCAAGATAGACGGCGTAGCGGCGCTGAGCGGTCACGGGCGGGCTCCTGAGGATCAGCGCAGGAAGGGGTTGTGGGCTTTTTCGTCGCCGATGCTCGTGACAGGACCATGACCGGGCAGGCAGACCATGGCGTCGCCGAGCGGCAGCAGCTTCTCCTTGATGCCCTTGATGAGCAGGTCGGGATCGCCATAGGGGAAGTCCGTGCGCCCCACCGAACCGCGGAACAGGGTGTCGCCGACGATGGCGAGGCCCACCGGGCGATGCACGAACACCATGTGGCCCGGCGTATGGCCCGGCACGTGCAGCACTTCGAGCGACACGTCTCCGACGGTCACGGTGTCGCCCTCGCTCAGATAAAGGTCCGGCGTCACCGAACGGGCGCCCTCGATGCCGTACTTCTGGGCCATGCGGGGAATGTCGTCGATGATGAACTGGTCCTCGGCGCCCGGGCCTTCCACCTTCACGCCGAGGCTCTCGGCCAGTTCGGCGGCGCCGGCGGCGTGGTCCACGTGACCGTGGGTGAGCAGGATCTTCTCAATCGTCGCGCCAGTCTCGGCGATGGCGGCGCGGATGCGGTCGAGATCGCCGCCGGGGTCGATCACCGCGCCCTTCATGGTCTTGGTGCACCACAGGATGGAGCAGTTCTGCTCGAACGGCGTCACCGGCACGACGGCAATCTGGATAGGCTGCATGAAAGGTCCGATCTGAGGTGTCGTCCGCCGGTCACTGGGAGATGGCGCGGGCCATCTCCACGAGCCGGCGCACCATGTGCGAGGTGGGGTCGGCGAGCGCGTCCACCACCGTGAAATGGTTGGCGCCCGGCACGTCGAAGGCCTGCGCGGCCACGCCCCCGGCACGCCAGCTGGCGGCGAGGTCATGGGCCTGCCGCAGGAATTCCGCGCTCTCCGCGCCGCCCACGAAGGCATCAAAGCTGCGCCCGGCCGGCACCGGCCAGAAGGCTGGGGACAGGCGGCGGGCCTCTTCCGCGTCGAGGCGCAGCGCCTTGTTCATGGAGGTGGAGATCAGCGGCTCCAGCTCATAGACGCCGGAGATGCCAAGGCCGGACGGGATGAGATTGTCCGGCGTGTCCACGTCGATCTCGCGCCAGGAGGTGGCGGTGAGCGCGGCCGCGAGGTGGCCACCGGCGGAGTGGCCGCACACCACCAGCGGACGGCCGACGAGGCGGTAGAGCGTGATGGCCGCCGCCCGCGCCTGGGCGAGGATGGTGCCCACCGGCACCAGCGGCGCGAGGTCGTAGCCGGCGAACGCCATGGCCACCCCATGGGCGAGGCAGCCGGCAGCGGCAAAGGTGAAATCGCGCGGGTGCAGGGACTGGAAGTAACCGCCGTGGATGAAAAGTACTACCGGCGCCTGCCGGTCGGTACCGGGCCAGATGATGTCAAGGATCTGCCGCGGCCCCGAGCCATAGGGCGCGCCGAGGTCGGCCGCCACGGCCGCGCCCCGCATGACGGCCGAGCTGTGCGCCCAGCGCTCGAAGATGGCGGGATGGTCCGGCACGCGGGCGCGGTTGTTGTATTCGACCTCGTGGTCCATCGGCCCTCCCCTGACCCTTTTAATCCCCGTGGCTCAATCCTCGTCGCCGTGCGCGCTGCGGATGCGCCGCACCACCGACCAGACGCCCAGCAGCGCCAGCGGCACGGCGGCGGCCGTCACCAGCCCGACGTCGAGGTGGATGCCCAGCGTCTTCACGTCGACACCGCTCTCGTGGATGCCCTCGGCGAGATGGTGCACGAGGCTGACGACATAATAGGAAATCGCCGCGACGGACAGGCCCTCGACCGTGCGCTGCAGGCGCAGCTGAAGGCGGGTGCGCTCGTTCATCGAGGTCAGCAGGTCGCGGTTCTGCTGCTCCAGTTCCACGTCCACGCGGGTGCGCAGCAGATCGGCGGCATTGGCGAGCTTCTGCGCGATCTTCTCCTGGCGCTCCTCCAGCGTGAAGCAGGTGCGCATGGCCGGCGCCATGCGACGGTCAAGGAATTGCTGCCAGGTGGGAAAGCCCGGCACCGACATCTCGCGGATGGTGGCGAGGCGCAGGCGCACGATCTCCATGTAGGCGCGGCTGGCACCGAACCGGAACAGGGATGCGGTGGCGCCCGCCTCCAGCTGGGCGGCGAGGGCCACCAGCTCATCCAGCAAACGGTTGTTGTCGCTGAGGCCCTTGGCCGAGGTCATCTCGGTGGCGGAGGTGGCGAGGCGCTGCTCGATCCGCGCCACCTCGGGGGCGAGGCGCTGCGCCTCCGGCAATCCGAGAAGGGCGAGGGTGCGGTAGGTCTCGATCTCCAGCACCCGCTGCACCAATGCGCCGCACGCATCGGCGCCGAGGCCGCGGTCTCGCACCAGGATGCGGACGAAGCCGGACGGATCGGCCACGAAGTCGGTGGCGATCTCGGCGAAGCCGTCGTTCACGTCTGAGCGGGCGAGGCTCGATCGGTCGAAGACCTTCTCGAGGAAGAAGTCCTCGGCGGTGTCGCGCAGGAGGTGGAGGTCCACGGCCACCAGCAGCGGGCCGGGCTGCGCCAGCTCGCCGAAGGGGCTCGCCAGCGTCACCGCGGGCGGCTGGAACGGCAGCGCACCGGGCTGAAGGTCAACGGATGGCAGGTCCCAGGTGTAGGTGCAGAATTCGGCGTGGCTCTCCCAGCGCAGCTCGGCACCGCCGAAGGAGACATGGTGATACTTCGCCCCCGGCGCCGGGGCGGGAAGTCCGCGCGCGACGCACAGGGCGGCGAGCGCGGCGCGGTCGGCCTGGGCCCCCGCGGCATCCAGCAGGAAGGCCGCATGCAGCATGCGGCGCGGCGCCGAGACCGGCACGAAGGGCCGCGCATGCAGCTCCCTGAGCACAGCGGCGCGCAGCGGATGGGCGCTCAGCGCCCGCCCTTCGCCGATGACGAGATCCGCCTCGCCTTTTGTCATGATGGCGCCCCCTGCCGTTTTCTCCGTGCTTGCACGGCAGAGCCGCCCGATCAAGCGTTCGGCATCCGTCCTGTGGTCGCAGCGGACCGGCAGAGGCGCGCCTGCTCCTGCGTCAGCGAGGGTCTGGCCTCAGCGGCAGACGCGCACCGGGCCCCACGGGCCGGGACGCCACCAGCAGTAGCGCGGGCCCCAATAGGGGCGCCAGTAGTTCGGGCGGCAGCCGCCCCAGGGTCCGCGATGCCAGCCGATGCCGCATCCGCCTGCGACCGTCTGGACGGTCCCGAGCCGGTCGAGGGGCTGCGGCGCCGGGAAAGCGGCGGCCGCACCCATGCCGAACCCCAGGAAGCCGGCGGCGGCAGCGGCGATCAGGATCTGTTTGCGCATGATGACTCTCCAAATGCCGAGAGCGAGGCGGCGCGAGACGCCGCCATTTCCTGACCCGAGAGGCAGGACGGCGGACCGGCCGCCGTCCTGAAAACGCTTCAGCGGCGCTTCAGTTGCACACGCGCACAGCGCCGTAGGGACCCGCCCGCCACCAGCAGCGCGGCACGGGCGCCACCACCACAGGCGCGGGGGCCACCACGACCGGACGCGGCTCCACGACGACCGCGCGCGGAGCCACATAGACGGCGCCGTTGACACGGCAACCACCCCACGGGCCGCGATGGAAACCCACACCGCATCCGCCCGCGACGGTCTGCACCGTCGCGACCTCGAGGGCCCGCGGCGCCGGGAAGGCGGCGGCAGGCCCCGCCAGCGCGCCGAGCGCGGGCGCGACAAGCGCGAGAAGGGTCAGCGCGCGCATCATTCCTCCTCCTCGAAGATCCACAGCTCGGAGGTGTTGGGCTGCTGGCCGTTGTCATGCACGCCGAGGAAGGTGGGGATGCGGTTGCGCTGGGCCGGGGTCAGCGAGGCCACGAAGGGCTTGGCCGCCTCGACAAAGCTGGCCAGCGCCTTGCCGCGCGCCTGCTCGGCGGCGGCCACGTTGGCGAGCACGTCGAGCACGGTGGCCGGAGGCGGCGCGGAGAGGCGCTTCTCGCGGCGCTCGATGGCGCCCTTCACCGCGTCGCGGATGGAGGCTTCCACGGGCGGCCAGAGCTTCTCCTGGTCGGGGGTCAGCCGCAGCACGGTCTTCAGCGCGGCGAGGCGGGCGTCGAGCACGGCCGCCGCGTCTTCGGCGGTGTAGGGCGCGGCATCGGGGGGAGCGGCGGGCGCCGGCTGGGCGGCCGCGATGCCGCTCGCGAACACCGTGCCGAGGGCGACGGCGGTCGCCGAGGCGAGGGCGAACTGACGGAAAGAGCGCATGTCTTTTGCTCCCTGTGCGGTCCGGCGGAGTGCCGGCCGGTCTGTCCGGGATCGTGCCGGACGCGAATCCGTTGCCGCGCCGATTCGCGGGGCGTCGTCACGGTGCCATGTTGGTACCATTCCTTCGCGGGCGGGGGTAAAGATTTCGTGGAGCCGGCGAAGAACTCATGATGTCAAATACTTGGCTATAGGTGCCTCAACACCCGGGCCGGCGGTGCCGAGAGGGCCCTGAGCGTGCCCAGCAGCCCCACCACCAGCGTCACGGCCAGCGCCGCCCCCACCGCGCCGAAGGCGGCGAGCGGCGCGAAGGTGAAGGGGATTTCCATCACCTGCGTCACCACCCCCCAGGCCGCCGCCGTTCCCGCCGCGGTGGCGACGATGGCGGTGGCGAGGCCGAGCCCGGCGTACTCGAGGCCATAGGCGAGGGTCAGCCGCCCACGGGTGGCGCCCAGGGTCTTGAGGATCACCGCGTCGTAGATCCGCCGCTCCCGCCCGGCGGCGAGCGCGCCCGCCAGAACGAGCACCGACGTGATCAGCGTGACGAGGCTCGCCGCGCGGATGCCGAGGGAGAGGTTGTCCAGCATCTTCTGTGCCTCCTCCAGCGTCTCCTTCACCCGCACGGTGGTGATGGCGGGAAAGCGCGCGGCCATGGCTTTAAGCAGCGCAATCTCCCGCGCCGTGTCGCCCCCATCGGGAAAGGCGAGGGTGGCCAGCACCGTATAGGGCGCGCCGGCGAAGGTCGCGGGCGAGAACACCATGACGAAGTTAATGCCGAGCCGCTCCCACTTCACCTGCCGCAGATTGGCGATGCGGGCGGTGACGCTGCGGCCGAGCACGCTCACCGTCACCGTGTCCCCGAGCGCGAGCCCGAGGCCGGCGGCAAGCTCGGCGTCGAAGGAGACGAGGGGCTCGGTCTCCTCGCCCGACCACCATTTTCCTGCGACCACGGTGGAGCCGTCGGGAACCGCGGCAGACGAGGAGATGCCGCGGTCGCTTTGCAGAACCCAGGCGGCGTCGGGACGCGGCTTCACCTCCTCGGCGGGCGTGTCCTTCACATGGGTGATGCGGCCGCGCAGCATGGGCACCGACTTCACCACCGCCCCCGGTGCCTGCTCGGCGAGGAAGGCGCGGAAGTCCGCCTCCTCGCTGTTGGGCACGTCCACGAAGAAGAAGCTGGGCGCGCTCTCCCGCACGGGACCGTTCAGCTCGCGGTTGAGGCTGGCATCGATCAGCGAGATTCCCACCAGCAGCGACAGCCCGAGCCCGAGCGAGAGCACCACCGACGGCGTCAGCGCGCCCGGCCGGTGGATGTTGCCGAGAGCGAGGCGCGCCGTCGCGCCGCGCGGGCGGGGCGCCCGCCGGGCCAGAGCCATCAGGCCGGAGGCGACCAGCCGCAGCAGGACAAACACGGCGGCGGCGGCGGCGAGGAAGATGGCGGCAGCCCTTTTGTCGTCGGAGGTGAGCAGGGCGAGCACCACGAGCGCCGCTCCGAGACCGCCGACCAGCAGCAGATAGGGCAGCGCGACGCGCCGCCGCATCTCGCCGATGCCATCGCGGAACAGCGCCGAGACCCGCGCCTCCTGCGCCCGTGCCAGCGGGATGACCGAGAACACGCCGGCCACCACCAGCCCATAAAGCGCCGCCCGCATCAGCGCCGCCCAATCGAGGGTCGGGTTCAGCGGGAACGGCACCAGCGCGCCGATGGCGGCCGCGGCGCCGAAGGGCAGCGCCGCGCCCAGCATCAGGCCGAGCACGATGCCGCAGGCGGCGATGAGGCCGATCTCCGCCCCATAGGTCAGAAACACGTCGCGGCGCGTCGCGCCCACGGCCTTGAGGGTGGCGATCACCTCAAGCTTGCCGGCGAGATGGCTCGACACCGCGTTGGCGACGCCGACCCCGCCCACCAGCAGCGCGGTGAGCGCCACAAGGGTGAGGAACTGGCTGATGCGCCCGACATTCCGGGCAAGCTGAGGCGTCGCGCCGTCGCGGGTGCGCACCTCGAAGCCGGCCCGGCCCATGGGCTCCCGCACCTCCTCCATCACCGTCTTGAGCTCTTGCGGCGACGCATCGTCCAGCAGCAGGCGGTAGCTCCAGCGCACGAGGCTGCCGGGCTGGATGAGGCCCGTGGCCGGCAGCGCCGCCTGAGAGATGAGGAGGCGGGCACCGAGGCCGACACCGGAGGAGAGCTTGTCCGGCTCGCTGGTGAGCGCGGCTCGGACCTCGAACACGGCATCGCCCACGCGGATGCGCTGGCCGACCTTCACCCCCAGCCGGCCAAGCAAGACGGGATCGGCGACGGCGCCGTACACGCCGCCGTTCTCCCGCAAGGCGTCGGCCACGGACAGCGGCGGATCGAGCCCGACCGTGCCGACGAGGGGATAGGTGCCGTCGACGGCCTTGAGTTCGGCGAGGGTGGCATCGCCCGCCTCGGTCCGGGCCATGGCGCGCAGCAAAGCGACGGAGCCGAGGGTGCCGTGGCGGTCGAGGCTGGCGCGCTCCCCGGCGGTCATCTCCCGCTGCACGACGCTGAAGCCGGCGTCGCCGCCGAGGATGGCGCGGCCCTCCCGCTCCAGCCCCTGGGTGAGCGCGCCGGCGAAGGAGCCGATGCCGGCGATGGCGGCGACGCCCAGCACCAGGCAGCCGAGGAAGATGCCGAAGCCGCGCCGCGCGCCGCGCAGTTCCCGCAGGGCGAGACGCAGCGGCACAGGAAGCCGCGAAGAAGCAAGGCTCATCGGGCGGCCATCTCAAGAGCTGCCTTCGTATCCTCCTCGATTACGCCCGAGCGCAGGCGCAGCACCCGGCTGCAACGCCGGGCCAGCGCCGCATCGTGGGTGACAAGCACCAGCGTCGTGCCACGCGCGCGGTGGACGGAGAAGATGAGGTCCATCACCTGCCGGCCGGTGGCCTCGTCCAGATTGCCGGTGGGCTCGTCCGCCACGAGAATGGGCGGCTCCGGGGCAAGCGCGCGGGCCAGCGCCACGCGCTGCTGCTCGCCGCCGGAAAGCTGGCCCGGATAATGCTGCGCCCGGTCGGCGAGGCCGACGTTGGCCAATTCCTGCCGGGCGCGCTCGAAGGCGTCAGATCGGCCGGCGAGTTCCAGCGGCACCGCGACGTTTTCGAGCGCGGTCATGGTCGGGATCAGGTGGAAGGACTGGAAGACGATGCCCACATGCCGGCCACGGAAGCGCGCCAGCCGGTCCTCGCCGAGGCGGGTGATGTCCGTGCCGGCCACGCTCACCTGACCCGCATCCACCCGCTCCAGCCCTGCCATGACCATGAGCAGCGTCGATTTGCCGGAGCCAGAGGGACCGACGAGGCCCACGGCCTCGCCTGCCCCGATCTCGACAGAGATGTCCTTCAGGACATGAACCCGGGCCGCCCCCGCCCCGAGGGAAAGGTCCACATGCTTCAGCGCGATGGTGCGAAGCGGAGAGGAAATATCATCCATGCGTGGGTTTGCCGTGCGTCCGGAGCTGCGTTGGGTCGGGCAGGAACGAAGGAGCCACCTGCCGGGTGCGCCATGGGAACGGGCATTTAAGGCGGTGGCGGGGCTGATCGCCGCTTTCCTCGTCTTCACGTTCGCGTCAGTCGCGGAGGCCGCGACCCTGCGCATCGTTGCCTTCGGGGACAGCCTGACGGCCGGCTACGGCATTCCACGCAGCGCCGCCTTCCCCGCCCGTCTTGAAGCCGCGCTCAAGGCGAAAGGGCTGGACGTGAAAGTGGAGAATGCCGGCGTCTCGGGGGAGACGGCGAGTCAGGGCCTCGCGCGCCTCGACTGGTCGGTCCCCCAGGGCACGAACGCAGTGATCGTGGAGCTTGGCGCCAATGACATGCTACGCGGGCTCGACCCGGCGGTGACGCGCAAGGCGCTCACCGAGATCGTCCAGCGGCTGCGCAAGCGCGGCATCACGGTGCTTCTCGCGGGCATGAAGGCCGCGCCGAACATGGGCCAGCCCTATCGCGAGGCGTTCGACAGGATCTACCCCGACATCGCCGCCGCCGAAGGCGTGCTGCTCTATCCCTTCTTCCTGGACGGCATCGCGGGTGACCGCGCCTTGAACCTGCCGGACGGGCTGCACCCCAATCCCGAGGGCGTCGACCGCATCGTCGCCGGCATCCTGCCCATGGCCGAGCAGCTGGTGGCGCGTGCGCGAGAGGCAAACGCTCGCTAGGCTTGACCTGCTCAGAAAACATGCAGATTTTTATCGACCACCCTGCACTTGACTGTTTCGTGGTCACGCATCTAGATTTCGCCGCTTTTTAAGGGGGGCGGTTCTCCGCGCCTTGTGTGTTGCGTTCCGGCGTATTTTTCAAATGACAGCAGTGAGAAACGATAATGGTCCGGGAATTTGAGTATCAGGGAGAGACCTTTCGCGTCACCGCCCACGGCATCCATGGCCACGAAGAGATCTTCATCGTCCATATCGAGGAGGGTGGCGTCGAGGGCGGGGAAATCTCCATCGACCGCATGACCGAAGAGAACGACACCAGCGCGCCACTGGAAGACATTCTCGTGATGCTCTGCGACAAGCTCATTCCGCAGAGCGAGATCAAGGTGCAGAGCCCCGACGCCCCCTTCGCGTGGCGGCAGGGCAACGTGGTGTTCGCGGTCCACGATGGGCTGCAGAGCCACGACTGAACACCCCGCTATCCGTCATTCCGTCGAAAAACGAACGGCCGCCCCGGTTTCCCGGCGCGGCCGTTTCACATGAAACAGGGTTAACGGCCCCTCCTTGAGGAGCGGCCGTTCGCCTCACTTCTTCTTGGCGGGCGCAGCGGGCGCCGGGGCGGCGGCGGGAGCGGCTTCCACCACGGTCTTCCTCGGCGGGAGCAGCTGGAGGGTCTGCACGGCCTGGCCGGCGAACTGGTTGAGCAGCGCGTTCTGCTCCGCAACCGAGGTCTTCACCTGCGCCACCGTCCGGCAGTAGGACGCGATGAGCGCGTTGGCGACATCCGCCGGCCGCGCCTTCGGGTTCTGCTGGTAGAGGGTGGTCGCCGCCGAGGCGATGGCTGCGCCCTGCATGGGGGGCTTCACGCCGGTGAGCAGCTTGGCCGCCCCCGCCGCGAGGTCGGCCGGCACCGCCTTTCCGTCATCGGCCGGGCAGGCCAGCTTGTCAGCGAGGCTGGCGGGCTCCTTCAGCACCAGGCCGGGGCCGACAGGCAGCGCCCAGGCGATGGGCTGGCTGTCCACTGGGCCGGACACGGTGCGGCGGGAGACCTCCATGGCCGCCTGGAGGGTGAAGCGGCGCAGCTCCGCCGTCTTCTGCCAGTCCGGCGCGTTGCTCTTGGCCACCACCGGGCAATAGGCGGCGGTGAGGGCATCCACGATGGTGCCGGAGCCCGAAGAGCCCGATGCGGCCTTGTAGGTGTCCACCATCATGGGAATGGAGCGCTGGCCGCCCGCCATCATGGACGAGAGCGCGGCCACCGCCTTCGCGTCGGGACCATCCGAGCCGGGGGCACCGCCCACGTCAGGACAGGTGAAGGCGGAGGCCGCCTGCGTGCCGTAGTCCGGCACCTTGGCCGTGGCGCGCCAGGCGGCGACCATGGAGGCGTTCACGTTCGGCGGGGCAGAATTGCCCCACGAGGTGCGGACATAATTGGCGAGGTCGGCGATCTGCTGGTCATCCAGCCGTCCCGCGAAGGAGGGCATGGCCCCGTAGGTGCCGCCCGCCGGCAGCCCCCCGAGCACGGCCATGATGATGTTGTAGGGCTCTGCCGCGACCACGGCCGGATTGCCCGCAAGCGCGGGGATGGTGTCGCCGCGACCCGCGCCCTTGTCCATGTGGCAGACGGCGCAATTGTCGATGTAGAGCTTGGAGGCCCGCGCATAGACGTCAGCCGAAAGCGGGGACGCCTTCTGCACCGCCGGCTTGTCGGCCGGGGGCGGGGCATCGAACAGATAGGTGACAAGCGCGGTGCGGTCGTCCGCGGTGAGCTTGCTCAGGGAATCGTGGATCACCTCGGCCATGGGGCCGAACACCGAGGTCTTGCCCGGCGCGGAGCCGGAGGCGAAGAAGCTGGCGAGGGTCTCCGGCGTCCAGGTCTTCTTGAGCGAGGCGGTGTCGATGTCCGGTGCCCAGAAGCCGTCGATGTCGGCGCCCAGGAAGGCGGCTTTGGCCTTGGTCGCGCCCATCAGGTTGCGCGGGGTGTGGCAGTCGCCGCAATGGCCCAGCGCGTTGACGAGATAGGCGCCGCGGTTCCACGCATCGCTCTTGCCCGCGGTCGGGTGGAAGCGGCCCTGGTCGAAGAACAATTCGCGCCACGCCAGCATGCCGAGGCGGATGTTGAAGGGGAATTCCAGCTGGTTGTCCGGCGGGGTGTTGGGGACCGGCGGAATGGCGCGGACATAGGCCCAAAGGGCTTTCATGTCGTCGTCGGTGATCTGCGTGTACGCATCGAACGGCATGGCCGGATAGAGATAGGCGCCGTCCTTGCGGATGCCGTTGCGCACCGCGTTCACGAACTGGTCGTAGGTCCACAGGCCGATGCCGGTCGAGCGGTCGGACGTGATGTTGGGCGAGTAGATGGCGCCGAAGGGCGTATTGAGCGCGAGGCCCCCCGCGAAGGGCTTGGACTTGTCGCCCGTATGGCAGGGCATGCAGTCCGCCGCCTTGGCGATGTATTCGCCACGCGCGACCAGCGCCGGATCAGCCGAGGGGTCGGGAGCAAACTGCGCCAGGGCCGGCGACGCGGCGCCGAGAAAGGTGGCGGCGGCAAGCGCCGCGAGCCGGCGCGTGTAACGGGACACCCTGACCATTTCATCCCCCATGTTCATCCCCCATGAGATTCGCTTCGGCGTACCTTAGACATTTTTCAGGAAGGCGACATTGATCGAAAATCGTCCAGCGAGATTGAACGAAACTCCGGCGGAGTGGATATAGCTGCTGCCCCCGCCGGCGACGGCGGACGCCTTCCGGGAACCGCCGACGATGACCAAGCCCGCCTTGCCCCTACGTTCCCTGAACGTGGAGGATCTCTCTCCCTCCGACGCCGCCGCCGAGCACGCGGCCCTCGCCGAGGAGATCAAGGGCCACGACGCCGCCTATTATCGTGAGGACGCGCCGGTCGTCTCCGATGCGGAATATGATGCCCTGCGGCGCCGCTACGAGGCCATCGAGGCGCGCTTTCCCGGCCTCGTGGGCGAGGACAGCCTTTCCGCCAAGGTGGGCGCAGCGCCCTCCGAGAAGTTCGGCAAGGTGGTGCATGGCGTGCCCATGCTCTCGCTGCAGAACGCCTTTTCCGACGATGAGGTGGAGGAGTTCGTCGCGCGGGTGAAGCGCTTCCTCGGGCTCGGGCCGGAGGAAACGGTGGCGTTCACTTCGGAGCCGAAGATTGACGGGCTCTCCTGCTCGCTCCGGTATGTGGAGGGCCGGCTCGAGGTCGCCGCCACCCGCGGCGACGGGTCAGAAGGCGAGGATGTCACCGCCAATGTGCGGACTATCGACGACATCCCCAACCGGCTCCACGGCGCCGGCGTGCCGGACGTCATCGACGTGCGCGGCGAGATCTACATGGCGAAGGCCGATTTCGAGGCGCTCAACGCCCGGCAGGCGGCGGCCGAGGAGAAGGTGTTCGCCAATCCGCGCAACGCCGCCGCCGGCTCGCTCCGCCAGCTCGACCCGAACATCACCGCGTCCCGGCCGCTGAAATTCTTCGCTTATGCCTGGGGCGAGGCGACGCCGCTGCCGGCCGAGACCCAGCACGGCATGGTCGAGGCTTTCGCCCGCTGGGGCTTCTCCACCAATCCGCTCATGGTGCGCGTGACCAGCGCGGCGGAGCTCATCGCCCATTACCGCTCCATCGAGGCGCAGCGGGCGAGCCTGCCCTATGACATCGATGGCGTGGTCTACAAGGTGGACCGGCTCGATCTGCAGCGCCGCCTCGGCTTCGTCTCCCGCTCGCCGCGCTGGGCCATCGCCCACAAATTCCCGGCCGAGCAGGCGACCACCGTGCTGGAGGCCATCGACATCCAGGTGGGCCGCACCGGCGCCCTCACCCCGGTGGCGAAGCTGATGCCCGTGACGGTGGGCGGCGTGGTGGTGGCCAACGCCACCCTGCACAACGAGGACGAGATCGCCCGCAAGGACATCCGCGTCGGCGACACGGTGGTGGTCCAGCGGGCCGGGGACGTGATCCCGCAGGTGGTGCGGGTGATCGAGGAGAAGCGCCCGGCTGGGTCGAAGCCGTATGAGTTCCCCACCCTATGCCCCGCCTGCGGCTCCCACGCCGTGCGCGAGGTGGACACCAAGTCCGGCAAGGTGGATGCGGTGCGTCGCTGCACCGGCGGCCTCATCTGCCCGGCGCAGATGGTGGAGCGGCTTCGCCACTTCGTATCCCGCAACGCCTTCGACATCGAGGGGCTGGGCGAAAAGCAGGTGCGCGCCTTCTACGACTGGGGGCTCATCGCCTCTCCCGCCGACATCTTCACGCTGGAGGCGCGCAACGCGCTCTCCCTCCAGCGGCTGGAGAACCGGGAGGGCTGGGGCAAGACCTCGGCAGCGAACCTGTTTGCTGCCATTCAGTCTCGCCGCAACGTGGCGGTGGACCGCTTCGTTTTTGCTCTCGGCATTCGACATGTGGGCGAGACCAACGCCAAGCGCCTGATGCGCCATTACGGCACGGTGGAAGCGCTGGAGGCCGGCGCGCTCGCCGCCGCCATCCCGGGCGAGGAACATCCGAAGGGCAATGAGGCCTGGCAGGAGATGCTGGCCATCGACGGCGTGGGCGACGTGGTGGCGGAAGCGGTCATCGAATTCTTCCACGAGCCGCGCAACCGCGAGGTGGTCGCGGCCCTGCTGGCGGAAGTGACCCCTGCCCCCATGGAGCGCATCGCCGCCGAGAGCCCCGTGGCGGGCCAGACCGTGGTCTTTACCGGCTCGCTGGAGAAGATGACCCGCGACGAGGCCAAGG
>JAEZMT010000429.1 GCA_023442085.1 Pseudomonadota bacterium | reverse complement strand
TGTTCCTGGACGAGAAGGGCCAGAAGATCTCCAAGTCCAAGGGCAATGGTCTCACCATCGACGAGTGGCTGACCTATGCGAGCCCGGAGAGCCTCGCGCTCTACATGTTCCAGTCACCCCGCTCGGCGAAGAAGCTGCACTTCGACGTGATCCCGAAGGCGGTGGACGAGTATTTCAACTTCCTCGCCCGCTATCCGCAGCAGGACTGGAAGCTGCGCTTCGGCAATCCGGTCTATCACATCCATGCCGGCAACCCGCCGGACGTGGACATGCCGGTGAGCTTCACCATGCTCCTCAACCTCGCCTCGGCCTCCAACACGGAGGACGAGAGCGTGCTGTGGGGCTTCCTGAAGCGCCATGTGCCCGGCGTGTCGGACCAGACGCACCCCAAGCTGCATGAGCTGGTCGGCTACGCGGTGCGCTACTTCCATGACTTCGTGAAGCCCAACAAGGTCTTCCGCACCCCCGACGAGGTGGAGCGCGACGCCCTCACCAAGCTCGACGCGGCGCTCGCCGCGCTTCCGGCCGGCGCCAGCGCGGACGACATCCAGACTGTGCTTTACGACGTCGCCCGCCCCATCCCGCGCTATCAGGACCTCAAGGCCAAGGGCGCCACGCCCGAGCGGCCGGGCGTCTCGGTGGAGTGGTTCAACACGCTCTATCAGGTGCTGCTGGGCCTGGAGCGCGGCCCCCGCTTCGGCTCCTTCGTCGCCATCTACGGCGTGGCCGAGACGCGCGAGCTGATCCGCAAGGCGCTGGCTGGAGAGTTCGTGCGGGCGTAGTCCAAGCTGGGCAAGCTTGGACAGCATTTTCGCGACACCATTCCGCTTTCCGAGCCCGAAGCCTGACCAATCGTAGGATCGCCGTCATGGCCGGGCTTGTCCCGGCCATCCACGTGGCGCGGCCGGGAATGGCTTTTCGACAATTGCTCCGCCGGCCCGACGTGGATGCCCGGGACAAGCCCGGGCATGACGGGGCGAGTCACACTGCGATGTCGTCGTAAAGGTCACGCCACTCCGGGTTCAGCTCCAGCACGAGACCAACCTTCCAGGCGCGCGGCCAATGTTTCATGTTTTTCTCGCGCTGGATCGCCTGCGCAATCGCGTCGTGGCGCCCGAAATAGACGAGGCGCTTGAGGCCGTGGCGCGTGGTGAAGCCGTTCCCCTCACCCTCGCGGTGTTCAAAAACGCGCCGGACGAGATCATTCGTCACGCCGACGTAGAGCGTGTCATTCGGCCTGTTTGTGAGAATATAAACCCAGCCCCCGCGCATCGGCGCAAGATGGATCTGCGGCCGTTCGGCTGCAACCGGACTCCGCAACGCCCGTCATGGCCGGGCTTGTCCCGGCCAGCCACGTCGCTCAGTCGGGCACGGCTTCCGAAGGTTGCTCCGTCGGCCCGACGTGGATGCCCGGGACAAGCCCGGGCATGACGAACGGGAGTGGGCGATGACGCCTCTTCCAGCTCCCCTACGCCGGCATCTGGAAGCTGAGCAGCTTCTTCTGCGGGAAGTCGTAGAGCTTGCCGGTTTCCATGAAGGTGGGCAGGCACAGGGGCAGGATGGCCTCGGCCGCCTCTTCCGGGGCGGGGAGGGTGGACGGGTCTTCGCCGGGGAAGGCCTTGGCGCGCATCAAAGTGCGGATGGGGCCGGGGTTGAAGAGGTTGACCTTCAGATTGCCCGAGACGCTCTCGTCCGCCCAGGTGCGGGCCATCACCTCCAGCCCCGCCTTGGTGATGGCGTAGGGCCCCCAATAGGCGCGCGCCTTGCTGGCCGCGCCGGAGGTGACCACCACCGCCCGCCCCGCCGGGGAGAGCTTCAGCAGCGGATCGAAGGAGCGCACGCAGCGCCAGTTGGCGGTAAGGTTCACCGCCACCGTATCCTCCCAGTCCTTCGGGAAGACGTGGCCGAGGGGCGAGAGCGGGCCGAGCACGCCGGCATTGGCCACATAGATGTCGAGCCGGCCGTAGCGCTCGTAGAGCGCGCCGCCGAGGCGGTCGATGCCGTCGGAATCCTTGAGGTTCAGCGGCACGAGGGTGGCGCTGCCGCCGACCGCGCGGATGGCGTCGTCCACCTCCTGCAGCCCGCCTTCCGAGCGGCCGACGCACACCACATGCGCCCCGGCTTTCGCCAGCGCCACCGCGGTGGCTGCGCCGATGCCGCGGGTGGCGCCGGTGACGAGGGCGATCTTTTCGGCAAGCGGCCGGTCGGTCACGGTCGGATGTCCTTTTGCTTCAGGGGCTCGGCGCTGGCTCAGCCCGCGGCCCGGATCTCCACCGAGGGCGCGGAGCGCTCGGCCGGCCCGTGATACACCGCCTCGATGTTGTTGCCATCGGGGTCCAGCACGAAGGCGGCGTAATAGTCCGCGTGATAGGGGCGCAGGCCCGGCCCGCCATTGTCCGTGCCGCCGGCCGCGAGGGCGGCGTCGTAGAAGCGCTGGACGGTCTCGCGGTCCGGGGCCTGGAAGGCAATGTGGGCACGGCCGGTGAGCGGCTCGCCCACGCTCACGCACAGCTCGTCGGCGAAGAAGAAGCCCTCGGCATCGAGGATTTCCACGCCGAGCACCTCCAGCACCGCACCGTAGAAGCGCCGCGCGGGCGCGATGTCGCGGACGACGAGCTGGATGTGATCGATGAGCCGGCCCCGCTGCCAGCTGTTCATTTCAACCATGGCGCGCCTCCTTCCGTTGCGGCAGCTTTATGCCGCCGCTCCGGAGACGCCGCAAGGCGAGTCGCTGTTCCCTCAGCTCGCTTCGGCGAGCAGCGAGAGCTGCTGCTGGCCCACTGCGCCGGCGCGGTCGGTGAGGGGGGTGGGATAGTCGCCGGTAAAGCAGTGATCGGTGAACTGCGGCCGCACCGGGTCACGCCCCTCGAAGCCCATGGCGCGGTAGACGCCATCCACCGAGAGGAAGGCGAGCGAATCCGCGCCGATGTAGCGGCGCATGCCTTCCAGATCATGGGTGGCGGCGAGCAGCTTGTCCCGGTCCGGCGTGTCGATGCCGTAATAGTCCGGGTGGGTGATGGGCGGCGAGGCGATGCGGAAATGCACCTCCTTGGCGCCGGCATCGCGCATCATCTGCACGATCTTCACCGAGGTGGTGCCGCGCACGAGGCTGTCGTCCACGAGGACGATGCTCTTGCCCTCCACCACCGAGCGGTTGGCGGAGTGCTTCATGCGCACGCCCTGGTCGCGGATGGACTGGGTGGGCTGGATGAAGGTGCGGCCGACATAATGGTTGCGGATGATGCCCAGCTCGTAGGGGATACCCGATGTCTGGGAGAAGCCGATGGCCGCCGGCACGCCGGAGTCCGGCACCGGGACGATCACGTCCGCATTGGCCGGACTTTCGGTGGCCAGCACGCGGCCCATGTTCTTGCGCACCTGATAGACGGAGCGCCCGCCCACCACGGAATCCGGCCGGGCGAAATAGATGTACTCGAAGATGCAGGGGCGCGGCGCCATCTCCGGGAACGGCTTGAAGGACTGCACGCCCTCCTCGTCGATCACGATGACCTCGCCGTTCTCGATGTCGCGCACGTAGCGCGCGCCGATGATGTCGAGGGCGCAGGTCTCGGAGGCGAGGATGGGCGAGCCATCCAGCGAGCCCAGCACCAGCGGGCGGATGCCGAGGGGGTCGCGGGCGCCGATGAGCTTCTTGTTGGTGAGCGCCACCAGCGAATAGGCGCCTTCCAGGGTGCGGATGGCGTCGATGAAGCGGTCCACGAAGCGGGGCTTCCGGGAGCGCGCCACGAGGTGGAGGATCACCTCGGTGTCGGTGGTGGATTGGGTGATGGCACCCTCGCGCACCAGTTGGCGGCGCAGCGTGAGGCCATTGGTCAGGTTGCCGTTGTGGCCCACGGCGAAGCCGCCGGCATCGAGCTCGGCGAAGAGCGGCTGCACGTTGCGCAGCAGGGTCTCGCCGGTGGTGGAGTAGCGCACATGGCCCACGGCGCTGTCGCCGGGCAGGCGGGCGATGACGGCGGCGTCGGAGAAGGCGTCGCCCACGAGGCCGAGGCGGCGCTCGGAATGGAAGCGGCGGCCGTCATAGGAGACGATGCCGGCGGCCTCCTGTCCGCGATGCTGGAGGGCGTGCAGGCCGATGGCGGTGATGGCCGCCGCCTCGGGGTGATTGTAGATGCCGAAGACGCCGCATTCCTCGCGGAGGCGATCGCCGTTCAGGTCGAGATCGAGGTTGCCGGGGCGGCCATGGCCGTCCGCGATCGAAGCGCCGTCTTCGCCGGCCGCTGAGATCGGCCCGTCACATCCCAAGTCCATCATGCACCCTCCGCAGGGCCGGTCAGGCGGCACCGTGCGAGCTTGCGCCGGGAAGGCTGGACCGGGAGCACCCATAGCGCGGAAGGCGAAGCGCCCCCGCGTGACTGCCCCGGCCGACCGGCCGGCCTGTTGCTGCCCCCAAAAAGAACCTACCTACCGCTGTCCCCCCGTCGGGGCGGCCGGGGCGGCAGGCGTGTCGCCCTCCTCAGCGGCGGGCGGCTTCTTCAACTTGCTCAAGATGGTGTTTTCAGGGTCATCCGGCAACTGCGCCTTCAGCCACTCCCCCGCTTTCGTGATGGCGGGGAGCGATTTGGCGTTGGCGACCCACGGGGGCTGCTTCTCCGGCGGCACGAGCCAGTTGAAGAACAGGAGCGCGATCACCATCAGCAGCAGGCCGCGGGCGAGGCCGAAGGCGAAGCCCAGCGTGCGGTCGAGGGCGCCGATTCGGCTGTCGAGCACCAGATCCGAGATGCGCGCGGTGATGATGGAGGCAATGAGCAGCGTGCCGAGGAACAGCAACGCCACCGTCACGGCAAGAGCAGCCGAATCCTGCGAGATGTACTGCTTCACCACAGGCAGCGCCGACTTGTAGAAATACACGGTGACGCCGGCCGCAACAGCCCAGGACAGGATGGAAAGGACTTCCCGCAGGAAGCCCCGAACCATCGCCAGCAGGCCGGAAATCAGCATCACCGAGAGAACGATAATGTCGAGCAAGGTTATGGGCATCGGCGCATCGATCCGTGATGAGCGCACCGCCAAGCGCGCATGCGCGCGACATGCCCCACCCCCGGAGGCCCAGCCGCGGGGCTGATATAGCTCGCGCGCCCGCCCGCGTCACCTTTCCTCGTCGTCGGCCCATTCCGCGTGCTGAATGGCGCGTTGCGGGGGATTGCGGTCGTTGGAGCCCCGCGTTTCGCGCATGGCAGTGTCGCGCGTCTCGCGCGGAGCAGAGTTGCGCGTCTCGCGCGGGCGTTCGTCCCGCGCCCGGCGGGGTGCGCTGGCCGCGATGCCGGCGACGAGCTCGGCCAGAGACGACACCGGCCGCACTGTAACCGGTGGGTCGAGCCCGTCGAGGCCGCCGGAGGGGATGATGGCGCTGGCGAAGCCGAGCTTCGCCGCCTCCTTCAGCCGCGCCTGCGCCTGCGAGACAGGGCGCACCGCCCCCGTGAGGCTTGCCTCGCCGAAATGCACCGCATCCGCCGGCAGCGGCGCGCCGGTGAGGGAGGAGACGAGGGCCGCGGCCACCGCCAGGTCTGCCGCCGGCTCGCCGATCTTCAGCCCGCCTGCCACGTTCAAATAGACATCGTGCCCGCCGAGGCGCACGCCGCAGCGGGCATCCAGCACCGCCAGTACCATGGAGAGGCGGTTGGGGTCCCACCCCACCACCGCCCGGCGCGGGGTGCCGAGGGAAGAGGGGGCGACCAGCGCCTGGATCTCCACCAGCACCGGCCGCGTGCCCTCCATGCCGGCGAACACGGCGGTGCCCGGCGCACCGGCGTCGCGATTGGAGAGGAACAGCTCGGAGGGGTTGGCCACCTCGGAGAGGCCCCGCCCGGTCATCTCGAACACGCCGATCTCGTCGGTGGGGCCGAAGCGGTTCTTCTGGGCGCGCAGGATGCGGAACTGGTGGCCCCCGTCCCCCTCGAAGGAGAACACCGCGTCCACCATGTGCTCCACCACCCGCGGCCCGGCGATCTGCCCGTCCTTGGTGACATGGCCGACGAGAATGACGCAGGCGCCGGTCTGCTTGGCGTAGCGCACCAGCAGCTGGGCCGAGGTGCGCACCTGCGTCACCGTTCCCGGCGCGCTCTCCACGCTGTCCGACCACATGGTCTGGATGGAGTCGATCACGACCATGTGAACGGGCGGCCCGCCGGACAACGTGGCGATGATGTTCTCCGCATTGGTCTCGGCGGCGAGGCCCACCTCGGCCTTCTCCAGCCCGAGGCGCTGGGCGCGCAGGCGCACCTGATCCACCGACTCCTCGCCAGAGACGTAAACGACGCGCAGCCCGCGCTGCGCCAGAGCGGCGGAGGCCTGCACCAGCAGGGTGGACTTGCCGATGCCGGGATCGCCGCCGATGAGCAGGATGGAGCCGGGCACGAAGCCGCCGCCCGCCACCCGATCCAGCTCGCCGATACCGGAGACGAGGCGCGGGGCGGGCTTGGCCGTGCCCTCCAGTTTCTCCAGTACCACCGCGCGGCCCTTGCGCCCGGAGCGCTGGGCGGCTGGGACGCTGGCGGCCACCGCCACCTCTTCGGAAATGGTGTTCCAGCCGCCGCAGCCCTCGCATTTGCCCTGCCAGCGCGCATAGACCGCGCCGCAGGACTGGCAGATGAAAGACGTGTCGCGCCGGGCCATGAGCATCACCCTCGGCGCGGGCGGGCCGGCCGGGTCTGGAGGCCCGAATCTCGGGCGATGTTCTCTATATACCCCATCGATCCCGCGCACGTTGGGGAAGGTGCGCGGTTGCGCCCTTTCTGCGGAGCATCCCCAAGTGGCAGGATCAGGACACCTCTGCTAATCAGCGTGCAGCTCTTCTCGCGCGTTCAGGGAATCGCCCGTGTTCCGAGACCATCCCGCTCCGACGCCTGCTGCGCCGAACGCGCCCGCCCCCGACGCCGCCCCCGGCCCGGGCGAGGTGGCCGCATGGGCGCGCGCGGCGTCCGATCCCGCGGCCTTCACGGCCGAGCAGGAGGCGCTGGGGCGGGTGTGGACCTTCCTCTGCCTCGACGCGGAGGTGGCGGAGGACGGCCAGTGGTTCCGCACCGATCTCGGCGGGCGCTCCGTCTTCCTCCAGCGCTTCGGCGAACGGCTGCGCGGCTTCGAGAATGTCTGCGCCCACCGCTTCCATCCCATCCGCCGCGACCGCAGCGGCAAGGGCGCGGTGGTCTGCGCCTTCCATCACTGGCGCTACAATGCCGAGGGTCAGGCGCTGGGCATTCCCGTCTGTGACGAGGCCTATGGCTGCCTGCCCAAGCAGCTCGGCGCGCGGCTGAAGCCCATCGAGGTGGAGGCATTCGCCGGACTGGTGTTCGGGCGCTTCCCGCATCCCGGCGGCGAGAGCCTCACGGATTTCCTGGGCGATGCCGGGCCCATCCTCGCCGCGCTCTGCCCGCCGGGCAAGGCGGTCACGCGCTTCTGCGCCGAGGTGCCGGCCAACTGGAAGTTCCTCACCCACGTGACGCTGGACGACTACCATATCGTCGCCGTCCACCCCTCCACCTTCGGCGCCAACGGCTATCTGAAGGCGAAGGATGTCACCTATGCCCGCTTCGGTCGGCACAGCGCCTATACGACCGAGCCGGGCGACGACCCGGTGGCCGGCGTGCTCGCCGATTGCCGGGCCGGCACCTACCGCGCCCGCGACTATTTCATCATGAACCTGTTCCCCACCTTCGGGGCGTCGCAGTTCCACACCATCACTCTGCTCGGCCGCGCCTATTATTCGGTGATGGTGCTGCGCTATGCGCCGCTGGCCCATGACCGCTCGCGGCTGGAGGCCTGGCTCATCGACGGCCCCATAGCGCCGCCGCGGCCGGGCCTTCTGGGCATCTTCGACCGCTTCGCGCAGAAGGTCGTCGCCCGCATCGTGCCCTTCTATGCCCGCCGGGTGCTGGCCGAGGACAATGCGGTCTGCGAGGGCCAGCAGGAAGTCGCCCGCCAGATCACCGAGGACCAGCGCCTGAGCCCCGCCTTCGAGAAGCGCATCGGCTGGTTCGAGGAGGTCTATGCGGCGGAACTCGCCGCTGCGCGCCAGCCCCTCGCGCCTCAGCCGCCGATGTAGCGGCGGGCGTAGCGGGCGCCGAGGGAGGTCAGCACCTCATAGCCGATGGTGCCGGAGCGGGCGGCGAGGTCGTCCACGCTGATGCCGTCGCCGAGGAAGACCGCCACGTCGCCCCGCTGCACCGCGTCCTCGGGCAGGTCGGTGATGTCGAGGGTGGCGAGGTCCATGGAGACGCGCCCCACGAGGTGGCAGCGCCGGCCGGCGACGATGGCCTCCACCCCCTTCGCGAGGTCGGAGGAGCCGGCGGCGCGGAACAGGCCGTCCGCATAGCCGATGGAGACGGTGGCGATGTGGCTTGGCCGCTTCAGCCGCTCGGCGGCGCCATAGCCGACCGTTTCGCCCGCCGCGACGCGCGACACCTGGATGATCTTCGCTTCCAGCCGCACCACGGGCCGCAGCGGCGGCACGCCGGTGATGGCGACGCCGCCATAGAGAAAGATGCCCGGTCGCACCAGCTCGAAGCGGAAATCCCGCCCCAGCAGGGTGCCGGCGGAATTGGCCAGCGAGCCCGGCACGGCGCGGAAGCGGCGCAGCACGTCGGCGAACACCGCGCGCTGGCGGGCGGTGAGCGGGTGGCCGGGCGTGTCGGCGCAGGCGAGGTGGCTCATGACGAGGCTCGGCGTGAAGCCGAGCATCTTGCGGGTGCCGGCGAGCTGAACCGCCTCGTCCACCGAGAGGCCGAGCCGGTTCATGCCGGTATCCACATGGATGGCGGTGGGCAGGTCAGCGCCCTGCTCGCGGCAGAAGTCGCTCCATTCGGTGATCTCGGGCACCGAGCCCAGCACCGGCCGCAGGTTCGCCGCCGCATGGTCCGGGGCGGTCTGAGGCAGCAGGCCGTTGAGGACGTAGATCACCGCCTCGGGCAGCAGCGCGCGCAGCTCCAGCGCTTCCTTGAAATGGGCGACGAAGAAGGTGCGGGCGCCTGCCTGCCACAGGGCCGGAGCGACGCGGGCGATGCCGAGGCCGTAGGCGTTCGCCTTGACCACCGCCGCGCATTCGGCGGGGGCGGCAAGAGCTGCGAGGGTGCGCCAATTGTCGGCGATGGCGGAAAGATCGACGGTGAGGATGGCACCGGCCTCGCGCTCCTCGCGCGCCTGACGCTCTTCGTCCTCCCGGCTTTCGGCCGCCTGCGGTGCGCCCGTCAATGGCGCTCCGGCAGATGGTCCTCCCGCGCCAGGTTGGAGAAGCGGGTGAACTGGGGCTCGAAATGCACCTTCACCGTCCCGGTCGGGCCGTGGCGCTGCTTTCCGATGATGATTTCGGCCGTGTTCTCGGCCGCCTTCATCTCGATCTCCCACTTGAACCACTCCTCTGTGCCGGGCTTCGGCTCCTTGTTCTTAAGATAATACTCCTC
>JAEZMT010000414.1 GCA_023442085.1 Pseudomonadota bacterium | reverse complement strand
TGCCACTACGCCTATCACCCCTGCAACGACGCGGTGCTGTCGCTGCACGAGATGTTCGGTAATGGCGGGCACTTCCAGGAGAGCTGGAAGATCCTCGACGAGCACGAGATCGTGGACGGCATCGACGAACTGGGCGTGCTGCTCTACGGCCACGCCAAGAACGCCTACTGGTTCGGCTCCCAACTCTCCATCGAGGAAACCCGCGAGCTCGCCCCCTACCAGAACGCTACCGGCCTGCAGGTGACCTCCGCCGTGCTCGCCGGCATGGTGTGGGCGCTGGAGAACCCCGAGGCGGGCATCGTGGAGGCCGACGAGATGGACTTCCGCCGCTGCCTCGAAGTGCAGACCCCCTATCTGGGCCCGATGATCGGCACCTATACGGACTGGACGCCCCTTACCGGCCGGCAGAAGCTGTTCCCTGAGGATCTCGACCTCGAGGACCCCTGGCAGTTCAAGAACATCATCGTGCGGTGAGGCCTGCGAAGGCCTCCCGTCCAAAGGAGGCCTTCCATGGCTGTCGATGCCGCCCGTGTCCGGGAGATGGCCCTCGCTCTGCCCGAAGCGAGCGAGGCGCCGCATGTCGACCGAACGGCCTTCCGCACGCCCCGCAAGATCTTCGCGACGCTGGGGCCGAGCGGGCGCGATCTCAATCTGATGTTCGATCCCGACCTGCGCGATTTCTATTGCGAGCAGGAGCCCGACGCCTTCGCGCCGGTTCCGGGCGGCTGGGGCCGGATGGGCGCGACCCGCTGCGACCTCACCGTGGTGGACGAGGCGACGCTGGCCTCGGCGCTCCAGGCGGCGCACCGCCTCGCCGCTCCCAAGCCGAAGCGGCGCCGGGGCGGCTGACGCAAATCCCGACGCAAAAACAAAAATCCCCGGCGCGACGGATGGCGCCGGGGATTTTCTTTGTGCGAGCGATCAGGCCGTCTTCAGCAGCACCGGCGCAAGAAGCTCCTGCAGCGACGGCAGCGCGATGCGGGCGCCGGTGGGGCTGATGAGGCCGCGAGCGCCGTCCAGCGCGCCGGCCTTCAGCTCCAGCGCCAGCAGGCGGTTGCGGTCATAGGCGCCGGGCATCCACAGCTCGCCGGTCTTCTCCGCGGAGAAGCCGAAGCGCTCGTAATAGGCCGCATCGCCCACCAGCAGGATGGCGCCGTGGCCCTTGGCCCGGGCCGCCGCGATGGAGGTGCGCATCATGGCGCCGCCGAGCCCGTGGGCGCGGAACCAGGGATGGACCGCGAGCGGCCCGAGGAGGAGCGCCGGACGCGCGGGGCCCGCCGTCACGTTCCACAGCCGCACGGTCCCCGCCAGCCGGCCGTCCGGGCCGTGGGCGGAGAAGGCGAGGCCCTCCGCCGGCAGGCGGCCCTCGCGCAGACGCTCGGAGGACTTGGCCTTGCGCCCCTCGCCCATGGTGAGGTCGAGCAGGGCCTCGCGGGGGGCCGCATCTTCCACGGATTCAAGCACGATCTCGGTCATCGGCAACTCCTGCGCCAACGTGAGAGGTGAAGAAGCCCGCCCCGGCTGCATCACAGCCAGGCGAAATGCCTTCAGGACGGGTGCGGAAGACGAGGGGAGACATCCCCTCCTCATGCCCCGGACGGCGGGATGCCGATGCTGGGGGACCTTGTGCGGCCGGGTCGCGGAATACGCTCGGGCGCCGCGCGGGCGGATTTACGCGGCTTCGCTCAAGCGCCGCGCGGATCATTCTGCGTGGCTTCGCTCAGGCGCCGCGCAGGCTCAGGAATCTTAGGCGGCGCGAAGCCGCCCTCAGATCACGTAGGACTTCAGCGGCGGGAAGCCGTTGAACGCCACCGCCGAATAGGTGGTGGTGTAGGCGCCGCAGGCCTCGATGATGATCTTGTCGCCGATGGAGAGCGAAAGCGGCAGCTCGACCGGGGTCTTCTCATACATCACGTCGGCCGAATCGCAGGTCGGGCCGGCGAGCACGCAGGGGGCGGTGTCGTCGCCGTCGCGCGGGGTGCGCAGCGGGTAGCGGATCGCCTCGTCCATCGTCTCGGCGAGACCGCCGAACTTGCCGATGTCGAGATAGACCCAACGCATGGCGTCCTGCTCGGACTTCTTCGAGATGAGGACGACCTCGGTCTCGATCAGGCCGGCATTGCCCACCATGCCGCGGCCGGGCTCCATGATGGTCTCCGGGATCGCATTGCCGAAGTGGCGGCGCAGGGAGGCGAAGATCGCCTCGCCATAGGAGATGGCGCCCGGCACGTCCTGCAGGTAGCGGGTGGGGAAGCCGCCGCCCAGATTGACCATGGACAGCGAGATGCCCCGCTCGGCGCAGGCGCGGAAGATCGCTGCGGCAGAGGCGAGCGCGCCGTCCCAGGCGTGCACGTTCTTCTGCTGCGAACCCACGTGGAAGGACACGCCATAGGCGGCGAGGCCGAGGCGATGGGCGTGCTCCAGCACGTCCGCGGCCATCTCCGGCTCGCAGCCGAACTTGCGCGACAGCGGCCATTCGGCGCCGGCACCGTCGCAGAGGATGCGGCAGAACACCTTGGCGCCGGGGGCGACGCGGGCGATCTTCTCGACTTCCTCGTAGGAATCGACGGCGAACAGGCGCACGCCCAGCTTGAAGGCGCGCTCGATGTCGCGCTCCTTCTTGATGGTGTTGCCGAAGGAGATGCGGTCGGCGCCCGCGCCGGTGGCGAGCACCATGTCGATCTCGCCGGTGGAGGCGCAGTCGAACGAGGAGCCGAGCTCCTCCAGCGCCGTCAGGATGGCGGCATCGGGGTTCGCCTTCACGGCATAGAACACGCGGGTGTCCGGCAGCGCGCGGGCGAACGAGAGATAGTTGGTACGGACCACGTCGAGGTCCACCACCACGCAGGGGCCATCCTCTCGCCGGGTGCGCAGGAATTCGCGGATGCGATCGGTCATGGATACCTCCCCGTGACCTGAAGCCAGTGAAGCGCAGGGATCTGCGCGACGACAGGACGGACGCTCCTTTCAGGGAGAGCCCGGGGCACGCGCTCGCATTCGCCCGGCGATGTGGACACGCCGACCGTCTGCGGGCCGTACCCGCTTCGCCGGGGCTTTACCCGGCCGCATCATCGGACCGAACGGCAGCAGAACCGCCCGCTTGGCCGCAAGGCAAAGCAGGAGCGAGGACGACTGCGCACGATTGGAGAGGGAGAGTCCCGCTCCGCACGGCCGGCAAGATGTAGTGCCTCTTTAGTAACGCCGCCCTTTGGAGGGGCGACCGAGACCAAAAAAGCCCTTACGTCGTTGCTTCAAGTCACGTCCCCCGCATTGAGGAGCGGGGTGGGCCGGTTCCCTCCGGCTTGTCGATCGTCCTGGCAGCTTTCCGGCCTCTTGTCCGGAGATCCTACCGACCGACACGCGACCACAGGCACGTGCGAATTTGGGCAAGGGGGATGTAGGGGATTCGTACCGCCTTCGCAAGGGGCAATTTGATGAAGATCAGTGCACGCGCGCAGGGCAGGTCTGACGCCTGCGCGCAGCTTGCCGCGCGATCCGCCTGATGCCGCCGGTTTCGTGCAAGCTTCCCGCGAGGCTCAATGGCTACCGTCTTCCGCGTGGCCTGTTGCGCTGCGGCATTTGTGCAGTCCCGGCACGGGGTTGCGCCGGATCGCCGCGCGTCGCGCTCGGTACTTGATTGGTATCAATACAAGGAGCAAGCTGGCCACATAATCTTAGAACAATGAGGATCCACCCGCGATCCCGTCTGCCGCCGCAGGGTTCGGAATGACCTACGATACCTTTTTCGCCGACGCCATCGACGCCCTGCGCAAGGAGCGCCGCTACCGCACCTTCGCCGAGATCGAGCGTGATGCCTCGCGCTTCCCGCGGGCGGTGTGGCATTCGCCGGGCGGCCCGCGCGATATCGTGGTGTGGTGCTCCAACGACTATCTCGGCATGGGCAGCCACCCGGACGTGGTCGCCGCCATGTGCGAGGCGGCCCAGGCGCGCGGTGCCGGTGCCGGCGGCACCCGCAACATCTCGGGCAACAGCCATGAGATCGTGATGCTGGAGCGCGAGCTGGCCGACCTGCACGGCAAGGAATCCGGCCTCGTCTTCACGTCGGGCTACATCTCCAACGCCACCGGCATCTCCACCATCGTCAAGCTGATCCCCGACTGCGTGGTGATCTCGGACGAGCTGAACCACAATTCCATGATCGAGGGCGTCCGCCACGGTGGCCGGCAGAAGGCGATCTTCCGCCACAACGACCTCGACCATCTCGAAGAGCTGCTGAAGGCGGCGGGCGACCGGCCCAAGCTCGTGGTGTTCGAGAGCGTCTACTCCATGGATGGCGACATCGCCCCCATCGGCGCCATCTGCGACCTCGCCGAGCGCTACGGCGCCATGACCTACCTCGACGAGGTGCATGCGGTCGGCATGTATGGCGAGCGCGGCGGCGGCGTCGCCGAGCGTGACGGCGTGATGCACCGGGTGGACGTGATCGAGGGCACGCTGGGCAAGGCCTTCGGCGTGGTCGGCGGCTACATCACCGGCAAGCGCCTCGTCATCGATGCCGTGCGCTCCTATGCGCCGGGCTTCATCTTCACCACCGCGCTGCCGCCGGCCGTCGCCGCTGCGGCCACCGCCTCGGTGCGCCACCTCAAGAATTCGCAAGCCGAGCGCACCGGCCAGCGCACCCAGGTGGCCAAGGTCAAGGCGGCGCTGGCCGCCGCCGGCCTGCCGCAGATGGAGACGCCTACCCACATCGTCCCGGTGATGGTGGGCGATGCCAAGGCCTGCAAGATGGCCTCGGACCTGCTGCTCGCCGAGTACGGCATCTACATCCAGCCCATCAATTACCCCACCGTTCCGCGTGGCACGGAGCGCCTGCGCATCACCCCCACTCCGTTCCATGACGATGCGCTCATCGCCCATCTGGCGACTGCTCTGTCGGACGTGTGGGAGCGGCTGGAGCTGCCCTATGCCGATCGCGTGGCGCAGCACACGGCCTCGCGCAGCACCGCGGCCGGCCCGGCCCCGATCCCGCTGCCCATGGCCGGCGGCTGAGGCCGGCTGACCCTATCCTCCCCGACTGAAAGGCCCCGGCTCGACCGGGGCTTTTTGTTGGTGGCGCTCACTGCGGCGTGCCGATGGCCCTGCCGTCCGGCCCGAAGAAGGGATGCGGGCCGGAAAAGCCGCCGATGAAGCTGCGATGGGTTACGAGCCGCCCCTCCGCGAACAGATGCAGCGACAGGCTGGGCGGCTCCATATGGAAAGTGGGCGGCGCGGCTGGGTCGAGTGCGAGGCTCACGGAATGGGCCGGCGCGGGGGCGATGGTGGCGGCGATACCGGCGAAGGTGGTCGTCACCGCCCGGTGCACATGGCCGCAGGTGAAGCCCACGACCTGCGGATGCCGCCGCAGCACCACCTCCAGCCCTGCGGCGTCGAACAGGTTCTGCACGTCCATGTGGCGGATGCCGGTGAGGAA
>JAEZMT010000386.1 GCA_023442085.1 Pseudomonadota bacterium | reverse complement strand
GGCTCTGGTCTCCCAGGCGCCGGTTCAAACGGAGCCACACCCCTCACCCCAACCCTCTCCCGCAAGGGGAGAGGGGCTCGAACGTTCGATGCGGGACTATCCAGTGATAGATTAGAGGATCGGCCTTTTCCCTTCTTCCCTCGTGGGAGAAGGTGACGCGCGGCGCCAGCCGCGTGACGGATGAGGGGGCTGGCCGGCTCCCCCGGCACGGCCATCGGTCCCTCCGCACGCCCTTCGCCTTGTGGCCGCCCCGCGCCGATGCTATGCGGCGCGGATGACCGCCACCGCCCAGAAGCACATCCGCAACTTCTCCATCGTCGCCCATATCGACCACGGGAAGTCGACCCTCGCCGACCGCCTCATCCAGATGACCGGCGGGCTCTCCGAGCGCGAGATGACGGAGCAGGTGCTCGACAACATGGATATCGAGCGCGAGCGCGGCATCACCATCAAGGCGCAAACCGTGCGCCTCTCCTACAAGGCGCAGGACGGCGAGACCTACGTCCTCAACCTCATCGACACCCCCGGCCACGTGGACTTCGCCTATGAGGTGAACCGCTCCCTCGCCGCCGTGGAGGGCTCGCTCTTGGTGGTGGACGCCTCCCAGGGCGTGGAGGCGCAGACGCTGGCCAACGTCTACCAGGCCATCGACAACAACCACGACATCGTCCCGGTCCTCAACAAGGTGGACCTGCCCGCCGCCGAGCCGGAGAAGGTGAAGGCGCAGATCGAGGACGTGATCGGCCTCGACGCGTCCGACGCCATCGGCATCTCCGCCAAGACCGGCCTCAATGTCGATCAGGTGCTGGAAGCCATCGTCACCCGCCTGCCGCCACCCCAGGGCGACCGTGAGGCCCCGCTGAAGGCGCTGCTGGTGGATTCCTGGTACGACACCTATCTCGGCGTGGTCGTGCTGGTGCGCATCGTCGATGGCGTCCTGAAGAAGGGCCAGCGCATCAAGATGATGGGCTCCGGCGCCGTCTATGACGTGGACCGCGTGGGCGTGTTCACCCCCAAGATGGTAACGCTCACCGAGCTGGGCCCGGGCGAAATCGGCTTCCTCACCGGCTCCATCAAGGAAGTGGCGGACACCCGCGTCGGCGATACCATCACCGAGGACAAGCGCCAGACCGAGGCCGCCTTGCCGGGCTTCAAGCCGGCCCAGCCGGTGGTGTTCTGCGGCCTGTTCCCGGTGGATGCGGCGCAGTTCGAGGATCTGCGCGCCGCCATGGGCAAGCTGCGCCTCAACGACGCCAGCTTCTCCTTCGAGATGGAGACCTCCGCCGCGCTCGGCTTCGGCTTCCGCTGCGGCTTCCTCGGGCTGCTGCACCTGGAGATTATCCAGGAGCGGCTGGAGCGCGAGTTCAACCTCGACCTCATCGCCACCGCCCCCTCGGTCATCTACCAGATCGAGATGACGGACGGCACGACCATCGATTTGCACAATCCGGCGGACATGCCGGATGTGGTGAAGATCGAGGAGATCCACGAGCCGTGGATCCGCGCCACCATCCTCACCCCGGACGATTATCTCGGCTCGGTGCTCAAGCTCTGCCAGGACCGGCGCGGCAACCAGATCGAACTGACCTATGTGGGCGCGCGCGCCATGGTCACCTATGACTTGCCGCTGAACGAGGTGGTGTTCGATTTCTACGACCGGCTGAAGTCCATCTCCAAGGGCTACGCCTCGTTCGACTATCAGATCACCGAATACCGCCCCGGCGACCTCGTGAAGATGTCCATCCTCGTCAATGGCGAGCCGGTGGACGCCCTCTCCATGCTGGTCCACCGCACCAGGGCCGAGGCGCGCGGCCGGGTGATGTGCGAGAAGCTGAAGGATCTCATCCCCCAGCATCTGTTCAACATCCCCATCCAGGCCGCCATCGGCGCCAAGATCATTGCCCGCGAGACCATCAAGGCCCTGCGCAAGGACGTAACCGCCAAGTGCTACGGCGGCGACATCACGAGAAAGCGCAAGCTTCTGGACAAGCAGAAGGAAGGCAAGAAGAAGATGCGCCAGTTCGGCAAGGTGGAGATTCCGCAGGAAGCGTTCATCGCCGCGCTGAAGATGGACGAGTGAGGGCTTAACCCCACCTCACTCCGCCGGCATCGCCTTCGTCCGGGCGCCGGCCCCCGCAGCCCGCGCCTTCCCTACCCGCGTCTTGGCCTTGCGCCCCACGCGCCCCTTGCGCTTCATCCACCATACCGCGACGCCGGTGATGGCGAGGCCGGCGATGACCACGCCCATCACGGCGATGATGATGCGCCCCGCGAGGCCGAAGACGCGGCCCGAATGGATGGGGAACTGGAGCTGGAGGAAGACGTCACCGGCCGTGCCGACGCCGGGGATGATGACGGTGCGCAAGGCCGCCGTCTCGCCGTCGAAGTAGAGCCAGCGCGTGTCCATGGGGTCGTCGTGGTCGCCGAAGGCGACGCCGAACACGCCGTAATGGGGCGAGAAGAAGATCTCGCTCGCCGGCTCCTGCCAGCCGCGCGCGCGGGCTTCCTTCAGCCCCGTCTCCAGCATGGTATCGAAGGAGAGGGTGCGCTCGGCGAGCTTCTCTCGCGGCGGCTGGGAGAAGGGCGTGGGCGTGAGCGGCGAGAACAGGCTCACCACCGGCTCCATCACCTCCCGCCGCAGGTTCATCGCCACTGAGGAGATGGCGAGGGCGATCAGCACCACGAACAGCCAGAGCCCGGCCGCGCGGTGCCAGTCGAGATTGAGGCGGAAGGCGCTGCCGCCCTTGATGGCGAAGGCCGCGCGCCACTTGGCGAGGAAGGGCCGCCCGCGCGGCAGGGTCAGCGCAAAGCCGACGAAGCCGTCCACCAGCCAGAGGATCGCCACCCCGCCCATGAGCAGGATGCCGTAGACGCCGGGCAGGCTGAGGTTGTGGTGGAATTCGTAGAGGAAGGGGATGATGTTGAGCGAGGAGAAGCAGCACGCCCCCCACAGGCGCGCCGCCAATACCTCGCCGCTCACTGGGTCCACCTGAAAGACATCGGCGGGGAGAGGCACCGCCTCGCCGGTGGCGGGGTCGATGCGGCCGAGGGCGGCGGCGCTGGCGGCGTGGCCGGCTTCGCTCTCCAGCGACATGTACCAGACCCGCCGATCGGGATGGCCGGCCTCGATGGCCCGCGCCAAAGCCTCCGGCGCGAGCGGCGTGCCCACCGCCGTGGCACGGTAGGCCGAAGGGTTCAGCCATTCGTCCAGCTCGTGGTGGAAGGCGAGCACGCTGCCCGTGAGCCCGGCGATCACCAGGAACAGCGCGGTGGACAGGCCGAGTATGCGGTGCGCCCACACCAGCGCCGGCCGCAGGCTGAAGCGGCGGGCGGCGGTCTTCGCGGGCGGGCTCACCAGCGGACCTTGGCCGTGGCCACCACGGTCCGCCCCTGCTGCCAGTACCAATAGCCCTCGTTCAGGAGCGCCTGCTCCTGGCCGAAGACGTTCTTGCCATTGAGCTGGAGGCTCCAATTGTCCTTCGCGTAATAGAGCGCCGCGTCCACCGGGAACTGGGCGGGGTTCTGGTAGACGTTGTCGTTACTGGACCAGAACCCGCCGACGTAACGGATGCCCGCGCCGAGGCCGAAGCCTTTCCACGGCCCGTCCTGGAACGTGTATTTGAGCCAGAGCGACGCTACGTTCGACGGCATGTTGATGGGCGTCTTGCCGATCGTCGCGATGTCGGCGCTGTCGATGATGGTGCCCTGGGTGAAGGTGTAGGCCGCGGTGAGGTCGAGGCCCTCGGCCATCTCCACCAGCGCCTCCGCCTCGAAGCCCCGCACCCGCACGTCGCCGACCGCGCTGTAGACAAAGGTGTTCGGGTCAGGCACGGCATAATTGTTCTGGGTAATCTGGTAGGCGGCGAGGGTGAAGAAGCTGCGGCCGCCCTTGGGCTGGAACTTGATGCCCACCTCATACTGCTCGCCGGTGGAAGGCTGCAGCAGCTGGCCGTTGGCGTCCACATTGAGGGACGGCAGAAAGGACGTGGCGTAGCTCACATAAGGCGAGACGCCGTTGGCGAACTCGTAGAGCAGGCCGGCCTGCCAGGTGAAGGCGCTGTCATCGCGCGAGGCGGTGGTGAGGCCGGCATAGGTCTGGTCGGTGGTGGCGAAGTCCTGCCTGCCACCGAAGGTGAAGTGCCATCCGTTGCCGAACGACACCTGATCCTGCGCATAGAGCCCCACCTGCGACAGCGCGCCGCCCGACGCGATGGTGTTGGGCGGCATCACCACGAGGTTCGGCACATTGGCGTTGAGCAGGTTGATCGGCACCGTGTTGTAGCCGGTGTCGTACCAATAGGTGGATTCGGCCAGAAGGAAGTCGACCCCGCCGATGACCTTGTGGTTGAACCCGCCGGTGGTGAACTTCGCGGTCACCTGATTGTCGGCCTGGAAGGTGTCGAGAATCTCGCGGTAGTTGCTGGCGGAAATCTCCACCAGCGGGCCGTTCTGCACGCCGGTGGGGAACGCCCAGAAGCTGTGGTTCTTGATATGGCCGTAGCGTACGTTCTGGTGTGCGCTGAATACATCGTTGAAGTCGTGGTCGAGGATGTACCCGACCTGCTCCTGCGTCTGCTTCAGGGCGTTGTAGGTCGTGCCGATGGGGATCTTCGTGAGCAGCGTCGGCGTCTGGTAATAATAGATGCTCGACGGCAGCCGGATGTCGAGGATGTTGGCGAGCACGGTGAGGCGCGTCTTGTCGTCCTTGAAGGTGACGGACGGCGCCAGGAACAGCTCGTTGTTGGTGGTGTAGTCGATGGGCCCGTCCGCGGCGCGCGCGACGCCGGTGAGGCGGTAGAGGACATTGCCGTCCTGCGTCGCCTTTCCGCCCACGTCGAAGCCGGCCTGATACCAGCCCGGGGCGCCGATCTGTCCCTCCACCTCGGCGAAGGGCGTCTCGACCGGCATCTTGGAAATGCGGTTGATGAGGCCGCCCGGCACCGTCTGCCCGTAGAGCACGCTCGCCGGACCCTTGATGACGTCGATGCGCTCCAGCCCGTAGGTCTCGGTGCGCCAGTAGGCAAAGTTGCCGGAGCCCTGGGAGAGGCCGTTGAGGAAGTCGCCGCGCGAGGTCACCGCGAAGCCGCGCAGATAGATGTCGTCGAAGCGCGGGTCATAGCCATAGGCGCCGGTGACGACGCCCGCCGTGTAGGAGACCGCGTCGATCACGTTCTGAACCGCGCGGTCGTCCATCTCCTGCCGGGTGACGACGGAGATGGAGCGGGGCGTTTCGATCAGCGGCGTATCGGTCTTGGTGCCGGCGGCTGAGCGGGTCGCCACATAGCCGTCCACCGGACCCCAGGCGGTCTCGGCCACGCCTTCCACGTTTACCGTGGGCAGCGCGATGGAGGGCTGGGATTCCTGCGCCTGCGCGGTTCCGAAAGCGAACGGCATCACCAGCGCCGAGGTCGCCAGCAGCGATCCCGCTGTCAGCGCAAGCGTCGAGAACCGTCGCGCCTCCAGACGATGCCGGCTTGCGCCAAGAGACGAACCCTTCCCCGGGCGATGTCGGACATCGGGAAGACGTGTAAAAGCGGGCATCGCGGGGCTCGACACAATTAAGACTACTCAGCTCGGTTTTATTAATCCCGTACCCTTGGGGCAATATGCGGTGGAGCGTGGCGGGGAATATTGGATTTAATCAAAACGATAACTATTCTGATGAATGAAAGAATTTGAAATGGACTAATTCCAGTCTATGTAGCTTTCTCCTTGCGGCCCAACGGTCTGGGTCGGCCCGGTCGCGCGCCATGGCACGTCTTGTGCTTGGCTCATCGCCAGCACGGTGCGACGCATGGACCGCGATCGCGGTCGCCAAGGGGGAAGAGGATGGATTTGAGCCCGACGCACGGGGCACCTGCGATGTCGGCCGGCTCCGGGCTGGAGACGGTGGTGCGGCATACCTTTGAGCGCAGCCGCGCCGACACCTCCGGCGCGCTCGCCGACTACATCCCCGAACTGGCGCTGGTGGACCCCGACCGTTTCGGCATCGCCGCAGTTTCGGTGACGGGTGAGGTGGTGGCGGTCGGGGATGCCGACGTGGCGTTCACCATCCAGTCGATTTCCAAGGCATTTGCCTTCTGTCTCGCCCTTGAGGTGGCCGGGCGGGAGAAGGTGCTTTCCCGCGTCGGCGTGGAGCCCTCCGGGGACGCCTTCAACGCCATCGTCTTCGACGCCGACACCAACCGCCCGTTCAACCCCATGGTCAACGCCGGGGCCATCACCGTCTCGGGGCTGCTCGTGGAGCATCTGGGCGACGCGGCGCTGGATTTCGTGCTGGACCGCTTCTCGGCGGCGGCCGGGCGGCGGCTGCTCGTGGACGAGGCGGTGTTCCGCTCGGAGGCGGAGACGGCCCACCGCAATCGCGGCATCGCGCATCTGCTCACCAGCGCCGGGGCGCTGACCGCCGACGTGGACGCGACGCTCGACCTCTATTTCCGCCAGTGCTCCATTCTGGTGACGGCCTCCGACCTCGCCCGCATGGGCGCGACGCTCGCCAATATCGGCGAGGATCCGCTCACCGGCACGACGGTGTTCGCGGTGGATGCGGTGCGCTCCACCCTCGCCGTGATGTTCACCTGCGGCATGTACAATTTCGCCGGCAACTGGGCGTTCGACGTGGGGGTGCCGGCGAAGAGCGGGGTCGGCGGCGGCATCCTGGGCGTGGTCAACCGCCAGCTCGGCATCGCCACCTATTCGCCCCGGCTCGATGCGCGGGGCAATTCCGTGCGCGGCATCGCCGCCTTCCGGGAACTGGCCGAGGAACTGGGCCTGCACGTCTTCGACCCCACCAACCGGGGGTCGGCCATGCTCAGCGCCCTCGGGCGCTGAGCAGAGCGCAACTTCAGCGCCCTTGGGCGCTGAGCAGAGCGGAACTTCGGCGCCCTTGGGCGCTGAGTGTCAGACGTAAAGGGGCGCCTGGGCGCCCTGCCCTACGAGCAGCGCACGTAGACCATGGTGCCGTAGCGCTTGGCCACTTCCGGATCGACGAAGCGCAGCACCAGGATGTTGTTGTCGAAGCGCACCACCTGACGGTCGCGCTCGCCGCCGGCCGGGTCATCGGGCGGGCCGATATAGACCGGGCCGTTGCCCACCTGCTTGGAGACCAGCTCGGTCAGCTTGTTGTCGTCGGCGAGATACATCATCACGCCGCCATTGGTGCCGGCGGTAATGACATAGGGATTGTTGCCGCAGGACGCCTTGGCCTGCGCCTCGGTGCGGGTGGCGTCGTCCGGCCGGTGGTAGGCGGCGAGGCCCCAGCGGCCGACGAGGCGGTCGGGCGCGATCGGGCTGGTATAGACCGGGCGCGCGGGCGGCGGCGGCGCGGGTGGCGTGGTTTCGCAGCCGGCGAGGCCCAGGGCCAGCACGGTGAGGGCGGCGCCGGCGAGGGCGGCGCGCTGCCGCCCGAGAACAGAACGCCCAATAGCAGAACGCCCGAAAGCAGGCCTGGATAAAGCAGACTTGGATTCCGCAACCATCTTCGTCATGTGCTTTCCGAGGCCTCCCGCCGCCTGGAACAAGAATGCGACCACCCAGCCGGTCGCCCCGACCATAAAGGCTTGCGCCGTCGGCGTCGATGGCGTCCGCATCCGCCGCCGTCCGCCGTCAAGCCCCAGCTGCAGATGAGCTTATCCCACGGCTCGTTACCGCTTTGCTAGCTTGTCGATTGCTGCGGCGCGCCTTGACGTGGGTGGCAGGGGCCCTTATCTCCGCGGCGAGCTTGGCACTCCTCATCCGGGAGTGCCAGAACGGCGGGCCAAGGCTCGCGCTCCCCCGAAAGAGGTAACGACCCATGTCCTTCCGTCCTCTGCACGACCGCGTGGTCGTCAAGCGCATCGAAGCCGAGCAGAAGACCGCCGGCGGCATCATCATCCCCGACACCGCCAAGGAAAAGCCCCAGGAGGGCGAGGTGATCGCGGTGGGCGCCGGCGCCCGTGACGAGAGCGGCAAGCTCGTCCCCCTCGACGTGAAGGCCGGCGACCGCGTGCTGTTCGGCAAGTGGTCCGGCACCGAGGTCAAGATCGACGGCCAGGACCTGCTCATCATGAAGGAAAGCGACATCCTCGGCGTCATCGCCAAGTGATGTGTCGTCCGCGCTTCTGAGCCGGTTCCTCGAAACAGAATTACAAGGAGGCCGTGATGGCTGCCAAAGAAGTAAAATTCTCCTCCGACGCGCGCGAGAAGCTGCTGCGCGGTGTCGACATCCTCGCCAACGCCGTGAAGGTCACCCTCGGTCCCAAGGGCCGCAACGTGGTGATCGAGAAGAGCTTCGGCGCCCCCCGCATCACCAAGGACGGTGTGTCGGTGGCGAAGGAGATCGAGCTTGAGGACAAGTTCGAGAATCTCGGCGCCCAGCTCGTGCGTGAGGTCGCCTCCAAGACCAACGACCTCGCCGGCGACGGCACCACCACCGCCACCGTTCTGGCCCAGGCCATCGTGAAGGAAGGCGCCAAGTCGGTCGCCGCCGGCATGAACCCGATGGACCTGAAGCGCGGCATCGACCTCGCCGTCGCCGCGGCCATCGCCGACATCAAGGGCCGCGCCAAGAAGGTCTCGTCCTCCGCCGAAGTGGCGCAGGTCGGCACCATCTCTGCCAACGGCGATGCCTCCATCGGCGAGATGATCGCCGGCGCCATGCAGCGCGTGGGCAACGAAGGCGTCATCACCGTCGAGGAAGCCAAGACCGCCGAGACCGAGCTCGAAGTGGTCGAGGGCATGCAGTTCGACCGCGGCTATCTCTCTCCCTATTTCATCACGAATGCGGAGAAGATGATCGCCGACCTGGAAGAGCCCTTCCTGCTGATCTTCGACAAGAAGCTCTCCGGCCTCCAGCCGATCCTGCCGGTCCTCGAGGCCGTGGTGCAGACCGGCCGTCCCCTCGTCATCATCGCCGAGGACGTGGAAGGCGAGGCGCTCGCCACCCTCGTGGTGAACAAGCTGCGCGGCGGCCTGAAGGTCGCGGCCGTGAAGGCTCCCGGCTTCGGTGATCGCCGCAAGGCGATGCTTGAGGATATCGCCATCCTCACCGGCGGCACCGTGATCTCCGAGGACCTCGGCATCAAGCTCGAGAACGTGACGATCGCCCAGCTCGGCCGCGCCAAGAAGGTCATCCTCGAGAAGGAAAAGACCACCATCGTGGACGGCGTCGGCGAGAAGGCCGACATCGAGGCCCGCGTGAACCAGATCAAGGCGCAGATTGAGGAGACCACCTCGGACTACGACCGCGAGAAGCTCCAGGAGCGTCTGGCCAAGCTCGCGGGCGGCGTCGCGGTGATCCGCGTCGGCGGCTCGACCGAGGTCGAGGTGAAGGAGAAGAAGGACCGCGTGGACGACGCGCTCAACGCCACCCGCGCCGCGGTGGAAGAGGGTATCGTCCCCGGCGGCGGCGTCGCCCTGCTCCGCGCCAAGGCGGCGGTGGAGAACGTCACCTCCGACAACCCCGACATCAAGGCCGGCATCAAGATCGTCCTGCGCGCCCTTGAGGCCCCCATCCGCCAGATCGCCGAAAATTCCGGCGTGGAAGGCTCCATCGTGGTGGGCAAGGTGCAGGAGTCCAACGACCCGTCCTTCGGCTTCAACGCCCAGACGGAAGAGTATGTGGACATGATCACCGCCGGCATCGTCGATCCGGCCAAGGTCGTGCGCACCGCCCTCCAGGACGCCGCCTCCATCGCGGCCCTGATCGTCACCACCGAGGCGCTCGTGGCCGAGCTGCCGAAGAAGGACTCCGGTATGCCCTCCATGCCCGGCGGCGGCATGGGCGGCATGGGCGGCATGGATTTCTGATCCATCCACCGGTCCCGAAATGAGAGAGGGCGCGGCTTCAGCCGCGCCCTTTTCTTTTGGGCTGTGCGGCACGGACGAGCGATGGGGCGACGCTGCTCCCTCTCCCCTCGCGGGAGAGGGGTTGGGGGTGAGGGGGCTGCCTCCGCACGTCCGATGTCGGTTCCGGGCGGCGCGATACCCCTCACCCCGGCCCTCTCCCGCAAGGGGAGAGGGAGGCCCCCCCTCACGTCCCGCAGAACGTCCGGTACCCCTCCATGGACGGCGGCAGGCCCGCATACGCCGCGAAGTCCGGCTGCTCGTCATAGGGCCGCGCCAGCACCGTGTTCAGCCGCTCGAACGGGCCGAGGTCGCCGCGCTCGATGGCGGCGGTGATGACCTCTTCCACCAGATGGTTGCGGGGGATGAAGAGCGGGTTCACCGCATCCATCCCGGCGCGGATGTCGGCACCGCTACGCCCCGTCTCCGCGAGGCGTGCGCGCCAGCGGGTGGCCCAGGCGTCGAAGGCGTCCCGGTCGAGGAACAGGTCGCGCACCGGCCCGCCGGCTTCCGCATCCTCCGCCAGCGCGCCGAGGCGGCGGAAGGTGAGGGTGAAGTCGGCCTTGGAGCCGATCATCACATTGAGAAGGTCATGGGCCAGCGCCACGTCCTCTTCGCCGGCCTCCGGCAGGCCGATCTTGGCGCAGAGGCCGGCGTGGTAGGCCGCATAGAAGCGCGCGGGGAAGGTGCCCAGCGCCGCGTTTGCGGCGGCGATGGCGGCCTCCCGGTCCTCGCCCATGATGGGGATGAGGCATTCGGCGAGGCGGGCAAGGTTCCAGTGGGCGATGTCCGGCTGGTTGCCATAGGCATAGCGGCCCATCTCGTCGATGGAGGAAAAGACGGTGTTGGGGTCGTAGGCGTCCATGAAGGCGCAGGGGCCGTAATCGATGGTCTCGCCCGAGACCGACATGTTGTCCGTGTTCATCACCCCATGGATGAAGCCCACGCACAGCCAGCGGGCCACCAGCGCCGCCTGCCGGCCGATCACGCCGTCGAGCAGCGCGAGATAGGGGTTCTCCGCCCCCACGAGGTCGGGATAGTGGCGGGCGATGGTGTAGTCGGCGAGCTGCTTCACCGCGTCGAACGCCTTGCGCGCGGCGAAGAACTGGAAGGTGCCGATGCGGATATGGCTCGCCGCCACCCGCGCCAGCACGCCGCCCGGCAGCGCCCGGTCGCGCAGCACCGGCTCGCCCGTGGTCACGGCCGCGAGCGCCCGCGTAGTGGGGATGCCCAGCGCCGCCATGGCCTCGCTGACGATGTATTCCCGCAGCACCGGCCCGAGCGCCGCCCGCCCGTCGCCCCGGCGCGAGAAGGGCGTCGGGCCGGAGCCCTTCAGCTGGATGTCGCGGCGCAGCCCGTCGCGCCCCACCACCTCGCCGAGCAGGATGGCGCGGCCATCGCCGAGCTGCGGCGAGAAATGGCCGAACTGATGCCCGGCATAGGCGAGCGCGATAGGCTCCGCCCCCTCCGGCACGGCGAGGCCGGCGAACACAGCGACGCCTTCAGGCGTCGCGAGATCGGCTGGGTCGAGGCCCAGCAGCTCGGCCAGGGCGGTATTGACCTTCACCAGCGCCGGCGCCTCCACCGGGGTGGGCAGGACGGGCGCATAGAAGCCGGCGAGGTCGCGGGCATAGGAATTGTCGAACGGGAAGGCGGGCGCGGCCTTCAGGGTCGGCTGTGTGCTGGTCATCGCGGCAATCTCCGCCGGGCTCGAAATGGGGCAGTCCCGGACCGAACGATGGGAAAAGGGTGCCGGGTCCGCAGCCCCCTGTCCAGCCTTCCAGCCCGGCGGCGGGATGGCGTGGGTGCGACATCATCCACCCCCACGCAGCTTGCCGGCCGGCGGCTGTGGTCTTAAGCCGATACCCATGCTTCGGCCTCCGTCACGGCTTCCGTTCTGGCGCCGCGCCCTCGTGCCTCTGGCGCTCGCCTATCTGCTCGTCGCCCAGCTGGTGCTCGGCGGGGCGGCGACGGCGGAGCATGCCGGCCGGACGTTGGCGACCGACGTTGGGCTCCTGTGTGCCGGCGGGACGCCCGACGGCCCGGACGGGTCCCATGCCCCGGATGCCCTGTGCTGCGTGCTCGGCTGTGCCGCCGCGGTGCCGATGCCAAGCCTCGACGGGGCGGCCGGGAGCCTGACGAAGCCGCTTTTGCGGATCAGCGCAGCCGTCTTCGCCGTGCGCGACGGGCTGGGGCGCGGCGGCAGCGCCGCGCTTGGGTTTCACGCCACCGGGCCGCCCGCCCGGGTCTGAGCGACAGCCGAACGCCACCCGTTGCTGCACCGCCCGCCGCGCCAGACGCGCGCGCGTGCCGATCCCAAGGACACTCCATGAGCCGTTTTTCCCGTCTCGGCCCGGCCCTCGCCGCGGCCGTCCTCCCCGCCGCCCTTCTTGCGACGCCTGCCGCCGCCCATGTCACGCTGGAAAAGGCCGAGGCCCCGGTGGGCAGCTATTACAAGGCCGTGCTCAAGGTCGGCCACGGCTGCCAGGGTTCGCCCACCACCGCGCTGACGGTGACCATCCCCGATGGACTCGTTGCCGCCAAGCCCATGCCCAAGGCCGGCTGGACGGTGAAGACGCAGGCCGGCCCCTATGACCGCGCCTATGCCTTCCATGGCAAGGAGGTGAAGGACGGCGTGCGCTCCATCACCTGGAGCGGCGGCGCGCTGCCGGACGATTTCTATGACGAGTTCGTCTTCATCGCCTATCTCGCCCCCGAAGCCGGCGCCCGCCCGGTGCCGATCCCCGTCGTCCAGACCTGCGAAAAGGGCGAGCACCGCTGGGTCGAGGTGGCGAAGGCCGAGGGCGAGAAGCTCGCCAGCCCCGCGCCGGTGCTCCGCATCTCCGCGGCCAATGCGGCGGCCGCCGCCCCGCAGGTGAAGGCCGGGGCGCTGGTGATCGAGGCGCCGTGGAGCCGGGCGACCCCCGGCGGCGCCAAGGTGGCCGGCGGCTTCCTGCGCATCACCAACACCGGCACGACGCCGGAACGCCTCACCGGCGGCACCTTCGCCCGCGCCGGCGAGGTGCAGGTCCATGAGATGGCCATGAACGGCGGCGTCATGACCATGCGCCAGCTGGCGAGCGGCCTCGAAATCCCGCCCGGCAAGACCGTGGACCTCGCCCCCGGCGGCTATCACCTCATGTTCATGAACCTCGACGCGCCGCTGAAGGAGGGCGAGGTGGTGACGGGCACCCTCACCTTCGAGACGGCCGGAAAGGTGGATGTGAGCTATCAGGTGCGCGGCCTCGGCGCCAAGGCGGGCGATCCGGCACCGGCGGCCGGCGGCCACCAGCACTGAAGCTTGCGGGAGTGTGGGGCGCCCCGGGGCGCCTCACGCCACGGCGTAGAGCGGATGCTCGCGCCGCAACTCCTCCTGCAGCACCTCCTCCACCTTCTGGAGGGCCGGCGGGCGGGTGCCGGGGCGGGTGTAGAGCAGGAATTCCATGTCCGGCAGCGCCGCGCGGTCGAGGTCGGCGACGATGGCGAGGTCGGGCCTGAGCGCGCGCGGCGAGCGCACAGTGACGCCCATGCCCGCCCCCACCGCCGCCATCAGGCCCGGCAGGCTGGGGCTGGTGAAGGCGATGCGGAAGGGCCGCCCGGCGGCGTTCAGCGCGGCGATGGCCGCCGTGCGGCAGGAGCACGGGTGCTCGAACAGCACGAGGGGCACTGGCGCCTCCCGGTCGAGCCGTAGCTGGCGCGCGGCGATCCACACCATGGGCTCGCGCAGCAGAAGCGACGCCGGCAGCTCGCTTTCGCTGCGAAAGCCCACGGCCACGTCCAGCTCCTCGGCGCGCAGCATGTCGAGCATGGTGGAGGTGGTGCAGATGCGCACGGTAATGGGCGCCTGCGGGAAGCTCGCCGAGAGGCGGGAGAGGATGCGCTGGAGCACCTGCTCGCCCACGTCCTGAAGGAAGCCGAGCCGCAGCGGCTGCGCGAAGGCGCCGTGGACGTGCTGGGTCAGCACCCGGTCATTGAGGTCAAGCAGGCGGCGCGCATCCTCCAGGAAGGCGGCACCGCGCGGGGTCGGCGACACCGCTCGCCCGCGCCGCTCCAGCAGCGAGAAGCCCACCGATTCAGCGAGGCGATCCATCTGCAAGCTCACCGCCGACTGGCTCCGCCCCACCTTGCGCGCCGCCGCCGAGATTGAGCCGAGGTCCACGACGGCGGCGAAGCTGCGGATGAGGTCGAGGTCGAGATTGCGGATCATGGTATGAGGTTAGCAAATCTCTGGGATTTTAGAATTCAATTTTTCTCATGAGTTCGGGAGTCCTACAAACAGCCATCGCAGCCGGTGCCGATGCATCGCGCCGATGGAGGTCAAAATGCCCATCCTGAACGTGAAGCTGTCCGGCGCCCCGGACGACGCCCTCGCCGTTAAGGTCGCCGCCACCTTGTCCGACCTCACCGCCCGCATCCTGCGCAAGGACCCGAAGCTGACGGCGGTGGCCGTTTCCTTCGTGCCGGCGGAGCACTGGTTCGTGGGCGGGGAAGCGCTGAGCGCGAAGCGGCGCTCGTCTTTCTCCCTCGACATCCTCGTGGTGGACGGCACCAACACCAAGGACGAGAAGGCCGCCTATCTGGAGGCGGTCTTCGCCGCCATGTCCGGCCTGCTGCCGGAGCTGGATGAGGAGAGCTACATCCTCGTGCGCGAGGTGAAGGCGGATGCCTATGGCTATGGCGGGCGCACGCAGGAAAGCCGCTATGTGGAGAAGAAGCTCCGCGCCGCTTGAAGCCCGCGCGGCGCTTGAGCGAAGGCAGCTAAAGAGCCCGCGCGGCGACTGAGCGGGAGCAACGTGAAAGCCCGCGAGGCGACTGAGCGAAGGCCAACCAAACAAAAAGGCCGGCGCAGTGCGCCGGCCTTTCAGCATCAGACCATCGAAACTCACTTGCCAGCGAGCAGCGGGGCCAGTTCCTTGTCCCATTCGGCCATGCCGAGGGCGCCGGAGAGCTTCTTGCCGTTGACGAAGAAGGTGGGGGTCGCGTTCACGCCCAGCTCCTTGTTGGCGTAGAGGGCGCTTTCCTGCACCTTCTCGCCGAGCTGCTGGTCGGTGAGGCATTTCTCGAAATCGGCCTGGCTCATGCCGGCCTGCTTGGCGACGGCGAGGAGGCCGGCGGCGGGGTCGGTGCTGTAGGCCCAGGTCTTCTGCGTCTCGAACAGGGTCGAGACCATGGGGAAATATTTGTCCTCGGGCACGCAGCGGGCGAGCATGAAGGCGGCGGTGGCCACCGGCTCGAACGGGAACTCGCGGAAGATGAAGCGCACCTTGCCGGTGTCGATGTACTTCTTCTTCAGCTCGGGAAAGGTGCCGGTGTGGAAGGCGGCGCAGTGGCTGCACGTCATCGAGGCATATTCGATGACGGTCACCGGCGCCGTGGCGCTGCCCAGCGCCTTCTCCGGCAGCGGGCTCGCCTCGGGGGCGATCAGCTTGGCCTGCTCCACGGTCTGGGCCGCGGCCGGTTCGAAGGAGAACGGCAGGCCGAGCCCGGCCGCCATCGCGGCGAGGCCTGCTCCAACCAGGAAACGGCGGCGATCGACAATCATGGACATCTCCGAATGGTCCGGCGGCTGGCGACCGGGGCTTCCCCCGATCTTGGCCGCATCGCCGGTTCCGTAGGGTCATCAGAACGGGAAACGGGAACAGTCCGGCACCGCACCGCCGAACCTGCAAACAAGCCTTCGCGCTCTATCATGTCGCCCTTATGGCGGGAAAGGCCCGCGCCGCGCACCTGAGATAACGGACGGGTGAACGTTCCCTATCCGCCGCCGCGCTCGCGCCGCACCAGCGCGCCGAGCCGGGCGAGGGAGTCTGCCAGCGCCTCGTCCTCGAACGCGCCGATCTCGTGCCGAACGGCGGCAACGGTCGCCTTGTCCGGCTTCGGCGGCACGGGGGGCGGCGTGTGGCGCTGGGGCACCGGGCCCTGGCGCAGCATCAGGCGGCCGACGCAGCGCCAGCCGAAATAGGCGTTGATTCGCTCCACCACGATGCCGGCGGCATATTGCAGCTCGATGGCATAGGCGCCCTCCACCCGCACCACGAGGGTCGCCGCCGCCCCCTCCTCCCGCGGCCATTGAAGCTTCAGGGGGATGCAGCGGGGCGCGAGGTCGGGGCCGACGATCTCGTCCCAGTGGGTCACCACCTCCACCACGGAGAAGCCGGCGCGGCCGCACAGGTCGCTGATCCCTGGCGCGACGAAATCGGCGAGGGGGCGCGGGCCACGGTGGCGACGGGTGAAGTTCGAGGTGTTCAAGGCGTTTCCGGCACACGAAGGAAAGAGGGGTGGGCGAGGCTCTTGCCCCGGCACGCGGGCGCGGCCACCTTGGCCGCATGACATCCTCCCCCGCCGCTCGCACGGCCGCAAGCGGTGCCGGAAAGCCCGGCGCCAAACCCGGCACGCCTGCCCCCGCCGCGCTCCTCGCCTGGTACGACCGCCACCGTCGCCGCCTGCCCTGGCGCGCCGAGCCGGGCCGGAGGGCGGACCCCTACCACGTCTTCCTCTCCGAGATCATGCTCCAGCAGACCACGGTGAAGGCGGTGGGGCCGTATTTCACCGGCTTCCTCGCCCGCTGGCCCACCGTCTCCCACCTCGCCGCCGCGCCGCTGGAGGAGGTGCTCTCCGCCTGGGCGGGGCTCGGCTATTACGCCCGCGCCCGCAATCTCCACGCCTGCGCGCAGGCGGTGGTGGCGCGCCATGGCGGGCGTTTTCCGGACGACGAGGCAGCCCTCCTCGCCTTGCCCGGCATCGGCCCCTATACGGCCGCGGCCATTGCCGCCATTGCCTTCGACCTCAAGGCGAGCCCGGTGGACGGCAATATCGAGCGCGTCGTGTCCCGCCTTTACCGGGTGGCCGAGCCTCTGCCCGGCGCGAAACCCCGAATCAAGGCGCTGGCCGCCGCCCTGACCCCCGCTGAGCGCCCCGGCGATTTCGCGCAGGCGATGATGGACCTCGGCGCCACCATCTGCACCCCACGCTCGCCCGCCTGCTCGCTCTGCCCGTGGATGGAGCCGTGCGAGGCGCGGGCGGCGGGGGATGCCGCGCTCTATCCGGTGAAGGCGCCCAAGGGCGACAAGCCGAGGCGGGAGGGCGTCGCTTTCCTCGCCGTGCGGGCGGATGGCGCTGTGCTGCTGCGCACTCGGCCGGACAAGGGGCTGCTGGCGAAGATGACCGAAGTTCCCTCCACCCCGTGGGGGCCTAAATCGGACGCGCCCGAGGCCCACGCCCCCCTAAAGGCGCGCTGGCGGGCGCTGCCCGGCGCGGTGGAGCACGTCTTCACCCATTTCGCGCTGACGCTGAAGGTGCTGCGCGCCGATCTGCCCGCTACGACGCCCGCGCCGGAGGGCCACCGCTGGGTGACGCCGGATCGGTTCGATGGGGAGGCGCTGCCCTCGCTCATGCGCAAGGTGCTCGCGCATGGGGGCATCGAATAAACCAAAGCCCGCGCGGCGCTTGAGCGTAAAAGGCTTACTCGGCGGCGATGCCCATCTCGGCCCGCAGGCGCGCCCGCAGGATGTCGATGGGATGGCGGCGGCCTTCCTCTTCCACGTGCCAGAAGGTCCAGCCGTTGCAGGCCTCCGCCCCCTGGGCGAGGGCGCCCACGCGGTGGATGGAGCCCACGTTCGGGCTGTCGGCGAGGGAAATGGTGCCGTCCGCCCGCACCACGGCGCGGAAGCGGCCCTTGGCATCGGTGAGTTCGGCGCCGGGCGTGACGAAGCCGCGCTCCACCAGCGCCGAGAAGGCGACGCGCGGCGCTTCCCGCGCGCTCGGCGGGGCGACCAGCGCCTCTTCCGGCAGCGGCTCCACGGCGGCGATGCGTTGGCGTGCGGCCTCCGCATAGGCCTCCTCGCGCTCGATGCCGATGAAGGAGCGCTTGAGGCGCTTCGCCACCGCGCCGGTCGTGCCGGAGCCGAAGAAGGGGTCGAGCACCACGTCGCCGGGCTTGGTGGAGGAGAGCAGCACGCGGGCGAGCAGCGCCTCCGGCTTCTGGGTGGGATGGAGCTTGCGGCCCTTCTCATCCTTCAGCCGCTCCTGCCCGGTGCAGAGCGGGAAGAGCCAGTCGGAGCGCACCTGCACATCCTCGTTGCCGGCTTTCAGCGCCTCGTAATTGAAGGTGTATTTCGAATCGGCGCTGCGGGCGGCCCAGATCAGGGTCTC